>JAFDVN010000061.1 GCA_018269025.1 Acidobacteriota bacterium | reverse complement strand
TAGGGGCGATCTTCGATCGTGGCCGCGGCAGCCCGGTACTTCTTTCCGGTTTTCGCCATAGTGGCTCCTTTCTCTGATCTCCCGCGGATGCGGCCGCGGTGGCCGGGATCCCCCCGCGACGGGGGAATGCCAGAACTGTCCAGCTTAACAGGCCCCGGGACCCTGTCCAGGGGCTGATTTCAATCCCATCAGTCCACGACCTCGACACCCATGGACTTCGCCGAGCCCTCGATGGAGCGCATGGCGGCTTCCAGGCTGCCGGCGGTGAGGTCCGGCATCTTGACCTTGGCGATCTCCTCGACCTGCTTGCGGGTGATCTTGGCCACCTTCTGCTTGTTCGGGGTCGCGGAACCCTTGTCCAGGCCGATCTTCTTCTTGATGAGGACGGCGGCCGGGGGGGTCTTGAGGATGAAGGAGAAGGAGCGGTCGGCGTAGACGGTGATGACGACGGGCAGCGTGGTGCCCTTGTCCACGGAACCCACGGACTTCGCGTTGAACTGCTTCACGAACTCCATGATGTTGACGCCGTGCTGACCCAGCGCGGGGCCGACGGGAGGCGCGGGGGTCGCTTCGCCCGCGGGCAGCTGCAGCTTGATGTATCCGGTGATCTTCTTGGCCATGGTTGGCTCCTGGTTCCGCGGAGATTCCGGCGAATGCCGGCGACTACCGCCTTTAGGGCGGGGCGGCAGGATTGCCGCTTGTCCGCCGGATCAAACAGGAGAAGCTAGCGCTTCTCCACCTGAATGAAATCGAGCTCGACGGGGGTGGAGCGGCCGAAGACCGTCACCATCACGCGGATGGTGGAACGCTCCTCGTGGATCTCCTCCACATCACCTTCGAAGTTGGCGAAGGGGCCGTCAATGATGCGGATCTTCTCGCCCTTCTCGAAGTGGTACTTCGGCTTGGGCTTCTCTTGGGTCTCTTCCTGGTGGTTCATGATCTGGCGGACTTCCTCGTCCGTCAGGGGCGTGGGGCGCTTCTTGTTGGCGCCCACGAAGCTCGTCACCTTCGGGGTGTTGCGCACGAGGTGCCAGTCCGCGTCTTCCATCTCGGAGGAAGTGTTCACGGCGATCTGGACGAGCAGGTAGCCGGGGAAGGACTTGCGCTTCTTGAGGATGCGCTCCTTCTTGCCGGACTTCGGATCCTGCTTCATCTCTTCGTAGGTCTCTTCGGGGATCTGCACATCGCCAAAGTGATCCTCGCGGGCTTCCATCTTGATGCGCTGACGGAGGCTCTCCATCACCTTGGCCTCATAGCCCGAGTAGGTGTGGATGATGAACCAGGCCAGGCGGCGGCCGGTGGCGGCCGGAGCGTCTTGAAGGGTGTCGTTCATGGTGGCTCCTGCGCTCAATGGCCGCCGGGGATGAGGAACCCCGCGCCCTTGGAGAGCACCCAGTCGCTGGCCCACAGGAAGCAGCCCACGAAGATGGAGATGATGACCGTGCCCCAGGAGGAGCTGAGGACCTCCGCCTTGCCGGGCCAGTCCACCCGGTTCAGCTCGTCCATGAGGTCTTTGGCCTGCCGCTTGATGGTGCCGATCAAGGGAAACCCTCCGGATGGCTCGTCTTGGAAAAGCCTGGCCCCGGGTTGAATCCGGGGCCAGGGGTGGCAGGGGAGACAGGGTTCGAACCCGCGACCTGCGGATTTGGAGTCCGCTGCTCTACCAGCTGAGCTACTCCCCTGTGGAAACCGCCCGACCTTGATCCTATCCGGATCTGGCCGGGCGATGACCTGGACCGTCCAGCCGACCCTTAGGCCTTGGCTTCGCGGTGGACCTTCACGCCGCCGCAGGCGCGGCAGAACTTGTTGAACTCAAGCTTCGCGGTGGTGGTCCGCTTGTTCTTGGTCGTGCTGTAGTTCTTGCGCTTGCAGTCCTGGCACTGGAGGTGAATGATCTCGCGCATGGCGTGATCCTTTCAGAAAACTTAGGCGATGATGTCGCTGATGTTGCCGGAACCGACCGTGCGGCCGCCTTCGCGGATGGCGAACTTGAGGCCCTTGGTCATGGCGATGGGGCAGATCAGCTCGACTTCGAGCGTCACATTGTCACCGGGCATCACCATTTCGCGGCCGGCTTCGAGCTTGATGGAACCGGTCACATCGGTGGTGCGGAAGTAGAACTGGGGGCGGTAGTTGTTGAAGAACGGCGTGTGGCGGCCACCCTCGTCCTTGTTGAGGACATAGACCTGGGCGGTGAACTTGGTGTGGGGGGTGATACTGCCGGGCTTGCACAGCACCTGGCCGCGCTCCACATCCTTGCGCTCGATGCCGCGGAGCAGGATGCCGGCGTTGTCGCCCGCGCGGCCCTCGTCGAGGGACTTGCGGAACATCTCGATGCCGGTGACGACCTTCTTCTGGGTGTCGCGGATGCCGACGATCTCGATTTCATCGCCGACCTTCACGACGCCGGCCTCGATGCGGCCGGTCACCACGGTGCCGCGGCCGGTGATGGTGAACACATCCTCGACGGGCATGATGAAGGGCTTGTCCACGGCGCGGGCCGGGGTGTCAATGTAGCTGTCCACGGCGTCCATCAGGTCCAGCACGCACTTGGCGTCGGGCTTGGAGGGGTCGCCGGCTTCGAGCGCCAGCTTGGCGGAGCCCTTGACGATGGGGGTCTCGTCGCCGGGGAACTGGTAGGAGGAGAGCAGGTCGCGGATTTCCATCTCGACGAGCTCGGCGAGCTCGGCGTCGGCGATGTCAATCTTGTTCATGAAGACGACGATCTTGGGCACGCCCACCTGACGGGAGAGCAGGATGTGCTCGCGGGTCTGGGGCATGGGGCCGTCCGTGGCGGCGACGACGAGGATCGCGCCGTCCATCTGGGCCGCGCCGGTGATCATGTTCTTCACATAGTCGGCGTGACCGGGGCAGTCCACATGGGCGTAGTGGCGGTTGTCGGTCTCGTACTCGACATGGGCGGTGTTAATGGTGATCCCGCGCGCCTTCTCTTCGGGGGCGGAGTCAATCTGGTCGTAGGACTTGGCGACGCCGCCGTTCTTCTTGGAGAGGATCGTCGCGATGGCGGCGGTCAGGGTCGTCTTGCCGTGGTCCACATGGCCGATGGTGCCGATGTTGACATGGGGCTTGGAACGGTCGAATTTCTCTTTGGCCACGGGGACCTCCTGGATTGAGTGAAGTGAAAGCGGAACGGTGCTGCTTGGACTGGCGCTTGAAAGGGATTGGACTGGAGCCCACACCCGGGATTGAACCGGGGACCTCTTCCTTACCAAGGAAGTGCTCTGCCACTGAGCTATGTGGGCCTGGTCCAGAACCGCCGAAGCGGCGGATGGAGCGGGAAACGGGGTTCGAACCCGCGACATTCAGCTTGGAAGGCTGACGCTCTACCAACTGAGCTATTCCCGCGAGGCGTTTCCCGCCAGGCTGCGGGCTCCAGAGGGAGCGCCGCGGCGAGGTGGTGCCGAGAGAAGGATTCGAACCTCCGTAGCGTTTCCGCGGCAGATTTACAGTCTGCTGCCATTAACCACTCGGCCATCTCGGCATGCTGAAAGACCTTCCGCTCCCCCTCGGGGGCGCGGCTCCCGAAGGCTCCCGGGAGCCCCGGGGAACCTTCTGTCGGGGTGTCCAGAGGGACAGAACTTCCCTGACAGGGAACTCGCAAGGTATCACGCGGTTGGGGACGGCTCAAGCGGAAACTTCCGCGCGGGGCCTTCCCCCTACCGGGAACCACCCCGGACCGCGAGCACCCGGAAGAGCGCGATCGCCGCGGCGGCGGACACATTGAGGCTCTCCACCTGTCCGGGCATGGGGATGGAGAGGCGAAGGTCGCAGCGCTCGGCGATCTTCTGGTGCAGGCCTTCGCCTTCCGCGCCCATGACGAGCACGGTCGCGCGGTCGAAGGCTTCGCCCAGGTAGTCCACGGAGCCCGGTCCCGCGGCGAGACCGTAGAGCCAGGCCCCGGCCTCCTTAAGGTCATCCAGCGCCCGGCCGAGATTCACCACCCGCGCCACCGGAACGCGCCCGGCCGTGCCCGCGCTGGCGCGCACCACCGTCTCGTTCACCTGGGCGCTGCGCCGCTCGGGGAGGATGACGCCATCCACCCCCGCGGCGGCGGCGCTGCGCAGGATCGCACCGAGGTTGTGGGGATCCGTCACGCCATCCAGCGCCAGCAGGAGCGCGCCCGCGCCCTTGTCCCGCACCGCCGCGAGAAGATGGCTGAAGTCGGCGTACGCAAAGGCGGAACCTTCCCCCAGCACGCCCTGGTGCCGTTGCCCATTGGCGCGGCGGTCCAAGGCATCCATCGGCTCCCGCCGCACGACGGCGCCAGCGGCCCGAGCGGCCTCGCGCAGCTTCGCGACGCGGCCCCAGGCGCTTTCGGCGACCCAGAGATCGCGGAGCTCGCCGCGCTCCAGCGCCTCTTCGCAGGCGTGGGGGCCCAGGTAGCGCATCAGAAGGCGAACTTGTAGCCGAAGCTGATGAGGTGGCCCATGCCTTCCACCCGCGCGGGGGTGCCGGACGCGGTGTAGCCGCCCTGGTCCCAGGTGCCATCCAGGCCAGTGGGAACGATGGCGTCCTTGGACTGACGATAGGCATAGCCCGCGCTCAACTCCCCGCCCCACATGCGGTAGGTGGCGCCGATGGCGAAGGTGGCGCTGGCCTGCCCACCCAGCACGGGGTTGGACTGGCCTTCATCCAGCAATGGCGCATCGTAGGCGAGGCCGCCCCGGAGCACGAGGCGCTTGGTGAGATCCACTTCGCCCATGGCGGAAAAGCCGTAGCTGCGCTTCGCGGCGGGGACCTCGCCCGGCGCGGCCGCGAGGCCATTGGGCGTGGTGAGGCTCGCCCAGCCGGGCATCTGCAGGCCCGCGCCGAGGAAGCGCGCGTCCAGCTCCCAGGTGAAGAGGTTGTTCACCCGGTGACGCACGCCGAGGGTCATGCGCGCCGGGAGCTTGTAGCTGCCATCGCCCGCCTGAACCGTGGACTGGGCCAGCACCGCGGCGCCTTGGGTGCCGATGCCGGCGAGCACCGGGGGATAGCCGTTCACGCCCACATAGGACGGGCCGGAGAAGTAGCCGCTCGAAAGGGTGAGGTCGCCGGAGACCTGGGACTGGTAGGTGGCGGCCAGTGTCCAGCGGGGATTGAGGGCCCAGCGGAAGCCGAAGGTGAAGCTGGGTCGCGTCGCGCTGCCGCTTTCGGTGAGGCTCTGTTCGGCAAGACCGATCACGGGGTTCGCGCCGCCCGCGGGCTGGGTGCCGTCCTGGGGCACGAGGACACGCACGGCATTCACGCCCGTGAAGGAAAGGCGCGTCACACCCACGCCGAGGCCGAAGCTGATGCCGGGGTGGGAGGGAAGCTCATAGGCGGCCTGGGCCTCCAGGCGGCGGGCGGAGAAATCCCACTCCCGGCCCGAGAAACGACCCGGCGCGTCATCCGGCAAGAGGCCGTGGCGTTCCCAGGGCTGGTCCAGCTTCAGGCCGTAGGCAAGAGCGCCTTCGGGCCGCCACGCGAAGCCGAATCCCGCGAGCAGGCGGTTGCGATCCGTGGTCTGGGCAGTGGTCTGGTTGGATTGGAGGGTCACCTGCGCGGCCTGCAGTTCGAAGCCCGCGGCCGCATAGGCGGAGAGCTTGTCCTGGAGCGTGGGCAGGAGGGCGGGGTTGAGCGTCGCGGCTTCCAGGCTGCGGCCGAAGGCCACGCCCGCGCCCGCGCGGCCCACACCCACCGCGTCCGCGGCCGGGAGGCTGGGGGCTTGAGCCTGAAGCGCAGTGCCGAGTCCGAAGACGGAACCGAAGACGAGCGCAGTGGTGAGCGCGGACCCGCTCCGGCGACGCTGGACACCTGCCATGAAACCTCCTGGGAACGCCTAGGGATGCGACGAAGCCCCCGAGGGTTCAAAGCATCCAGGATCGCAAAGGCGGCTTCCCCCGCCAAGCGCGCATTCCGGCCTAGCGGTCCTCGTGCTCGAAGAACCGGGTAAGCAGGCGGTCCACCAGCTCCCAGATCTCCACCAGCGCCGCCGTGGCCATGGCGAGCCCCAGGCCCAGGGCGACGCCCCGGCCCCAGGGGCCCAGGAGCCACCGGGCGGCGTCCGGCCAATGCCACAGGAAGCCCGGCAGGCGCAGGCGGCCATAGAGGCTCATGGAAAGCAGGAACATGCCGCCCCAGAGCAGGTAGACGAAGCGCAGGGAGCGGACGACCAGGTCCAGGACCGGATGGAGAGGCTTGGGCGGCATCCGCACCAGCCTACCTTGCCCGGGCACCTTCCCTCAGATCTTCATGATCTCGGCTTCCTTGTGCTTGAGGGCCTCTTCCACATCCTTCACATGCTGGTCGGTGAGCTTCTGAACATCCTCCATGGCCTTCTTGGCCATGTCCTCGCTGAAACCGGCCGTCTTGTCCTTTTCCAGCTTCTTCACATCGTCGTTGGCGTCCCGGCGCACATTGCGGATGGCGGTCTTGATGTCCTCGGCCATCTTGTGGGTCGCCTTCACGAGGTCCTTGCGGCGCTCTTCGGTGAGGGCTGGGATGGGCAGGCGGATCACATTGCCATCGTTGCTGGGATTGAGGCCGAGCTGGGCCTGGAGGATGCCCGTCTCGATGGCCTTGATGGCGGATTTGTCGAAGGGCTGGATCTGGAGCATGGAGGGGTCCGGCACGGTGACGGAGCCCATCTGGTTGAGGGGCACCATGGCGCCGTAGTACTCCACCTGCACGGTGTCCAGAAGGCTCGCGTTGGCGCGGCCCGTGCGCACCGTGGCCAGCTCCTTCTTCAGGGTCTCCACGGAGGCATGCATCTTCTTCTTGGCTTCGGCGAGGATGCGATCGAGGCTCATGGGAACTCCCAAGTGGAATCTACCTTTTTATCCCGTTGCGCCGGAAATCTCCAGGCTGATACGCTGGCGACCCCATCCCAAGCCCACGAGGTTCCCATGCGCGCCCATCGCCTGCTGGCCCCCCTTTCCGCCCTCCTGCTCATCGCGCCGCTGGCCGCCACCGAGCCCACGAGCACGCCGGTCTCCCTCAAGACCAAGGACGGGTTCACGCTGAAGGGGGCCCTCACCATCCCCGCCAACGGCCCGAAGCGCCATCCGGTGGTGATCTTCGCGCCCCAGTTCCACCAGACCCGGGACAGCTTTGCGCCCCTCGCCGAGCGGCTCAACGCCCGGGGCATCGCCACCCTGCTACTGGACCTGCGCGGCCAGGGGGAAAGCACCGACAAGGACGGCGCGACCGTGGCCGTCACCGACGATTTCGCGGCCTCCGCCAAGGCGGTGGGCTTCGACCAGATCCCCTCGGACCTCGCCCTCGCCGCCGCCTGGGCCCGCAAGCAGCACGGGCTGGATGGCCGCCGCATCGGCCTTGCCGGAGCCAGCGTCGGCGCCTTCGGGGCCTTGATGGCCGCGCGGCTCGTCCATCCCCAGGCCGTCCTCGCCCTCAGCCCGGCGGGCAATGAGGCCTTTGGCGAAGGCGCGCTGGACAAGCTGAAAGGTGGCCTCACCCGGGGCGGCGCCGACCTCGTCTTCGCCGCCGCGAACGACAAGGAAACCGCCGACAACGCCAAGGCCCTCGCCGCCGCGCCCGGCGT
>JAFDVN010000060.1 GCA_018269025.1 Acidobacteriota bacterium | reverse complement strand
TACACCGATCCGATCGCCGATTACCTCACCCGCCTGCGCAACGGCCTGATGGCCGGCCAGGACGCCGTCGTGGTGCCCGCCTCCAAGATGAAGGCCGGCCTCTCCGAGATCCTGAAGAAGGAGGGTTACATCCACTCCTGGAAGCAGGTCGCCCACGAGGGCCGTGACTACCTCATCGTCAACTTGAAGTATGTGAAGGACCGCCAGTCCGTGATCCACGGCCTGAAGCGCGTCTCCAAGCCCGGCCTGCGCGTCTACACCGGCGCCCAGGAGATTCCCGAGGTCCACGGCGGCCTGGGCATCGCCATCCTCTCGACTCCCAAGGGCCTGCTCAGCGGCAAGGACGCGCGCAAGCAGAATGTGGGCGGCGAGATCCTGGCGCAGGTTTGGTAATCCCTTTTCCTGAAACGGGGCGCTTCCGCCCCTCAATCTAAGGAACATTCAAATGTCCCGAGTTGGAAAGAAACCCGTGAGCCTCCCGAAGGGCGTCAAGGTCGCCGTGAACGGCGCCGAGGCGACCATCGAGGGCGCCAAGGGCACCCTGAAGTGCCCCATCCCCGCTGGCATCACCCTCGAGGTGTCCGGCGAGATCGTCAACCTGCTCCGGGCCGATGACGAAGCGCAGACCCGCGCCTACCACGGCCTCACCCGCGCCCTCCTCCAGAACGCCGTCACCGGCGTCACCGAGGGCTGGAAGAAGGAGCTGGACATCGTCGGCGTCGGTTACCGCGCCGCGATGGAAGGCAGCAAGCTCGTCCTCGCCCTGGGCTACAGCCACCCGATCCATTACGAGGCCCCCAAGGGCATCGCGATCGCCGTGGACAAGCAGACCCACATCGTGGTGACCGGTTCCGACCGGCAGCTGGTGGGCCAGGTCGCGGCCGACATCCGGAAGTTCCGCAAGCCCGAGCCTTACAAGGGCAAGGGCGTCATGTACACCGGCGAGGTCATCCGCCGCAAGGCCGGCAAGACCGGGAAGTAAGAGGACACCATGGCCAACGAACTCAAACTTCGCCGCGAACAGACCAAGAAGCGCATCCGGGGCCGCGTGGACGGCACTTCGGAGCGCCCCCGCCTCACCATCTACAAGAGCCTCAAGCGCATCTACGCCCAGGCCATTGATGATTCCCGCGGCCTGACGCTCGCTTCCGCCTCCTCCCTGGAGAAGGAACTGCGCGAGGCCCTGAAGAACGGCGGCAATGCCGCCGCTGCCAAGGCCGTCGGCGCCCGCATCGCGGCGCGCCTGCTCGAGAAGGGCATCACCAAGGTGGTGTTCGATCGTAACGGTTATCTCTATCACGGCCGCGTCAAGGCGCTGGCTGATTCCGCCCGCGAAGCCGGGCTGCAGTTCTAAGGGAGGGGCCATGGCCATCGCTGCCAGCAACGAACCCAAGGCTGCCCCCCAGGACCAGGCGGGCGGAGAGTACAAGGATCAGGTCATCTATGTGGGCCGCGTCACCAAGGTGGTGAAGGGAGGCAAGAACTTCTCCTTCTCCGCGCTGGTCGTCGTCGGCGACGGCAAGGGCAAGGTGGGCTTCGGCCTCGGCAAGGCGCTTGAAGTGCCTTCCGCCATCAAGAAGGGCATCGAGTCCGCCAAGCGCAACATGATCAAGGTGCCCGTCACCGCGAACGGCACCCTGCCGCATCCCGTGACCGGCCGCTTCGGCTCCGGCTCCGTGCTGATGAAGCCCGCCCCCGAGGGCACCGGCATCATCGCCGGCGCCGCCGTCCGCGCGATCATGGAGGCCGCCGGCGTCCACAACATCCTCACCAAGAGCCTCGGCTCCTCCAACCCGCACAATGTGGTTCGCGCCACCTTCGCGGGCTTCGAGGATCTGATGGATCCCTACACCGTCATGTCCGACCGCGGCATTGACCAGTCGGAGGCGTGAGATGAGCAACCTGATCGGCAAGCAGGTCGTCCTGACCCTCAAGATGTCCACCATTTCCACGGTGCCCAAGCACCGCGCCTTCGTGCAGACCCTGGGCCTGCACAAGGTCGGCGACACGCGCGAATGCGAGTACACGCCTTCCGTGCACGGGATCTGCAAGCGCATCCCGTTCCTCGTCGGCGTCCAGGTGAAGGGGTAACGCCATGAAGCTCAACGAACTCAAGCCCGCTGAAGGCGCCGTCAAGACCCGCAAGCGCGTCGGGCGCGGCAAGGGCTCCGGCCTTGGCAAGACCTCTGCCCGCGGCGAGAAGGGCCAGAAGTCCCGCCGTGGCTACAGCCACCGCCGCGGCTTCGAGGGCGGTCAGATGCCCCTCGTGCGCCGTCTCCCCAAGCGTGGTTTCACCAACGCCCTCGCCCTCATCACCGAGGAAGTGACCCTCTCCACCATCTCCGCCCACTTCAAGGACGGGGACACGGTGAGCGTCGAGTCGCTCCGCGGCAAGAAGGTGATCGCCGCCAAGACCGAGCGCGTGGTCGTCCTCGCCAGTGGCGAGTTGACCCGTAAGGTGACTGTCTCCGTGGATCGCGTCACCAAGGGCGCCCGCGAAGCCATCCACGCCAAGGGCGGCACTGTCGTCGAGCCCGCCCCGGCTGCTGAATAAGACGGGGCCCGCGAAGGCATGGACAAGCTCAAAAACCTCTTCTCGAGCCCCGAGCTGCGGAAGCGGCTCCTGTTCACGCTGGCCCTGCTCTTCGTGTACCGCGTGGGCGTCCATGTGTCCGTGCCCGGCGTCAACGCCGCGGCGCTGACCGCGGCGCTCCAGAAGAACGCAGGCGGCCTCTTCGATGTGGTGGACCTCTTCTCGGGCGGCGCCCTGAAGAAGTTCTCCGTCTTCGCGCTGGGCATCACCCCCTACATCACCGCCAGCATCGTCCTCCAGCTCATGGGCGCGGTCGTTCCGCGCCTGGACGAGTTGCAGAAGAAGGAAGGCGAGGCTGGCCGCGAGAAGATCAACCAGTGGACCCGCTACCTCACGGTGGGCCTGTCCTTCGTCCAGGGCTTCGGCATCGCCAGCCTGGCCCAGAGCCAGGGCGTGGATGTGGTGGCGAACCAGGGCATGGGCTTCAAGCTCATGTGCGGATTCTCCCTGACCGTCGGCTCCATCTTCATCATGTGGATCGGCGAGCAGATCACCGAGCGGGGCGTGGGCAACGGCATCAGCCTGCTCATCTTCGCCGGCATCGTCGCGGGCCTGCCCCAGGGTCTCTGGACCCTCGGCCACATGTTCAAGGACAGCCTCAATCCCGCCATGACCGGCAAGGGCCCCGTGACGGGCATCCTGCTGCTCCTGGTGGCGGCGATGATCGTCGTCCTGTTGGTGGTCGTGCTGGTGGAAAGCGCCTACCGGCGCCTGCCCATCCACTACGCCCGCCGCGCGGACTCCGCCGGCATGAGCAGCCAGAAGAGCTCCTTCATGCCGCTCAAGGTGAACACCGCGGGCGTGATGCCCGTGATCTTCGCCGGCTCCGTGATCTTCTTCCCCGCGACCATCGCATCGTTCACCAAGTGGGAATGGCTGGCGAAGGCTTCGGGCTATCTGAACTACCAGTCGAACTTCTGGAGCTACACGGTCATCTTCACCGCCATGACCGTGTTCTTCTCGTTCTTCTACACCTCGATCATCTTCAATCCCGATGAGACGGCCGACAACATGAAGAAGTCGGGGGGTTACATCCCCGGCATCCGACCGGGCAAGGAGACCTCCATCTATCTGGATGGCATCCTCTCCAAGCTGACCTTCGCCGGGGCGATCTATCTCGCCGTCGTCTCCATCGTCCCCCTCTTGATCCTTTCCGGCATCCCGGGCATCAACTTCTACTACGGCGGCACCAGCCTGCTGATCGTGGTGGCCGTGGCCCTGGACACCGTGTCCCAGATCGAGGCCTACCAGGTCATGAACCGCTACGACGGGTTCATGGAGACCGGACGGGTCCGGGGGCGCCGCCCAAGTGGGAACCCTGGCGGGAACCCCTCCGGGAGGCCTGCTTGAGCCGGGAGGCCTGCTTGAGCCGGGAGGCCACCGTCCGCAGGACGGCCCCGAAGGGGCGCCGCAACCAGGAGGCGGCGTGAGCATCAACATCCTCCTGGGCCCTCCGGGGTCCGGGAAGGGCACCCAGGCCAAGCGCCTGGTGGCCAAATTCCCTTTGACTCACCTCTCAACCGGTGACATTCTGAGGGATGCCGTCTCCAAGGAGACGGCGCTCGGTCTGGCGGTGAAAGCCCTCATGGCCGAGGGGAAACTGGTGGACGACGACACCGTCAACGGCCTTGTCTTCGCGCGGCTGCAGGACGAGACCCAAGGCGTGTTGTTCGACGGCTACCCCCGAACGATTCATCAAGCTGAAGCTTTGCAGCAGTTCATGTCCAGCAAAGGCCTCTCCTTGGGTTCGGTGGTGCTCGTCGAGGTCCCCCGGGAGGTCCTGGAGGCCCGCGTGGTCGGCCGTCGCGTCTGCACCGGATGCGGCGAGATCTACCACCTCGCCACCAAGCCCCCCAAGCAGGACGGTGTGTGTGACCTTTGCGGCAGCCCGCTGAAGCACAGGTCCGACGACACCGCGGAAGCCTTCCGGAAGCGGATGGACGAGTTCGACTCGACCTTCCTGCCCCTCCTCGGCTTCTACCAGCGCCAACCGGGTTTCCACGCCGTCAACGGCGACCAGGATCCCAACTCGGTGTTCGAGCAGCTCCAAACCCTTTTCCAGGAGAACGCGTGAGCAAGGAAGAAGCCATCGAGCTCGAAGCGACGGTGGTCGAGGCTTTGCCGAACGCGGTCTTCAAGGTTGAGCTCGAGAACAAGCACCAGGTGCTGGCGCACATCAGCGGAAAGATGCGGAAGAACTTCATCCGCATCCTCCCCGGCGATCGGGTCCTCGTGGAGGTGACTCCCTACGACCTGTCC
>JAFDVN010000005.1 GCA_018269025.1 Acidobacteriota bacterium | reverse complement strand
CGGATCAATTCTCGGTCCGCGAAGAGGTTGAAGAGAAAGTTCTCCACCTGTCCAAGATTCACAGGCCCGCCCAAGTTGAGCAGGAGGATGGCGGTGTCGGGCTTCACACCGTCCTCGAAAAGGCCGCCTTGCCCGCCACGCCGGGAAGGTGAGCATCGAAGGGCATGACGAGATTTCGGACGAAGCGCTTGCCGAGTTCCGTCACGAAGATCCCTTCCTCGCGCAGCTCGACCACGCCGTTGGCCACCTCGGATTCGAGCTGCTTCAGCGAATCGGAGAAGTGCTCCGGGCCCTTGCCCCATCTGGCCTTCAGCTCGTCCCAGCGAAGCTCGAAGCAGCCCATGATCTGGTGGATGATCCAGCGGCGCATGAGGTCTTCTTCCGTGCAGACGAGGCCTTTGGACATAGGGAAGCGGCCCTCATCCACGGCCGCCTCCCAGCGGGTGAGGATCTTGTCGTTCTGGTGGTACACCCCCGCGATGTCGCTGATGGCACTGGGCCCGAGCGAAACCATGTCGCTTCCGCCCTTCACGGCGTAGCCCATGAAGTTGCGGGTGAGGCGGCCATCCTGCACGGCCCGCGCGAGTGGATCCTCGGGATGGGCGAAGTGGTCCATGCCCACCGCCACATAGCCCGCCTTTTCCAGCAGCTCCGAGGCCAACAGCAACAGGTCCAGGCGCTGCTCCGGACTCGGCAATTTTTCTTCGGGAATGCTGCGCTGGTAAGGAAGCATGGCCGGGAGATAGGCGAAGCCATAGACCGCGAGACGGTCAGGATTCAATTCCAGCGTCTCTTCCAGGGTGCGGCGAAAGGTGGCGTGGGTCTGGCCTGGCAGTCCGTAGACGAGATCCAGGTTCACGCCCTCGAAGCCTTCGGTCCGCGCCTGCTTCACGGCGGAGAGCGTCTGATCCCAGGTCTGACCGCGGGTGATGAGCGCTTGCACATCTTCGTCCAGGTCCTGCACGCCGAAGGACACGCGGTTGAAGCCCATCTTCCGCAGCGCGGGGAGCTGGTCTTCCGTGAGGAAGGTCGGATCCGCCTCAAGGGACACTTCCGCGCCGGGCATCAATTCGAAACGCCGCGTGATGAGGTCGAAGGTCTTCTGAAGGTCGGGAACCGTAAGGTAGGTCGGCGTTCCACCTCCCCAGTGCATCTGGATCACCGCGCGGCGATCCGGCAGGTGCGTCGCCCACAGGTCCGCTTCCCGCTCCAAACTTTCCAGGAAGGCCGCGACCGGATCGTAATGAGGGCTCACCACCACATTGCAGCCGCAGTAAGCACAGCGACGGCGGCAGAAGGGCAGGTGCGCGTAGAGGCTCAAGGGGGTCGGTTCCGCGTTGGCGCGCTTCAGCGCATCCAGCAGATCGGACTCGGGTAAGTGCTCGACCCACACCGGCGGCATCGGGTACGCCGTGTAACGAGGCCCTGGCTTGTCGTAGCGCTGGATGAGTTCGGAGAGGTTGGACATGAAGGGTTATCCGCAGATTACGCAGATTTCGCAGATTGAATGACCGGTAGTAATCGGCGTCATCGGCGTAATCTGCGGATTCATATTTTTACTTCCGCGATGACTTCGGCGAGAACAGCGGGGTCCGTCTCAGGCACGAGGCCATGGCCCAGGTTGAAGATGTGGGGCACGCCCTTCATGGCGTCCACGATCTGCCGCGCCTTGCGTCGCGCGGTGGGCGCGCCCGCGAGGAGGGCGATGGGGTCAAGGTTGCCTTGCAGCACCTTGCCAGGGAAGGCCCGCCGGGCCTCGGCCATATCCAACTGCCAGGGCACCGCGAGCCCTTCGCAGGGCAGAGAGGCCAAGGCGGGTTCGAGGTGGCCGCTGCGGGCAAAGAAGAGTTTCGGCGCGCCGGCTACCTGCTGGAGTGTCCGCGCGGCGGCGGGCAGCGCGAAGGCGCGATAGTCCTCCGGGTCCAGTTCGCCGGCCCAGGTGTCGAAGAGCTGGACGGCTTGGGCACCGGCGCCGATGTGGAGGTTCAGCAGCTTCGCTGAGATGTCCGCGAGGCGATTCAGCCAGGCCTGGGCCTTCACGGGCTCCTGATGAAGAAAGGCCTTGGCGCGTCCCCAGGTCTTGGAACCCTTGCCTTCAAGGCCATAGGCCAGCAGGGTCCACGGCGCGCCCGCGAACCCGAGCATGGCCACATGGGGCGGCAACTCGGCCTTCACCTTGCGGATGGCGGCTTGCACGGGTTCAAAGACGGATTCATCCAAGGAAGCGTTGATATCGATCTGATCCAGCGTCTTCGTGAGGCGCGGCCCACCTTCGGGGATGGTCACGCCACAGCCGAGGGCCTGCAAAATGACGAGGATGTCGCTGAAGATGATGGCGCCGTCCAAGTTCGGGAAGCGGCGGATGGGCTGGAGCGTCACCTCCGCGCTGAGATCCGCGTCGTACAGCAACTGCTCGAAGCTCGCCTTGACCCGCAGCGCCCGATACTCCGGCAAAAAGCGTCCCGCCTGCCGCATGAACCAGACGGGCGGCTTGTCGAGCACTTCGCCTTTCAACACACGAGGAATGGACTGCATCAAGACCCCAAGGAATGACTGTTCAGCCACAGATTTCGCAGATTAAAGCCTGCATTTGAATCGGCGAAATCTGCGGCCCCATTTAAAAACCCTTCGCCACGGCATCCACCGCTGCTTCGAACTTCGCCAACTCCGTGTCACCATGCGCGGCGCTGAGGAAGCCCACTTCGTAGCCGCTGGGGGCGAGGTAGACGCTCTGCTCCAACATGAGCTTGTGGAGCTTGTTGAACTGGGCGATGGCGCCGCTCTCCACGCGGTCCGCGCGCTTCACGCCGGGCTGGAAGAGCGGCCAGAGCAGGCTGCCCGCGTGGGGGCAGTGAAGGCCGGGGATGCGCTCGAAGGCCTTGGCCCACTGGGCGCCTTTGTGCTTCAAGTCCGCGTAAACCGCAGGCGTGAGGCGTTCCAGCGTCGCGAGTCCCGCGGCCATGGCGACGGGATTGCCGCTCAGGGTGCCCGCCTGGTAGACCGGGCCATCGGGCGAGACGACGCCCATCACATCCGCTCGGCCGCCGTAGAGGCCCACGGGCATGCCGCCGCCGATGATCTTTCCGTAGGTGACGAGATCCGGGGTGATGCCGTAGAGTTCCGCCGCACCGCCCGGTCCGACTCGGAAACCACTGATGACCTCGTCGAAGATGAGCAGCGCGCCGTGCTTCGCGCAGAGTTCCCGAAGGCGTTTCAGCAAGGAGAGATCCTGAAGCAACAGTCCGTTGTTGGCGGGGATGGGCTCGATGATGGCGCAGGCGAGTTCCTCGCCGTACATGAGGAAGACCTTCTCCAGCGCCTCCAGGTCATCTAGGGGCACCACCTGGGTAAGGCTCGCCACCGACTCGGGCACGCCGGCGCTCGTCGGTTCACCAAAGGTGGCGAGGCCGCTGCCCGCCTTCACGAGCAGCGCGTCCGCATGGCCGTGATAGCAGCCTTCGAATTTCAGGATGTGCGTACGGCCCGTGAACCCCCGCGCCGCGCGGATGGCGGACATGACCGCCTCCGTGCCCGAGGACACGAATCGCATCTTCTCCACGAAGGGCACCATCTCCTTGATGCGCCGGGCGAGGGCCAGCTCTCGACGGGAGGGCGCACCGAAGGTGAGACCTTCGCGCATCGCTTCCTGGACGGCAGCAAGCACATCCGGATGGGCATGGCCCAGGATGAGCGGGCCCCAGCTCATGCAGAGGTCCAGAAAGCGCACGCCCTCCTCATCCTCGAACCACGCGCCTTCAGCCTTGCGGAAGAATTTCGGCGTCCCGCCCACGGCGCGGAAGGCCCGCACCGGTGAGGAAACGCCACCGGGAAAGTGGGTCAGGGCTTCTTGGAAGAGGGATTCATTGGTCATTAAAATGCCTTAAATTCTCCGCAGATTACGCCGATTCCGCCGATTAATTGGACGCAGTTCAATCTGCGCAATCGGCGAAATCTGCGGATAAAATCATCAGTCCACCCAACCCTTCTGGAGCGCTTCGCGGCCGGCGTAGGTGACGATGGCGTCGGCGCCAGCGCGTCGAATGGCGAGGAGGTGCTGGAGCATGAGCGCGTCGCCATCCACCCAGCCCCGCTCGGAGGCGGCCTTCACGGAGGAGAACTCGCTGGACACATGGTAGGCGAAGATCGGCGCGTGGCAGGCATCGCGCAGGCGATAGACGAGATCCAGGTTCGGAAGCGCGGGCTTCACCATGAGGACATCGGCGCCTTCCTCAAGATCCAGCAGCGCGTCCCTCAGTCCCTCACGGGCGTTGCGCGGGTCCATCTGATAGGTGCGCCGGTCGCCGAATTTCGGGCTGCTATCGGCGGCGTCCCGGAAGGGCCCGTAGTAGGCCCCGGCGTGCTTGATCGCGTAGCTGAGGATGCCGGTGTTCTGGAAGCCTTCCTCATCCATCCGCACACGCATGGCGGCCACGCGGCCATCCATCATGTCCGAAGGCGCGACGAGATCCGCGCCCGCGCGGGCGTGCACCAGGGCCATCTCCGCCAGCAGCGCGGCGCTTTCATCGTTGACGACGACCCCATCCTTCACGAGCCCGCAGTGGCCGTGGTCGGTGTAGGCGCAGAGGCACACATCGGTCATGACGACGAGATCCTGGCCGAAGCGTTTCTTCAGTTCCGTCACCGCCTTCGGGACAATGCCTTCCGGGTCGTGGGCGCCGTGGGCATCGGGGTCCTTGCCCTCGGGCACCCCAAAGAGAAGCACGCTCCGCAGGCCCTTCTTCAGATCCGCCTCGACTTGATCGCAGGTGGCCTCGATGCCCGTGCGGGCGATGCCGGGCAGACTCCCGATGGGGGACACGCCTTCGGCGGCCTGCACGAAGTAGGGTTGGATGAAGTGCCTCGGCCTGAGATCCGTCTCGGCGACGAGGTCGCGGAGAGCCTGGGTGGCGCGGAGGCGGCGGGAACGGATGAGCATCATGGGGCTTTCAAGAATCGGTGGAACGGTGGTTCAGGCCTTGTGGGCTTCCAGCATCGCCTTCAAGGCTTCGGCCTTGGGTTCGCACACGGCATCCGCGGGATGACCCGCTTCGGCGAAGATCTTGGCGGCGGTCTCGCCCCAGGCGAAGCGCTTAACGCCGCCATCTACCTCCAAGAAGGCCAATGCCTGCACGGGGCTGAGGGCCAGCACCGCGTCCACGGGCGGTAGTGGGGCGATGGGGCTGGAGACGACTTCCGCGTGGGTGATCCAGGGATGGATGTCCCATTTCGTGCCGGTGGAGAGTTTCTCCAGCGCCTCACGGGAACGATGGCCTCGCACCAGAAGGAATTCGCCGCCTTCGGGGTAGCGCTTCTGGAGTAGTTCCCAGAGAGCTTCTGCCTTGGGCTGTTCCGGCGCGACGACTTCGAGCCCGGGACGATCCAGCGCGGCCGCAGTGCCTTCACCGGTGGCGAGCACGGTGGTGCCTTCAGGCAGCCACCAGGCTGCGGCTTCCGCACCGGCAGGGCTCAACACGAGCACTGCCGTGGCGCGATTCACCCGCAGGGGCGGAGGGTTTCCGGTGGTCTGGATGTGGGTCGGGAAGTAGGGCACCGGCTGCCAACCCGCCTCCCGCGCGGCCTGGGCCAACGGGTGATGCTCGGGCCTGGAAAGGGCTAGGCGCATGGAACCTCCAGCTGGCGGAGCACGGCTTCCACCAGCATGGCAGGATCATCGCCTTCCGCGAGAGCCCGGCGGATGCAGCCCTCGCCCGCGTAGGCGGCCCGAAGGCGGAAGCCGCCTCCCTCCAGGGGCTCAGCATGGGCTCCGAGGGGCTGCTGGCAGCCGCCCCCGAGGCCGCGGAGGACGCGGCGCTCGAGCCAGATCGCCTTCACGGTGAGGGCGTCGTTGAGATCGGCGAAGGCTTCGAGAAGGTCCGTGCGATCCTCCCGGGTTTCCGCGAGCAAGGCTCCCTGCCCTGGCGCGGGAAGCAACTGCTCGAAGCGAAGCGGGCGGAATCGGAGGCCCGACAGGTCCAGGCCCAAGCGCCTGAGCCCAGCCCCTGCGAGTACCGCGCCGTGCAAAGGCGCGTCCCGAAGCACGCCCTCCCGGACCCGCTGCACCCGGGTGGGCACATTGCCGCGCAGCCAGGTGAAGGAGGCCTCCGGCATGGCGGCCTGGAGGAGCCGTTCCCGCCGCACGGCGCTGGTGCCGATCACCGGGTTCGTCGGCGCATCCTGGCGGAGCAGCAGCCAATCGGAGGGGTCTTCCCGCTCGGGGATGCAGGCGGTGACGATGCCTTCGGGCCGGTCGAGGGCCACATCCTTCAAGCTGTGGATGAGCAGGTCCGCTTCCTTCGCGAGCAGCGCGGCTTCCAGCTCCTTCGTGAAGAAGCCCGTGCCCCCGGCCTTGTCCAGCGGGCCTTCGAGCCACTGATCGCCGCTGGTCGTGAAGAGGCGCCAGCTGATCTCGTAGCCCTTGGTCCGAAGATGATCCACAAGCGGCGCGGCCTGGGCCTTCGCCAGTTCTGATCCCCGCGTCGCGACGATCACCTGCTTCAAGACGCCCCCAACTGGAGGATCTGGGCCACATTGGCGAGGTGCTCCTCCGGCTTTCCGCCCTGGACCAGGGCGCGGTGGGCCAGGGTGCGCCCCCGTTGAAGCAAATCGCGGATGAAGGCCTTCTGTTCATCCGAAAGGCTGGAGAGGCCGCCAAGCGCCTCCTGCTCCAGGCTGTCCCAGGCGCCATTCAAGCGATCCTGGGCGTCCCGGAGTTCGCGCTTCTTCGCGCGCATCTCCGCCCGGCGTTTCAACCTCGCCGCCGCGCCCGCGAGGATGGGTTCCGCCTTCAAGGAGGCTTCGGCGCGCTGGGCGCGGGCGGAGGCCGTCTCCGCGAGGAACACGCCCAGGTCCAGGCGATGAACCCAGGGCAACTGCTCCAGAGCCGCTTCCGAATCCACGGGAAGGGCCAGGTCCAGGATGCGCAAGGCGGACCGCTTAGGCAGGCCGCCCCAGGCATCCAGCGTGAAGAGCGGCGACGGACTGGCCGTGGCGGTGACGAGGGCGTCGAAGCCTTCCGGATTGCGCTGCAGGTGGGAGAGGGCGATCACGCGGTCGAGGCCCAGCTCTTCGGCGAGCTCCTCGGCCTTCGAGGCGGTCCGGTTCGAGAGGGTCACCTTGAACCCACGCTCCGGAAGGCGAGCGGCAAGGTACTGGCTCATGGGCCCGACGCCCACGACGACGATGGACGCGCCTTCGGGAAGGGCTTCGGACAAATGCTTCAGCGCGGCGGTCGCGACGCTGATGCTGCCATCGGCCATGCCGAGTCGCGCGCGAAGGCGCTGGCCTTCCCGGATGGCGTCCTCCAGGGAGGCCTGGGCTTCTTCGCCCGCTGATCCGATCTCCCGCGCCTGGGACAAGGCGTCCCGCATCTGGTCCGGGATTTCGCGATCTCCCAGATTGGCGCTTTCCAGTCCCGCGGAAAGGGCGAGGAGGTGCTCCCAGGCCGCGTCACCCTCAAAGCGCACTGCGGATTCGAGCTGTTTCAAGTTTCCAGGATCCCCACCCCAGAACATCCACATCACCCGCTGGCAGGTGGCCAGGTAGACCAGTTCCTTGGCCCCAGATCCCCGCTGCCATTCCCGCATCCTCGCCGCCAGACCTTCCCGCACCACCTGCCGTCCCACGAGATCCAGCTCGTGGACGGGCGCGTGGAAGCTGAGGAGAACAGGCTCCATGGAACCTTTCGCGAGTGTCCGAGATCAGCGCGATCGGCACGGGGCCGCCGCCAACCTAAGATTGTCGCCTCTCAGGCCTGTGCGGGGAAGCACAAGTTACAGCCGCGTCAGGGGTTGAGACCTCGTATCAGGCCTTCCAAGGCCTCCCAGTCCCACTCGGTCACGGTTTCCACCGAGCCGTCCCTAAGCTCCTGCTGGCTGAGCCAGGCATCGTAGACGACGATGGCCGCCATTGCCTCCGCCACGGGCACGACTCGGGGAGCGATGCAGGGATCGTGACGACCCTTGGTGCTGATCTCGGCGGCCTCGCCTTCCTTCGTGACCGTCTGCTGGGTTTTCGAGATGGAACTGGTGGGCTTCACCGCGAGTCGCACCACCACGGGCGCGCCAGTGCTGATGCCCCCGAGGGTCCCACCGGCGTCGTTCTTCAAGGGACCATCCGGCGAGAGTGGGTCGTTGTTCTCGCTCCCCCGCCGGCGTGCGCCGTCAAAGCCCGCGCCCACTTCCACGCCCTTCACGGCGCCGATGCTCATCATGGCGTAGGCCAGGAGCGCGTCCAGCTTGGCGAAGGTGGGATCGCCGAGGCCGATGGGCAGGCCTTCGATCCAGACCTCACAGACGCCGCCCACGGAATCGCCTTCCGCCCGAGCGTCTTCCACGGCGGCTTTTTGGGCCTCAAAGGTCTGGGCATCCGCCACTCGAAGCGGGTTCTGCTCCACGAAGGCCCAGTCCACCGCCGTCCCGGCAAGGCCGCCGATCTCGCGATTGAACCCACGGATCGTCACGCCGAGCTCGGCCAGCCGTCGCTTGGCCCACGCCCCTGCGGCGACCCGCGCCAGGGTCTCCCGCCCGCTGCTGCGCCCGCCCCCACGCGGATCGCGGATGCCGTATTTCCGGTCATAGGTCAGATCCGCATGGCCGGGGCGGAAAAGCTCCGTGATGGCCTTGTAGTCCGAGCTCCGTTGGTTCTCGTTGAACACCGCGAGGGCGATGGGGTGGCCGGTCGTCTTGCCTTCGAAAACGCCGCTCAGCACCTGCACCCGGTCCGCTTCCTTCCGCGGCGTGACGAGGTCCGACTGCCCCGGCCGCCGCCGGTCCAGTTCCGCCTGGATCGCCTCCACCTCAAAGGGCAACCCAGGCCTCACCCCGTCCAGCACCACCCCCACCGCCACGCCGTGGCTCTCCCCAAAGCTGAGGATCCGAAAGGCACGGCCGAAGGAGGAGGGAGAGTCGAAGAGCATGTCAGCCTTTCCTCTCGCCACGAAGCTTCCACGCGATTCCGGGTCCCGATGACTCAAGATTCCAAACCGAGTGACCACCCGGATCTCCCACGGGCAATCCGAAGGCAGGTCCATGGAAGCCCTTCACCCAACCTCCGAGTGGTCGGCACGCAATGGTTTCCACCCCGAAGGCAAGGTAGGCCGCCAGCGGTCCCTCTCCCTTGATCCAGACAGCCTCTTCCGTAAGGTCCTGGTGGTGGAAGGGAATGAGCAGGCTCGCCATGACCTGGGCCGGATAGCGCTTGATGGCATGGTCTTGGGCTGGAAGGCCGCGCAGGAGCCAGCGGAGAGGCATCCTCCAATCCTGGCGCAGGCTCCTCGGATCTTCACCCTTCCGTCGAGGTCTCAGGCAGACATCCCCTTGGGCGAGAGGTTGATCCGAGGACAGCACCGGAAGACCGAGCAGAGTGCCCTCTCGTTTGCCGCGGAAACCAGCAGGCGCATGCCCTGATTGGGCACAGGCCCACGCAAGCCAGAACGACGCAGGACCCGTTCCGTCAATCCAGACCGCGCCTTTGGGCTGGGCCTTGCGGAGCAGGGTTCGCGCGAGCACAAGCGCGAGCCGGGAGGCGAGGTCCACATGCCGACGCACGGCCGCGTCCGCTCCCGCGAATGGATCCACCAGGGACACATCCCGATTGGCGTAGGCCTTCAAGGCGCTGCGGTAGATGGATTGCGCCACACCATGGGTTCCAGACGCTTCGGTACGGGATTGTCCGTGGACGCGGTATTCCACCACGGGAGAGGCAACATGGAGCCGGGGCCCGAGCCCATCCGCCCGCATGGTGAAGTAGCAATCGTCCGCGAGGTCGTCCGAAGTGAAACCGCCGATCTTAGCCGCGAGCGCGGTTGTGGCGGAGAACGGAACCCCCAGCGCATCCATGGAAAACAGGCGCGCGAGCGGGTAGACGACCGGACGCTTGCGGAGTCGCGGGTTGCGGCCGTGTTCATCAATCTCGTAGTAGTCGCAGTAGGCGAGGGCCATGGGGTCCTGCTTGAGTGCCGCGCGGAACTTGGCCACATAGTCCGGCAGAAGGCGGTTATCCGTATGGACATAACTGAAATGCTCCCCCGAAGCCAGGCGGAGCATTTCGTTCAGGCAAGTGCCTGGATCCATGCGCCGTGGCTCATGAATGAAGTGGATCCGAGGATCCGTGTATCGCTTCATCACCTCAGGGGTGTTGTCCGAGGAATTGTCCAGAATCCAAAGCTCCCAATCCGGGTCCGTCTGCGCGAGACAGCTGTCCACGGCCTCGCAGATGAAATGCGCCTGGTTGTAGGAAGGCATCAGCAGCAGGAAAGGCAATGGAACTCCGGAATATCCAGGATCAGGCGAGTTTATCCGAATCGAGAGTGGCGGCGGCCTGAGTGCCAAACATTCGATCGGGCCTCTCCCGAAGATCAAGCCAGGCACCTCTGTGTTCCGCGACGGGCCAGCGCAGCCATCGTGGAACGGGGCCCGCGCTAGGCGAGATCATAGGTTCCCAACCCAATCTCAATGCCAGGAGCTTGGCGCACCAAAGGGTGGCGAAGTCGAGGGACCTCACCTGGAACTTGATGCCGGCCGCCGGGGGTCCGCCCGCCGAGAGCCATGCCCACCCCACCAACACACTCTCGAACTCTGCTTGTCGGCGCATGAACTCATGGCGTACTCCCTTGAATGAACTCCTTGGTGACCGCAGGAGAAGCTGCTTCAGAGGGGATGTCTTGGGAGGGCCACCCTGTTTGGGGCCGAAACCGTTCAATTTGAACTGACCGTTGTAGAACAGCCACCCGGCCAATTCACCGTTCGGAACGGGGAGTGATTGGCCGCGATTTTTTAACCAAGCATCTTCCAATGCGGATTCGAGTTCATCCAGGTGATCGGTGATCCTCTGGGCCATCGCCTTCAAAGGATTCAGCCCGCGGTATTCAAGCTCCAGAAGGGTCTTCGCGTGTCCCTGAAGAACCGCCTGCACCACTCCGCGATCGCCCGCCTGCTCGGTGCGACTCGATCCATGGATGCGGTAGTCCACCAGTGGTTTGGGAATATGGCGCCATGGCCCCAGCCCGAAGGCTCGGGAGCAGAACAAGGTGTCGTCCGCAAGGTCTTCTTTCGAGAACCCGCCGAGTTCACGCGCCAACGCGGTCGTCGCGGCAAAGGGAACCCCGAGGCTTTCTGAGCCCAGGATTGTCCCCAATCCATAGTGGGGACGCCTCCAGAGTCCCGTCGGCGCGCCCTTTTCATCTATGAGCCGGAGATCACAATAGGCCAACGAGAGAGGGCTTCCCTCCAGGCCCCTTCGCATTTCCCGAACGAAGTTGGGGGCTAAATTATTGTCGGTGTGGATGTAGCTGAAACAATCACCCGACGAAACCGCAATAAGCTCATTGAGGCAAGCGCCAGGACAGGTTCTCCCTGGGCGATGCTCGAAGTGGATGCGGGGATCAGAAAAACTCGCCACTATTTCCGGAGTCCTATCTGTGGAATTGTCCAGAATCCACAGTTCCCAATCGGGATCATCCTGAATTAGACAGCTACGAATCGCTTCACCAATGAAGCGGTCTTGATTGTAGGAAGGCATCAATAACAGGAAGGGCATCAGACTCCTGTATGCAATAACGCGGATTGAAGGGAGCGGCTGGGCAGTCACCCTTCCGGCAGCAACTTCCAATAAAGACCGGGTCCGCCATCGGCGGTCTTGAGGGCTTCCTGGGCGCGGGCGAGGGCGCGCTGGAGCTGGGGGTCGTCCAATTTGGGATGCCAGAGGGTCGCCCCGATGTGGCGCTTGCCGAGCCAGGGCTCCAGGCGGTCCATCATCGCGAAAACGCCGCCCATCTCGGTTCGGGGCAGAAGCGCGAGCACCTGATCCCGGCCCAGGTCCACGAGAAGATCCTCCCCGCGCAGGGCATTCATGAGGGAAAGCAGGCCCTTGGTGTCGTCGCTCTTGAAGAGCTTCCACACGAGCACGGCCATGCCTTCGCCTTTGCGACGGGCCATGTAGAGGTTCGCCTTCAACCAGACATCGAGGTAGCGCACGTTGGGCAGGCCGGTCTGGCCGCTGGAAAGGGCGCTGTCCTCCACGACTGCGGAGGTGAGATCGAGGGCGTCCTTGGTCATGCGAAGTTCGGCGCGGAGGGACTCCACTTCCAGCGTCTTGCTGAGAAGGTTCACCACGGCGTTCACCAGGGCGAGCTCCCCCTTGGTGAAGGCGCGGGGCGTGGGGAAATGGACGGACAACACGCCGGTCGTCTGGCCGCTTTCGCGAAGGGCCATGCCGATAAAGGCACAGATGCCAAGGCGCTTGCATTCCGGGTCCTGCGCCCAAGTCGGATCTTCCTGGATGTTGCGGACGACGAGCGCGCGCCGCGGATGATCCATCACCCGCGAACTGAGGCCCGCGCAATCGGCCTCGACCGCGCCGCCCATGGTCACATCCGGATCGTGGGCCCACCAAAAGGGCTCGAAGCCCAGGTCAGTGATGCGCGTCATGATGGCCCGCTGGGCCTTGAGCTGGGCCACGAGTAGGTTGAGGCAGTGGTCGAAGAGCTGGGTGCTGTCCATGGACACGCGATCCAGCAGCTCGCTCAAGGCGGCGAAATGCTCATCCCCCGCGATGGAAAACGCGCCAGATGGGGAATTCAGCTTGGGCTCCTTCGGTTTTCCTTCCGGGGAGTGCTTGCTCAACGACGGCTCCGGGGACGATCCCTAGTATAGGGTTATCGCCGAATTCGTGGGAAAAAACAGGCCGCTCAGTACGCGATCATGCGGAGAGCGGGGTCCACTTCCTCTCGGTATCGCTTCGCGATACGCGAGGCCCCGCTCATTTCCAAGGCCTCGGCCCCACAGGGCCTTAGTAGGCAATCACGCGTAGAGCCGGATCCACTTCCTCTCGGTATCGCTTCGCGATACGCGAGACCCCGCTCGATTCCAGGGCCTCGGCTCCGGTGAACCTCAGTACGCGATCACGCGGAGAGCGGGGTCCACTTCCTCTTGCAGCATCCCCTCGATGTAGCGGAGGGTGCCGCTGATGGAGCTGGGGCAGGAGCCGCAGGCGCCGTGGTAGCTGATCTGGAGGGTCTCGCCATCGAAGCTGATGATCTCCAGTCCGCCGCCATCGCCTGCGAGGCCGGGTCGGATGCGGGAGTCGAGCAGGGCGTTGATCTTGGCGAGCTTTTCGTCGGCGTTGGCGCCGCTCAAGGAGGGCCCCGCGTCACCCGTGGCCTCCTCTTCCACCTTCAGATCTTCGACCGTCTCGCAGATGGGATCAATCAGGTCGCTCCACTCCGCGCCACTCTCCTTGTTCACCGTCACAAAGCGGTCCATGTAGAACACGCTCGTCACCTTGCCCAGGGCGAAGATGGAGCTGGCGAGGGGATCGCCCACCGCCGAGCCGAAATCCTTGAAGCTGCGGGTGCCCATCTTGAGCAAAGGCTTCTGGACGATGAACTTCAGCGCGTCCGGATTGGGGGTGGGTTCGATGTTGATGACCTTCGGCATGGCCGCTCCGCGAAGATAGTTTACCCCCACGGTCAGGTTTTGCGAGCTCTATGCTGGAGCGATGCGACCAAAAGCTCTCCTCTCCTGGTCCAGCGGCAAGGACGCCGCCTGGAGCCTCCATGTCCTGCGCCAGCAGGCAGATGTGGAGGTAGTTGGCCTCTTGACGACGATCAACCGCACCTTTGAACGGGTGGCCATGCATGCGGTCCGGGAAGCCCTTCTGGAGGCCCAGGCGACGGCCGCGGGCCTGCCCCTCTGGAAGGTGGACATCCCCTATCCCTGTTCCAACGAAGCTTACGAGGCCGCCATGGCCGCTGCCTGCGATCGGGCCGTGGCGAATGGCATCGAGGTCATCGCCTTTGGTGACCTATTCCTGGAGGACATCCGCGCCTATCGGATGGAGAAGCTTGCAGGCTCGGGCCTCCGGCCTCTGTTTCCCCTCTGGGGAATACCCACGGGCGATCTGGCCCGGGAGATGATCGCGGGGGGCCTTCGGGCCACGCTCACCTGCGTGGATCCGAAGGTGCTGGAACCCGCTTTCGCAGGGCGCGATTTTGATGGGGCGCTTCTTGCCGACTTGCCACCTTCCGTGGACCCCTGCGGCGAGCGAGGGGAGTTCCACACCTTCGCTTGGGATGGGCCGATGTTCCAGCACCCGGTGGCCTTCACCCGGGGCGAGGTCATCGCCCGGGATGGCTTCGTGTTCGCGGACCTGATGATGGAGTCCATCCATGCTTGAGCGGGACCTGGAAGCCGCGATCTCCGCTGCTCAAGCGGGGGCCGAAGTCCTGATGCGGCACTTCCGTCGCCTGGAGCCGGGCCAGATCAACGAAAAGACGAAACATGATCTGGTGAGCGTCGCCGATAGGGAGAGCGAAGCCGCCATCCGGGCGGTGCTGGAAGCACGCTGCCCCGGCTACGGCTTCCTCGGAGAGGAGACGGGCGCTTCGGGCGACGCAGCCCAGCGCTGGGTCGTGGACCCCTTGGACGGCACCCTCAACTTCGTCCAGGGCTTCCCCCATTGGTGCGTGAGCATCGGGCTGGAGGATGAAGCCGGGGGCCGGGTGGCCTGCATCCTGGATCCGCTCAGAGGCGATTGCTTCACCGCAGCGAGGGGACAGGGCGCCTTATGGAACGGCAAGCCCATGGCCGTGTCCTCTCAAGGCGGCCTTGACGGTGCCTTCCTTGCGCTTGGCTTCGCCTATCAAATGACGCCAAGGCTCTCTCAGTTCATGCCCGTCTTCGAAGCTGCCTTGAAGCGAGCCAAGGGTCTTCGCCGGGCCGGATCGGCGGCTCTGGACCTCGCCCACACGGCGGCGGGCTTGTTCGACGGCTTCTTCGAACTGGGGCTCAAACCCTGGGATGTCTCAGCTGGGGCGCTCCTGGTGGAGGAGGCGGGCGGTGTCCTCACCGACTGGCACGGCGATAGGGAAGCCTGGCGCGGAACCGGGGATCTGATCGCCGGTCCACGAGGCGTCGTGAGTGGGATGATCGCCCTCGCTCAGGACTGAGGTGGAGGCTGGGGGGCCCTGCGCCGTTCCCGGCGTTCCCGACGCATTTCCTTCAACTTGTCCCGCTGCTCGGGGGTGAGGATGCCCTCCACCGCCTTCCGCCGAGCCTTCGGATCATCCGGGTACTGCTTGCGGATCTCCCGGATCTGTTGGCGCTGCTCCGGCGTGAGTCCAAGCTGCTTGAATTCGCCATTGCCCCGGTGGGGACGGGCCTGGGGCGGCGGGGGCGCGGGTTCCTGAGCGGAGAGGGCAGGCACCAGGAGGGTCATGGCGGCGGCAAGTCCGAGGGGAAGAAGGCGCATGGAATCTCCAAGGAAGGGTCTTGCAGCTTAGACCCGAGGGCCGCCCCCCGGTTGAGAGGATTCAGATTCCGGCCCCAATGATTCATGCTGGAGGTTCCTGCCCTGGAGGCGCTGATGTTCCGTCCCGCCCTGCCCTTGCTCCTCGCCGCGGCCGCCGTGCCCGGACTCTGCGCCCAGAAGCCGCTCCACCTGGCGCCGGTGGTGGACCCCCATTCCTACGGCAACCCCCAGGACATCCGCGTCACCCACATTGGCCTCGATCTCACCGTGGATTTCGCCAAGAAGGAGCTGCGGGGCACGGCCCTCCTCACCGTGAAGCATGAGAAGCCAGACACCACGAACCTCGTGCTCGACACCCACGGCCTCGTCATCGAGCGGATCCAGGCGGCCAACGGAAAGCTGCTCTCCACCGCGACCTTCAAGCTCGGCCCGGAGGACAAAATCCTCGGCGCGCCGCTGGAGATCGAGATTCCCAAGGACGCGACAAGCGTCCAGATCACCTATCGCACCCAGCCCGGCGCCGGCGGCCTCCAGTGGCTGGATCCTTCCATGACCGCGGGCAAGAAGGATCCCTACCTCTTCAGCCAGAGCGAAAGCATCTATGGCCGCACCTGGATCCCCATGCAGGACAGCCCTGCCGTCCGCGTCACCTACACTGCGATCATCCACACGCCCAAGAACCTGCGCGCGGTGATGAGCGCGGAGCAGGACCTGACCAATCGCCGCACGGGCACCTATTTCTTCAAGATGGACAAGGCCATCCCCACCTACCTCATCGCGCTCGCGGTAGGCGACATCAGCTTCCAGCCCCTGGGCAAGCGGGCCGGCGTGTGGAGCGAGCCCTCCATGCTGCCCAAGGCGGCGTGGGAACTGGCGGACACCGAGAAGATGATCGAGGCCGCCGAGAAGCTCTACGGCCCCTACCGTTGGGGCCGCTACGACATCCTCGTGTTGCCCCCCAGCTTCCCCTACGGCGGCATGGAGAATCCGCGCCTCACCTTCGCCACGCCGACGATCCTCGCCGGCGACCGCAGCCTCGTCTCGCTCGTGGCCCACGAACTGGCCCATAGCTGGAGCGGCAACCTCGTCACCAACGCCACCTGGGGCGATGTGTGGCTCAACGAAGGCTTCACGACCTATGTGGAGCGCCGCATCGTCGAGGCCCTGTATGGCCGCGCCAACGAGGAGATGCAGGCCGTGCTGGGCCGCCAGACCTTGGATGGCCTCATCAAGGACTTGCCTGCCGATCAGACCATTCTCCGGCCTGACTTGAAGGGACAAGACCCGGACAACAGCCTGAGCGAAATCCCCTACGAAAAGGGAGCCATCTTCATGCGGCTGCTGGAGCAGACCTTCGGGCGCAAGCGCTTCGACGCCTTCCTCCGTGGCTACATGAACCACTTCGCCTTCCACAGCATCACCACCGAGGACTTCGAGGCCTATCTGAAGGCCCACCTCTTCCCGCTCAACGAAAAGGCTGCGGCGAAGATTCCTCTGGATGCCTGGCTCTATCAGCCCGGACTGCCCTCCGATGTGCCCAATCCCCATTCGGACCTGTTCGACAAGGTGGATGCCGCCCGCACGGCGTGGCTGAAGGAGGGTGACATCGCCGCCCTCCCCTACGCGAAGTGGAGCACCCAAGAGCGCCTGCGCTTCCTCCTCGCCCTGCCTGACACCCTCACCCTCGATCAGATGAAGGCGCTGGATGACGCCTTCCACATCACTGAGAAGGGCAACGCCGAGGTCGAAGATGTGTGGCTGCTCCTCGCCATCCAGCACGGCTACGCCCCCGCGGACGCCCGCATGCGCGCCTACATGATCGAGATCGGCCGTAGGAAGCTCATCGTTCCCCTCTACCAGGCCCTCGCCAAGACCCCCGAAGGCAAGGCGAAAGCCCTCGACATCTACAAAGCCGCCCGCCCGGGCTACCACCCCATCGCCCAAGCGACGGTGGATGGCGTGTTGGGGGTGAAGTTCTAGACCTGGAACTTCACCCCGCTCAGGCCACTTTCCATAACTCCCACCATGACCGACCCCAAACGCATCCTCCTGCTTCGGGCCGATGCCATTGGCGATCATGTGTTGGCGTCGGGCATGCTCCCGCTCATCAAAGCGAAATGGCCGAAGGCTCACCTCACGGTCCTCTGTCCGGTTCTCGTGGCCGATCTCTTCAAGGCCTGTCCATTCGTGGACCAAGTCATCCCTTTTCGACCCCATTCCATTCGGAGCATCTGGAGTCGGATCGGCCTTCGCTTGTCTCTGCGCCGCTGCTACGACCTCGCTCTGAATACAGTGGTCTCCCGGGACACGCTCGTGGATTTCCTCGCGCGACGGATGCGCGCGCGCCACTTCCTCGCCTTTAATGGAGACGATTCCAACCAGAGTCGGGAGCGCTTGATTCGCAACAACCGGGCTTACACCGAGCTGATTGATGTGCCTACCGCTCCGATGCACGCGTTGGATCTCCTAGCCCTCATGGCGCACAAGCTTGGGCTGAACGGCGAACTTAAGCCCTCGGCCTGGTTCTCGGAGGCGGATCAGGCCTGGGCGGATGGGATCTTTAGGGAACACGGCTTCCAGCAGGGTGAGGTTCTGGCCTTTTTCCCAGGAAGTGGAACTCCCCACCGCCGTTATCCGGGCTATGAGAAAGCGCTGCGCGCCTTCCTGCAAGAACGATTGGTCCCGATCATCGCGCTCGGTTCCGCGGGGGACGCATCCTTGGCCGACGATTGCCTTCAGGATCTATCAGCTCCGACGCTGAATCTCTGCGGCAAGACCACCCTCCCCCAAGCCGCGGCGCTTCTCTCACGATGCCGCCTCGGAGTGGGAGCGGAATCGGGACTCGCCCATCTCGCTTGGGCTGTCGGCACACCCCAAGCCATCGTTCTTGGTGGCGGACACTTTGGGCGCTTTATGCCACGGTCCCCCTTCACCACCACGGCCTGCCTGCCGATGGACTGCTTCGGCTGCAATTGGGACTGTAGATTTGATCGGATTCACTGCATCCAGGATCTTCCACCCGAGGTCCTAACCCGGGCGATGGAAGCAGCCTGGGATGGGCCCGCGGATACCCCAAGGATCCTTCACCCGGATCCATCCCCCGCGCCCCTGGGACATGCCACGCCGCCGCCGCCGCTACCAGGTGGTCTGGCACCCTCCATCACGGCGATTCGCCTTCGACCCCCAGGCTCGTCTGGGGCATGATGGTGGATTCGGGACCTTCATCCAGGATGGACGCCATGAGCCAAGCCCGCACCGCATTGATCACCGGCATCACTGGCCAGGATGGCAGCTACCTCGCCGAGCTCCTGCTTGGGAAGGGCTATGAGGTCCATGGCGTCGTGCGTCGCGCGTCCAACTTCAACACAGACCGCATTGATCACATTTATGAAGACCCTCACCAGCATCCCCACCTCCACCTTCACTACGGCGACCTGACGGATGGTGGCGGCTTGCGGCGCATCCTCGACGAATACAAGCCGGATGAGGTCTATAACCTCGGTGCCCAAAGCCATGTGAGGGTCAGCTTCGACCAACCCGAATTCACGGCAGATGTGGTGGGCCTGGGGACCCTCCGGTTGCTGGAGGCGGTCCGGTGCCATCAAGAAGCCGCGGGCAGGAAGGTTCGGATCTACCAGGCCGGTTCCAGTGAGATGTTCGGTTCGGCCAAACCGCGGCAGCACGAAGGCACCCGTTTTGAGCCACGCTCGCCCTATGCCTGCGCCAAGGTCTACGGCCATTACCAATGCGTGAACCATCGGGAAAGCTATGGAATGTTCGTCTCCAACGGCATCCTCTTCAATCACGAAAGCCCCCGCCGGGGTGAAACCTTCGTGACGCGCAAGATCACCCGCGCGGCGACCCGCATCAAGCTTGGCCTTCAAGACAAGCTCTACCTCGGAAACCTCGACGCGAAACGAGACTGGGGATTCGCGGGCGACTATGTGGAAGCCATGTGGCTCATGCTTCAGCACGACTCGCCGGATGACTTCGTGGTCGCCACCGGCGAGAGCATCAGCATCAAGGAATTCCTCGGACTCGTCTTCGGCCAACTGGACCTGGACTGGAATCAGTTCGTGGAAATTGACCCGCGCTACTTCCGACCTGCCGAAGTGGATCACTTGGAAGGCGACCCCGGCAAGGCCCGAAAGGCCCTGAACTGGGAACCCAAAACCGATGTTCGAACCCTGGCCAAGATGATGGTGGATTCGGACATGCGACTCGCCCAGCGCGAGCAGGTCCTGAAGGACGCCGGCATCGCCGAGTCCCCGCGGGGAGGCTACCGGTGAGCCACCCCGAGACATTTCCTCTCCAAGGCAAGCGCCTTTGGGTGACCGGGGGCAACGGCTTCCTTGGCAAGCATGTCGTCGCCGAACTGGAGCGCAGAGGTGCGACCATCTTGGCGCCCAACTCCAAGGAACTCGATCTCCTCGACCCCATGGCGGCCCAGAAATTCATCCAGGCAGAACGACCGGAAGGTGTGATCCACATGGCCGCTCGCGTGGGCGGCATCGGTGCCAACCGGGAGCATCCGGGAGATTTCTTTTACGCCAACATGGCGATGGGCCTTCACCTCATCGAAGCCTGTCGGCTTGAGCAGGTCGAAAAGGTGTTGGTGCTCGGAACGGTCTGCGCCTATCCCAAATTCTGTCCGACTCCCTTCCACGAAGACACGATCTGGGACGGATACCCGGAGGAGACCAACGCCCCCTATGGCGTGGCCAAAAAAGCCCTTCTGGTCCAACTCCAGGCCTATCGCCAGCAATACGGAACCCGGGGCATTTTCCTGATCCCAGTGAACCTTTATGGCCCGGGCGATCATCTGGATCTGGCCTCCAACCATGTCATCCCCGCCCTCATCCGGAAGTTCATCGAGGCCAAGCGGGACGGGAAAGACCATGTGGAGCTTTGGGGGACCGGAACCGTGAGCCGGGAATTCCTCTTCGTAGAAGACGCCGCGCGTGGCATCGCCGAAGGCATGGCCCGCTACGAGGATGGGGACCCGGTGAACCTGGGCACGGGAGAGGAAGTGACCATTCGCGACTTGGCGCTCAAGGTTCAGCACCTCACAGGCTTCCAGGGCGAGCTTCGCTTCAATCCGGCCTATCCGGATGGACAGCCCAAGCGCCAGCTCGACACCAGTCGGGCCCTGGAGCGATTCGGATGGAAGGCTCAAGTGCGCTTGGACGAGGGCCTTGCCAAGACCACGACCTGGATGAAGGGTGTCCTCGGAACCTGAGGCCTGCATCGTTTCGATAGGCATTCGCGTGCCATCCAAAAGCTCCGAGAATAGGTGTTAAGACACCGTCATTCTCGGGATCCTTCATGCGCCTGACCTTCATCACCACCCTGAACCACAATGTGGGGGATGATTTCGTGCGCGAAGGCCTGACTCACATTCTCGGTTTGGCTCTGGTAGGACAACCGGTCGCCTTCGCTTCCGTGCATAAGCACGATCCCATCACCGCCCGTCGAGGCTTGGGGTGGCTTCGCTCCAAGGATGACCCGCGCAAGGCCCACCGCCTCCGGCGTTGGGATCGAAAGCTCCCTCTCTGGATCACTCCGGACCGGATTCTCGAGGCGGATCTTCTGGTCCAAAGCGGCGCACCGGTCTACTGGTGCCACAGCACCGCGCACTCCGCAGATAATGAATGGTTCACCCCCTTGGTCCGTCGTCGTGTTTCAGGCAGGCGACATGGCGTCCCCTTCCTCAATCTCGCGGCCGGAAGCGCCCAGGGCTATCACAGCGATGGATCTGAATTCGCACTGTGCGAGAAGGACTCGAACTACATCAAGGAATTGCACCGGGTCTCCTCCATCACCACCGTCCGAGACCATCTCGCTCAGCGGATCCTGAGAAGCCTCGGTCTGGACGCCCCCGTGATCCCATGCAGCGCCTTGTTCGCCCGAGATCGGCTTGGCACCCAGCCCCAAGAGGGGGAATTCGTGGCCCTCAATTACATGAAGAAGGGCGGCCATTACGATTTTGAAGGCGATGCCGACGGCGCCGCCTGGGAGCAGGCGTTCAAAGCGGCCTACGAGGATCTCAAGCGCCGGGAGCGTTGCTTGTTCATCTGCCATAACCAGCCTGAAGTGGACGCGGCTAAGGGCCTGGATCCCGAGGCTCCGATCTTCTATTCATCGGATCACCGCGATTACCCACCCATGTACGCGAAAGCGAAATACGGATTGATGAATCGCGTTCATGGAGCCTTCGTGCTCGCGAGCCTGGGCAAGCCCGCCTTTGTCGTTGGCACGGATTCCCGTGCTTGCATGGCGGAGGAGATTGGCCTTCGGCACGCCTATGTGAACGAAGTGGACGCGAAGCGATTATTGGATGAAGCCAGTGCCATGGAAGTGGAGCGGGCATCCTTCCCTTCGAAAATTGAATCGGTTCGCAAGAAAGCCCTTGAGGACTATCTGAAGGCGCTGGCTCCCCTTAGGTCTCCTGCCACAATCAAGGCGCTTAAGGAGTCCTCGTGCATCCAGGCGCCTACACCCTGACCCTTCTTTCGTTGACCCTCGCGGCCCAGCACCCTGACATGGGGCCGAAGGTTCTGATCCATTCGGAGTGGGCCCGCCAGTCCTCTGCCCTCATCTCCCTCCGGATCCCCACCAAGGAACAGCCTCGCCTCGATCTCGCCCTCGCCCGAATCGGCGCGCCGGGGGCTCCGGCGCTGCTGCCTCTGGAACTGGATCACCCGACGAAGGATGTCTGGGAAGGCTTGGCTCGAAAGGCGAAGTCGCCCCAGGATCGTTTCACGGCGTTGTATTTCCTCAACCGGTTCAAGGCGGCGGACGCGCTGGTGGCCCTGGAGGGACTCGGGGCTTCGGATGCGAAGACTTGGCCAGGCCATCTCCACCTCGAAGGCCAGATCGCCACGGCGCGGCTCAATGGAAGCGAGGTGTCGGAAGCGCTGCAAGGCTTTCTGGACGCGCTGAAGGCCGAGGGAAAGGTGGATCCGGTTCGCGCCCAAGCGGCCCAGCTCCGGCTCGTGATGGCTGGGAAGGAGAAGGCGCTCTTTCTCCCGGTGAAAGCGACCGCGGGGGCGGTGCTCTCGCTCATGGACAGCTTCAACCGGTCCCCGGCCCCCGTTCGAGCCGCAATGCTTAAGGCCGCAGGAAGCGATCCTCTCAATCTGCTCCCGGCGCTGGGATGCGCGCCCTCCAAGGATGCGGCTTTGCGCACCCTCATCGTCCAGCGCCTCACGGAAGGCGCGGCGGAAGGCGTTCCCGCCGCATGGATTCTCGCGGAGGTGAATTCGCCCACACCGAGCATCCGCCAAAGCGTGCTGGGCTACCTTGGCAAGCTAGGGCCAGTGGCCGTGGATGCCGCGATGGCGCCCCAGGCTTCTCCGGTCTTTCAGGCCTCCGTCCTGCCCAGCCTGCGAGCCCTCGCCCCCATCGAGGCCGACGCGCTCCGGGCGAAGCTCCTGGCGGGCCCCTCCTCCGTGGCGCGCGCCGCGGCCATTGATGATCTGCCTGCCGCGCCTGCGGATCTCGAGGCCTTGGCCAAGCGCTGCTACGCCGACTCCAATCTGGAGTCGGCCCTGGAGCTTTACGCCGCGATGGACCGCTGGAAGGTCCCGGTGGACCGGCAGAAGGAAATCCTCACGCGCTTCCTCCACCACCCCGATTGGGGCTGGCGCTACCAGGCCTACCTCCAATTGAAGAAGGTGGACCCTGCCACCCCGTGGCCTTCGGCTCCCGCGGTGAGGCCCGGGGACAAGACCCTGTTGGATGAGGCGATTCGATTGGCCAAGCGCGGCAGGCCTGTCCGTCTGCGCCTGACCTTCAGCGGCAAACGCGTCGTGACCCTCAAGCTGGACCCGCGCATCGCCCCGATGAATGTGGCGAACCTGGTGCTGCTTGCGAAGAAGCGCTTCTTCGACGGCCACCGAGTGCCCCGGATCGTGCCCGACTTCGTCGTCCAAATGGGCTCGCCCCTGGACACCATGGACGGCGGGCCCGGCTATTCCGTGCGCTGCGAGGATTCGACGACCTGGTACGGCCCCGGCAGCGTGGGCATGGCGCTGGCGGGCAAGGACACGGGGGGATGCCAGTTCTTCATCACCACCAATGCCACACCCCACCTCACGGGCAAATACACGCGCGTGGGGGAAGTGGCGAACCCCGACCACGATTTGAAGGTCCTGGACGACCTCGAGCTTGGCGCAAAGATCGAATCCGTCCGGGTCGTGGATTAGGACCCAGCCTCACTGCTTCAATTCCAGCACGGGAAGTCCATCCTGGCGCACGGACCGGCCACGGACTTCGGTCACTTCACCCACGAGGTAGGGCTTTCTCCGCCGCCCGAAGGCCTCGGAGAAAGCCACGGCTTCGCACAGGCCTGTCTCGTCTTCGAGGGTGACGAACTGCATACCGCGACCGTTCTTGTCGCTCACCACCTTCGCGGCCACTACCAAGGCCCAGAAACGAAGGTCCCGGTCCTTGGAGGCGACATCCGCGACCCTGGCGGGGCCACCTCCTTTGCGCACCCGCGCGAGGGCGGCGGGGTGGATTTCCAGCGTGAGACCCATGAGCTCCAGTTCGAGATCCGCCCGATCGAAGGGATCGGTGGGTCGGGGACGCACCCCCGGCGGCACGCCGCCCAGCCGCGCCCAGAGCAGCCGAGCGCGGTCCCCATCTGGGGCGAAGGCATCAAAGGCCCCGGCAGAGGCGAGCGCCTCCACCGTTGTCACGGAGAGCGGCACGCGGACGAGTAGCGTATCGAGATCCTGGTAGGGTCCGCCTTTCTCCCGCTCCTCGATCACGGCCTTCACCTCCTGCTCCAGCGCGCCCTGCACCTGCATGAGGCCCACGCGCAGCGCCTGATCGCCTTCGGCGGTGAAGGCCCAGGCGGAGGCGTTCGCATCAGGACCCCGCACCGTGAGGCGATGGCGGCGGGCGTCGCCCAGGTAGGCCACGGCCGGGTAGAAGCCGCCCATGTTGCTGATGACGGAGGCGAAGAACTCCGCCGGATGATGGGCCTTCAGCCAAGCGCTCTGGAAGCTCACTTGCGCGTAACTCGCCGAATGGGGCTTGCAAAAGGAGTAGCCCTGGAAGGTCCGGATCATGTCCCAGGCTTCTTCCACGACTTCCGGCGTCACACCCCGCGCGGCGGCGCCTTCCCGGAACTCCCGCTCGAACAAAGGAAGCTTTTCCGCGCAATCCGCCTTTCCGAGCAGCTTGCGGAGCTGATCCGCCCGGTGGTGGGTCCAGCCCGCCAGCGCCACGCAGACTTTCAGCACATCCTCCTGGTAGACGAGGACGCCGAAACTTTCGCTGAGCAGCTCCTTGAAGATGGGGTCGCTGGGAAGGAAGGCCTCCTCGCCCCGGGCGCGCTTCACATAGCGGTCCACCCAGCGCCAGGCCGCGGGGCGGATGAGGCTGGAATGGATGACGAGGCTTTCGAAATCGCCCTTCTTCACCCTGCCCTGCAACTGCCGCATGGCGGGACTCTCCACATAGAAGACGCCGATGCTGTCCCCCCGCGCGAGCAGGGCCTGCGTGTCCGGGTCCTGGCGGCTGAGGGTTCCGAAATGCGCCGGGACTCGCCCGTTCAGGGCCTTCTTCGCGTCGCGGATGACGGCGAGGCTGCGATTGCCCAGGAGGTCAATCTTCACGAGGCCGTAGCCCTCCACGCCGTCCTTGTCCCATTGCGTCACGCTCACGCCCTCTTTGGCGGGCGCGGGCTGGAAGGCGGCGTGCTCCCACAGCGGACCGCCCGTGATGACGAGGCCGCCGGGATGCACGCTCATCTGATGGAAGTGACCGCGGATGGCCTCGACCTGCGCCAGCAGCGGACGCCAGGGATCTCCTTCCGGCAATTCCCCGAGACCGCCATCCCAGCCCCGCGAGCGATTGGATACCGCCTTCAGCTCGGATTCAGGTCGCCCATAGGCGAGCCCCACGGCCCTGAGCGCGGCGCGGCGCTTGAAGAAGACATGGTTGGACACCATGGCCGTGCGATCGCGGCCGTAGCGCTGAAAGGCCGCCTGGATCACCTGGTCGCGCTCATCCCAGGCGAAATCAATGTCCATGTCCGGCGGGTCCACGCGCTCCCGGGTGAGGAAGCGCTCGAACAGGAGGTTCGTGTCCACGGGGTCCACATTGCTGAGTTCCAAGAGATAGCTCACGAGGCTCGCCGCGCCGCTTCCGCGCCCGCAGATGGACGAAGGAAGGTTCACATGCTTTAGCGTCTGAACGAGATCCTGCACGAGCAGGAAGTAGCCCGCGAACCCCTTGAAGCGGATGAGCTCCAGTTCCCTTTCCAGGCGCGCTTCGGCCTCCGGGATGCGGTGCGCCATGCGCCGAGGCAGGGCTTCCACCGTCCGCTCCCGCAGCACCGCATCCAGATCCGCGCCTTCGAGGCCCACGGGCCCCGCGCAGGTCCACGCGCCCCAGGGGATCTCCCACGCCGCGATCCGCGCTTCCAGATCGCGGGTGGCGCGGTCCACGGCCGCATCGCAAGCGGGAAAGCGGGCCTCCCACACTTCGCGCGGAACAGCGCCATCGCGGGCATCCCACAGGGCTCCTGTCCTCGGCAGCGTGCTCTGGGTGGCGATGGCGCGTTTGAGACGGTGCAGTTCGAGCCCGGCTTTGGTGCGGAAGCGGAGCACCTGGGGTGCCACCACCGGAAGCGCGCCCCGCGCGGCCATCTGCGCTTCCCGCGCGCCACGCGGATGGGCGAGAAGGGATGCGAACACGCCTTCCCGCAGCAACGCGTCCAGGCCTGCCAAATCGTTAGCGAGGAGGATGCATTCCGCCGGAGGTTCCCCTTCGCGCCCGTGGGCCTGATCCGTGAGCAGCTTGTTCAGCGCCGCGTAGCCTGCGTTGGACTGGGGCAAGGCCCCATAGCGATGGCCGCGCCACGCGAAGCGGCACCCGGGATGGAGGTGAAAGGCGGACGCCGTCACCCCTTCCCCATCGAAGCTGGGATGGGCCATGCCCATGCGCTCCAGCTCCCGCGCCCAGTCGAGCTCCGCCCGGGCCTTGGGATAGCCGCGCAATCCCTCGTCCCAGAGCACGAGGCGGTCGTAGCCCAGCCGCCGGGCGAGGCGGATCAGGTCCTTCGCCCGGTAGATGCCTTCCCCCATGGAGAAATCGGAGATGCCGAAGGCGAGGCTCATGGTCCTCCATCCCAAGCCGGCCGCACCGGCGCATCCGGAAAGCGCTTGCGTAGGCGCGCGAGCGTGGGTTCGAGACGGCCCAGGCGCGCGCTGGGGCCCTCCTGGAAGAGGCCCACCGCCTGTCCCAATCCCCAGTGCACGCGCAGTTCCACCCGGTGCACCAGCAGACGCCGTGTGGCAATCGTGAGAAAAGCCGACCGAACCAAAGGCGCCAGCGCCAGCGGCGGCTCCAGCAGATCGGCGTCGAAAGCCTTCCAGCGGTGGGGCTGCCCATCCACATCCCACCAGAGGAGGGTGAGGCGTCGCGGACTGCGCCGCTCGCTCCAGAGCCGGTCGAGGATCCACCGCGCCAGGGGGATTTCCTCCGGCAGCCGCGGCGGCTCCAGGCGCCAGCGGAAGGTGGAGCGATCCTGCGGCTCGGTGAGCAGCGGCAGGCGCGGGCGGTCCTCGCCGCGCACCTGCGCCAGCAGCGTGGGCGCTTCATCCACGGGCATGAGTTGAGTGAGCACGCCGAGCGGAACCGGTTGGAGATCCCCCAACAGGCGCAGGCCCAGACGGCGGAGGCGGAAGCGCAGGCGCGGAGGAAGCTCCAACTGGGCGATCGGATGTGGCGCGAGAAAGGAGGCTTCCGCGCCTTCCGCCACCTCCCGGAGGTCCCGCGTCTCCCGCGCGGCGAAGGTGGCGGCGGTGGCGCTCACGGAAAGCCCGCCGCGCCCATCCCACCCATGGCGCTGGGCCAGTTCCTTCCGCAGCTTTGAGGCGGCATCCCGGGGCGGCCCGTGCAGACGGTCCGTGCCCGCGAGTTCGAGAAGCGCCTCGCCCATGCGTCCAAGACGCCCCTGGGGACTCCAATCCTGGAGAAAGTCCGCGAACGCGCCTTGGGCCTCCCACCAGGTCTGGGGTTGGGGGTCGAGCACCCGCAGCCCGCGCGCTTGGCGCAGGGCCCGGTCCATGGCATCCCCCGGCCGGATCCCTTCCGCTCGCGCCCGGGCATTCACCAGCCAGAGCGTCCGCATCCGCCCCCCTTCCGGGCTCAGGAAGGCCAGGGGCCGGTCCCGCAGGGCACCGTCCCGCTGGCAGGCCAGCTGGAAGGGAAGCTCAGGGATCCGCATGGCGAGCAAGGTGACTCCGGGGATCTCAATATAGCGAATAAAAAGCGAATATCAAGATCACGAAAAGGGCGGGCTCGCGCCCGCCCTCCCTTCTTCCAGCTTCGCGCTACTGGATGTTCAGCGCGAAATCGTCCACCACGAAGGAGGTCTGGTAGCTGCTGTCCTCGACGCCCTTCAGGTTGAGCTTGATCGTCTGGCCCTTGTAGGCGCTCAGATCGAAGGTTTTCTGGGTGTAGCCCGAGCCCGCGTTCAGGTTCGAGTAGGTGGCCAGCGTCTTGAGCACGGAACCGCTCGTCTTGAGAAGCTGGACGCTGAGCTTGTCGTAGGCCTTGGTGGTGCTCGTCTCGTCCGTGTCCACATGGAGCCAGAAGGTCAGCGTGGCCTTGGTGGCGCTGCTTGGGATCGTGACGGTCTGGCCGAGGGTGTCCGTGGTGGAAGCGCCATAGCCATCCAGCCAGGCGTTCCAGGTTCCGCCGTGGGCGGGCTCGCCCTTGGCGTTGTTCTGGCCGATCACGCCCGAGGTTCCACTCCAATTGTTGTTCCCGCTCTCGAAGCCGGGGTTCTGGAGCAGCTGGGTGGTGGTCCCACCCCCGCCGCCCGTGGCCGGATTCACCGTCACGAGCCGGGTGGCGCTGGCGGAGACCCCGGTGCTGTCCATGGCGGTGAAGGTGACCGTCCGGGTGACGGCGCTGCTGCCCGAATTGGTGAAGGCATGGCTCGTGGAAACGCCCGTGGCGGTGGACCCGTCCCCGAAATTCCAGGAATAGGTGAGGGTCGCGCTGGTGCTGGAATCGGTGCTAGTGCCGACGAAGCTCTGGCTCGCGCCGGAGGCGATCGTCAGATTGCTGGACGGCGTCGTGATGGAGGCCGTCACCGTGTTCGATCCGCCCGAGGACGAACCCGCGCCCGCGAGCCAATCCACCGCGTTCAGATCGAAGGCCTGGTTGCTGTTGGAGTGGTAGCCATCCTGGAGGTGCTTGCCCGAGGTGGTTGTCGTGCCGTCGTCGCTGGGAGCGCTATCGCTGATGGCCAGGATGCGCCCCGCACCGTAGGTTGTCGCCACGGCGAAGTAGTCCGTGGCGGGATCTCCGGACACCTGGGTCTGAACAATCCACTTCACAGCCGGATTGGAGCCCGTGAGGTTGATGTAGGAATAGCTGTGGAAGTCCATGGTGTTCACGAGACCGTTGGCGCCGTGGACGAGGGCCTGGGCGATGGCGCCGGTGTCCGCCGTCACCGCCGTCGTCGTGGTGTTGGCGTTGGAATCACCCGGGCCATGGCCCACGACGAAGGTGAAGCCGAAGCCACTGCCTTCGTTGGCCAGCAGGTCATTGAACACATGGAAGGCATCCGTGCTGCCAGGGTGGGCACTCGTCACGCGGGCGGCGCCGTCGTGGTTGCCCATCAGGTAGAGGCCGCCGCCGTTCTGAACGAAAGCGACGATGGCCTGCTTCTCCGCCGCCGTGAACATCCGGTAGCACTCGGGGATCACATAGACCGCGTAGTTCTTCAGATCCTGGGCATTGGTGGAATCGTTGTAGGTGATGCGTCCGCCCGTCGCGGGGAGGATCTGAACCGTGTACCCCTTCTTCAGCAGATCGAAGCCCCAGGCGCTGATGCCGCCGTTCCAATCCGTTTCCACGGCGGGGTTCGCTGGGCTCGGATTGGGTTCATGGGTGTCCACGATCCAATAGGCGGAGGAGCCGCCATCCTCCCAGCCGGTGTGATCGAAGAGCACCTTCTTCGCGGACTGGGCGGAAAGCGGAAGGGACGACAGCCCTCCCGCGAGGAGAAGAGCCAGCATGGGCATCGCGCGCTTGAACATGAATGCTCCGATTAGGAAACAAGGAGCCAGTCTCCGCATTCCAGGGCTGAACACGAAGTTAAGAATTGTGAAATTTGCGCTCCAACTGACATATCTGACATGGGCTTCACAAGGGGGAGACGCTATCCTGGAACCCGAGGTTTCCGCATGGCTCTTTCCCGCGATCAACTCGTCCGACGCGCCGCGCAGGAATTGCGCAGCGGCTACTATGTGAACCTCGGCATCGGCATCCCCACGATGGTGGCGGGCGTGATCCCGGAAGGCATGGAGGTCATCCTCCAGAGCGAAAACGGCCTGCTCGGCATCGGCCCCTTCCCCACCCAGGACGAGGTAGACGCCGATCTCATCAACGCCGGCAAGCAGACCGTGACGACTGCGCCGGGCGCGAGCTTCTTCTCCTCCGCCGACTCCTT
>JAFDVN010000059.1 GCA_018269025.1 Acidobacteriota bacterium | reverse complement strand
GAGCACATCGCCGAGGAACTGCTGAAGCGCCTTGTTGAGCATGGGCCCGCGCCAGATGACAGGCTTGTCCTCCTCCAGCAGGAAACCCATGGACATGAGCTTGATGCCGAACTTCGAGACGGGCTTGATCTTGCCTTCGGGTGTGCCCTCCGGGCCTTCGTCCGCGCCGACGCCGAACATCATGCCCATGGAGGGGCCGTAGAGGTCCGCGTCCAGCAGGCCCACCTTCAGGCCGAGCTTGGCCGCGGCCACGGCGAGATTCGCGGCGACGGTGCTCTTGCCCACGCCGCCCTTGCCACTTCCGACAACCACCGCGTGCTTCACGGTGGGAAGCATGTTCTTGAACTCCACCTGGGGCGTCTTGTCCCAGGCGATGTCCATGGCCACCGCTTCCACGCCTTCCACCGAGCCGATGCGCTGGACGATGGCCTTGCGGATCTCCATCTCCCGGTCCTGGTAGGCATCCAGCAACTGAAGCCGCACGGTGACATTCCCGCCGTCCACATCCAGGCCCTTCACGGCCTTGAGAGCCACGAGCGTCGCGCTGGTGCCGGGCACCTGGTAGGCGTTTAGGGCGTCGAACAGCGAGGCCCGGCTGATCTTCTTGTCCATGCTTCTTCTCCGGTTCAGCTCCAACCCTTGAGTTTCGCACGGCGGATGCGGTCAGGCCTTGAGGCATGTCAGCCGTGGGCCCAGTAGCCAGTAGCCGATAGCCGGTAGCCGGTAGCCGATTGCCGGTAGCCGGTCGCCGGGTCTCGGCTCGCCGCCCACTTCCCCTTGAATTCCAAGGCTTTTCTGGGAAACTATCCCTTCTGCCTCCCATGGGGGGAGGCTCCCAACGAGAGGGCGCGCCGGATGTTCCGCGCCGCGCCAGGTAGGAGGAATCCGTGTCCGAAGAAATCATCGTCGTATCCAAGCGCGAGAGCCTGGGCAAGGCCGCCAGCAAGCAGCTCCGCAAGAACGGCCTCATCCCCGCCGTCGTCTACGGCCTGAACGAAGCCCCCGTGGCGCTGGCTATCAGCCCCAAGGTGGTCGCCAAGATCATCTCCTCCGAGGCCGGCATGAACTCGGTGGTCTTCATGCAGCGCGAAGGCACCGACATCAAGCGCCATGTGGTCATCAAGGATGTGCAGCGCCATGCCGTCACCGGCCGCCTGCGCCATGTGGACTTCCTGCGCGTGGATCCCACCCACAAGATCCGCGTCAAGGTGCCCGTTAAGATCGTCGGCGTGCCCTACGGCGTGAAGACCCAGGGCGGCCTGCTGGAGTTCGTCCACCGCCAGATCGAAATCGAGTGCCTCCCCTCCCTCATCCCCGCCCACATTGATGTGAATGTGGATGCGCTGAAGGTCGGCGACTCCGTCCGCTTCGACCAGCTGAACCTGGCCTCCACCCTGACCATCCTGGGCGATGCCCATGAGGTCGTCTGCGCCGTCCATGCCAAGGCCGCCGAGGAAGCTCCCGCCGCCGAAGGCGAAGTCGCCGCCACCGAGCCCGAAGTGGTCGCCGCCAAGGGCAAGAAGGAAGAGAAGAAGTAATCCAGGCCGGAGACTTCAGGCTGGAGACTGGAGGCCCCCATGCGGGGCCTTCGTCTTTTCTGCGAGTAGTCATTAAATTGAGTGATTCAAATGTCAACAATTTGTTGACATTTGCGGTCATTCATCTATACTCTCATCAGGGAGGGCGCATGAGATCCATTCCACTCCGGGAGCTACAAACCAAGGGTGCCTCCATTCTCGGTGGTCAGTTGGACATGGCTTTGGTCGAGGGCTCCAAGGCTTCCTTCTTCCTCATCCCGGTCCAGAAGGGATTCGAGCAGTTCCAGGCTGGCCTACTCTCCAAAGCCCTCGCGAAAAGCCTTCTCCTCCAGTCCCAGCTTCAAGCCAAAGCCACTGGTCTCGCCGAGATGGCGATGGACGACATTGACGCGGAAGTCGCGGCGGTCCGCAAGGCCAGGATGGACAAGAAGGGTGCCAAGCGGTGAGCACCCGCGCGGTGGTGCTGGATACCAACATCATCGTCTCGGCAGGCATTCAGTTGGCTAGTCCTCCTGCCGGGCTCGTCGAGCTGGTGCTGGACGGTGAACTTCTCCTCTTCACTTGCCCGACCGTCATCGAGGAATACCTGGAAGTCTTGAATCGTCCGCGATTCAAGAAGCACCTCTTCCCTCCAGCCTGGCTTCCCACCCTGCTGGGCAGCGGAACAATCAGGCCTGTGGATCCACCACCATGGCCGCTGGCTGGGCCCGATGCGGATGACCTCGTGTTCCTAGCTCTGGCTAAACAGGAGCGCGCTGTGCTGGTGACGGGGAATGAAAAGCACTACCCGGAAGAAATTCGAGAGGGCGTGATCGTTCAAACTCCCAGAGCATTTTTGGACGCCTGGATGGCGAAATGAGCCCATCCCATCTGCCGTGGACCCCAAGCCCCATGTGGACCCTGATCCCCCTCGGCAATCCCGGCGATGAGTACGCGCACACGCGGCACAACCTTGGCCGCCTCGCGGTGCTGCGCTGGATGGAGGCCCGGGGCTTGAAGCCTCAGGTTTTGAGGAAGCTGCCCAGCGGCACGCTCTACGGCCTTACCGATCACCTGCAAGCCCTCGTGCCCGGCACCTACATGAACCTCTCGGGCCATGTGTGCGCCGAAGCTGTGAAGGCGGGGCTGGACCCGTCCCGTTTCGTCCTCCTCTACGACGACAAGGACCTGCCCCTCGGCCTCGGCCGCTTCCGGATGGAGGGCTCCCACGGCGGTCACAACGGCGTCCGCTCCGTCCAGGAGGCCCTCGGGGACGGCCCCCTGGCCCGGCTGCGCCTGGGCATCGGCCCCTTCGAGCGGCCCCTGGCGGACTTCGTCCTGGGGACCTGGACGGACGCCGAATGGGACCGCATCGAGGCCCTGGACGCGCCCTTCGCCCGATTCCTGGACCTGGTTTCAGGCACGGACGACCCCGCCGTTCTGCCCGGCCAGGTGAACGCCGAGGCCTTCTGGGCCTGAATTCGCCTTGTGATTCAAGGCTTTTGGCGGCAAACTAATCCTTCGCGCCCGTGGAGCATTGGCTCCCCGTGGTGCCTCCTTGCTCCCGTCTGATCGGGGGCTTCACATCCACAAGGAGGAACGATGCGTCGCTACGAGACCATCTTCATCGCTTCCCCCACCTTGACCGAAGAGCAGGCTGACGAACTCGTCAAGTTCTTCGAGGGGATCATCGCCGAACAGGGCGGTGAGCTGGTCAAGACCGACAAATGGGGCCGCCGCAAGCTGGCCTACGATGTGCAGAAGTTCAGCGAGGGCTACTACACCCTCTTCGAACTCGACGCTGACAACAAGCTCATCGCCGAGCTCGAGCGCCGCTTCCGCAACCACGAGTCGGTGATCAAGTACATGTCCATCCGCATGGACGAGATGGCGAAGGCCGCCGATCGCTCCAAGGCGCGCTTCGACCGCGAATCCAAGCGCAAGGCCGCGGCCGGCATCAAGGACCGCGCCCCTGAGGAGGTGCTCTGATGAAGCGCTCCAAGAACGCCAAGGGCAAGCCGAAGAAGAAGAAATCTTTTTCGGGCCGCCGCTCGAAGTTCTGCAAGTTCTGCGTCGAGAAGCTGCCCTTCATTGACTACAAGGACACCAAGACCCTCTCGGCCTTCACGCCCGAGCGCGGCAAGGTGCTTCCCCGCCGCACCAGCGGCGTGTGTGCCGTTCACCAGCGCGCGCTGGTCGAAGCCATCAAGCGGGCGCGCAACATCGCCCTCCTGCCCTTCGCCACGGATTAACCCTCCGCGATCCACGCAAAGAGGCCCCAATCGGGGCCTCTTTCGTTCTAGGCTGGAAGCATGAGCGAAACCGAAAAGCCCGCGATCCCCGCGCTGCTGCGCGGCAAGAAGGCTATCCAAGCGGCGTGGAAGCCGATCCTGCTCCAGTGGCTCGTGCCGGGATGGGGCTATTGGAAACTCGGACAGAAGGGCCGAGCCAAGGCCATCTTCGGCGTGTGGGCGGGCTTCCTGCTCCTCGGCGCGCTACAGCTTCAATTCGGCGCGGTGGATGGCATCAAGGGCGGCATCTATGTGCTGAATCCGGCGTCGTGGCTCCAAAGCCTCAGCGCCCTCGCCACCGCGGGCATCGGCCCGCTCTACGGCGCCTTCGCGTGGGCCTTCGGCGGAAGCGGCACCGAGCCCATCCGCAACCTCACCCAGGAATACGGCGCGACCTATGTGATGGTGGCGGGCCTGCTGAACTGGCTCTGCTGCTTCGACCTCTTCGACCGCGCCACCGGCCGCTGGCACTGGCGCCTCCCCAAGGACGAACGCATCGAGCTCGGGATGGAAGAGTCGGAGAAAGCGGACTGATCCCCGCGCAGGGCCGCGAAGATCCGCGACAAGGATCGCGAAGAAGCGCTGCTATGCTGCGGCCATGTGGCGGATGGCTTGCTTGGTGATGTTCGCGGCGACAGCCTCCATCAAGGCCGAGCCTCCACCCACCATCCAGGTCCACGCGAAGGTCGTGGATTGGCGCGGCCGGCCAGCGAAAGGATCAACGGTTTCTGTAACGGTCATCCGGCGCCGACAAGGCGCGACGGCTGTTCTGTTTAGACAGGTTTTCAAGGTCGAGAACACAGATGGCCAAGTCGTTCTTGAGGGCCCGGCCGGAACCTGGGAGATCGAAGCGCACAGAGACGGCAAGCGGCGGGGCCACACCATCCTCGAAAGCAATGTCCCGAGGCTCGATGCTCCGCCGGAATTCTCGGTCACACCGTCCGATCACCCCTTGGAACCACTTGTGTTAAAACTCCGAATGGCCGAATGGAATGAAGACAACGGAACAGCGGTGTGGCAGCTCGACACGACCTCGCCCACCCAGGGCCAGACCTTCCGTCTGGACGAGTTGTCAGGCATCCCGATCCGCTGATCAACCCTTCGCGGTCCTTCTTGCTTTGCTTCGCGGCCCTTCGCGGGTGAGCCTTACCCCGCGATGCCGAAGCTCAGCTTCTTGATCGCCCGGGCGGCGTGGTCGCTGTAGCGGGATTCGCCGATGAGCACGCTGGCCATGCGCTGGGGGCTGCCGGGACTTCCGACGACCACCTTCCAGCCGAGACGGGGGGCGGCGAAGAAGAGTTGGGAAAGCCGCTTGGCCCAGGCCATCTCACGGCCCCACTGCTCCTGCATGAGGAGGGTGTAAGCCTCCAGCGCGCGGTCTTCGCCGGAAAGCGCGTGGTGGATGGCCTCCGCCGCCCGCAGACCACTGAAGATGGAAGGGCGGATGCCTTCGGCGGTGAAGGGGTCCACCACGCAGGCCGCTTCGCCCGCCAATACGGCGTTCTGGGTGTGCAGCACCTGATCGCCATCCCAGCAGTGGATGGGGTGGGCCATGAGGTGGCAGGCCTCGAGCTTCACACCAAAGCTTTCGGTGTAGCCCGCGAGCAGCGTCTTGAGATCCTTGTCCTGCTTGCCCCGCAGCGCGCCGAGGCCCAGACCCTGGCCATCCCCTTTGGGGAAGTTCCAGGCATAGCCCTTCGCCACGGTTCCGAAATCCAGATGGACGACATCCGGATCCGGCGATAGGCCCGGAAATTCCGCCTCCAGCGCGCCCGCGACGAAGCGCTTGCGATCGGTGAAGCCGAGCCACTTCGCCGCGGGCCCCTTCGCGCCATCCGCCGCAATGAGGTAGGGCGCGCGGATGGAACCTTCTTCCGTCTCCACCGTCCACGCACCGTTCTCGAAGCGCAGGCCCAGCGCCGGGGTTCCATCCTTGAGCTCCGCGCCCCGCGCCACCGCCTGCTTCACGAGGAAGTGGTCGAACTCCGAGCGCGTCACCATCCACAGCGGCTCCTTCGTTTCGAGGGGAGCCTCCACCGCTTCGCCGCACTTCCAGGTGAAGCGCATGCGCGTCACGCGGTTCGAGATGACCGGCGCGAAATCGAAGTCGAACCACTGCGCGATCTGGGGGCTCACGCCACCGCCGCAGGGTTTCACCCGTGGAAGCCGTTCCTTCTCCAGGATCAGCACGCGCCGCCCGGCCTTCGCTAAGGACCATGCGGCCGAGGCCCCGGCGGGGCCACCGCCGAGGATGATCGCGTCACGCGGCGAGCTGCTCATGGCCTTCATGTTCCAGGTCGCGGTGCTTTCCTTCAAGCCCGAGCTTGCGGCCGCTGTTGAGGATGACGCTCAAAGACGAAGCCATCATCGCTGCCGCCGCGAGGATGGGATGGACGAAACCCGCCACCGCGAGCGGCACCAGGACCGCGTTGTAGCCGAAGGCCCAACCCAGGTTCTGGCGGATGCGCTTCACCGAGAGGCGGCCGATCTTGAAGAAGAGCGGAATGCGGCGCAGGTCCCGGTGCACGAGCACCACCGCCGCGCTTTCCAGCGCCACGGACGCGCCGCTGCCGAGGGCGATGCCAAGATCCGACTGGGACAGCGCCACCGCGTCGTTCACGCCGTCGCCCACCATCGCCGTGGGGCCAAGGGTGCGCTGCAACTCCGCGAGCTTGTCCGCCTTTTCTCCGGGCATGGCCGAAGCCACCACGCACGAGGGTTCGATGCCCACGGCGGCTGCCACCGCGAGGCACGCCTCCTGTCGGTCGCCGCTCACGAGCCAGGCTTGAATGCCCTGGCGCTTCAAGGCGCGGATGGCGATGGCCGCCTCCGTCCGCACCGCGTCGCCGAGACCCCACAGCGCGACCGCACGGGGCCCGCGACTGAGCATCACGAGCGATCCATCCAACCCATCCCCGGACCACCACGCTTCCGGCGCGCTGATCCCTTGGGCCTTTAGCCAGGAAGGACGACCAATGCACACCCGCTCACCATCCAGGAATCCTTCCACGCCGAGGCCCGGATGGACGGCGCGGTCTTCCACCTCGGGCAGCGCGCGCCCTTCCGACCGCGCCTGGGCCGCGCCTTCGCGGTAGAGCACTTCGGCCAGCGGGTGCGTGCTGATCTCTTCGAGCGCCGCGGCCAGCGCCAGCGCCTGCGACTCCGTCATGCCATCCAACCGGACGCCATGCCGTTCCAACTGCCCGGTGGTGAGCGTGCCGGTCTTGTCGAAGACGATGGCCTTCAAGGTAGGTGCGCGCTCCAGCACTTCGCCGCCGCGAAGAAGGATGCCGCGCTTGGCGCATTCGGAGACGGCGGCGAGCAGCACCATGGGCGTGGCGATGCCGAGGGCGCAGGGACAGGCGACGACGAGCACGGCGACGCCCGCCATGAGCGCCTGGGCCGCCGGATGGTGGTGGGCGAAGGAGAGCAGGCTCGCCAACAGCGCCGCCGCGAGGACGATGGGCAAAAAGCCAGCGGCGATCTTGTCCGCCAGTTGTTGCAGTGGTGCTTTCGCCGCGAGGGTCTGGCGCACCCGCGCGACAACTTGGGAGAGGAGCGTGTCGCCGCCGACCTTCTCGGCGATCAGTTCAAGCGTGCCGCGGGTGAGCAGGCTGCCCGCCAGCACGGTAGATCCCGGCAGCGCTTCCACCGGGCGCGGCTCTCCGGTGAGGGTGGACGCGTCCACCCAGCCCGAGCCTTCCACCACGCGGCCATCCACGGGGATGCGCTCGCCAAGCTTCACCCGGAGACGATCGCCGGTCTGGACCGTGGCGAGATCCACCTCGCGCCAAACGCCATCCACGAGCTTCTCCGCGCCCTTGGCCCCCAGCCGGAGCAGGCCCGTGATGGCGCGGCTGGCCTTGCGCTTCGCCCCACCCTCCAGCGAGCGCCCGATGACGAGCAGCGCGACGAGCATGGAGGCCGTGTCGAAGTACACATGGTGCGCGTGCAGGACGAAGGCCGTGTAGAGGCTCACGACGAAGGCCATCACCGCTCCGAAGCCCACGAGCGTGTCCACATTGGGCGCGCCCAGGCGAAGCCGCCGCCACCCGTTCACCAGGATCGGCCAGCCGCAATAGAAGAGCACCGGCAGCGCCGAGAGTCCCGTCACGAGCGTGAAGGCGTTCCGCACTGCGCCGGGCATGGGATTCGAATCAAAGATGGCGGGCGCGAAAATCAGATCAGCGAACCAACTTGTGCCGTTATCCCGGGCGAAGGCCGCGTACATCACCATCGCGTTCATCATCGCGTTGGCGCCGAGCACGAAGGCGAGCACCAGGCGCAGCGCGTCGTGGATGCTGGGCGGCGCGTCATCCGTCTGATCCACTTCCTTCGCGCCATAGCCATAGCGGGAGAGATGATCCCGCAAGCCGTCCTTGCTGACCCGGCTCGGGGCATAGAGCACTTGGGCCGTCTCGGAGACCGGTTCCACCACCGCCTTCACGACGCCGTCGCGCCCTTGCAGCAGCCCTTCCACGAGCGGCGCGCAGGAGCCGCAGGCGATGCCCGACACCTTCAACCACACTTCAAGGTAGGGCCCGGGCGGCAGTTCGCCCTCCAGGTTCGGTCCCTGCTTGAACGATGGCCCCTGGCGCTTCGCCTCCTCCGGCCCAAGGATCTCGAACACCTGGGCGCAGCCCGGACAGCAGAAGTCGTAGGCCTCGCCTCGGATCACGCTTCGGGCGCGCCCCTCCGCGATGGGCGAGAGACAAAGATCGCAATGCGTTTTCCCGGTAGCCGGTAGCCGGTGGCCGGTGGCCGGGTCCATCATTCCGCCTTCAGCGTCTTCGCGAGGAGCTGGGCGCGGATGAAGCCATCCAAGTCGCCATCCAGAACCTTCTGGGTCTGGCTCGTCTCATGGCTCGTGCGGTGGTCTTTCACCATCTGGTAAGGCTGGAGCACATAGGAGCGGATCTGCGAACCCCAGGCCACATCGGCCTTGTCGCCGGAAGCGGCGGCCACCTTATCCTCGAATTTCTTCAGCTCCAACTCGTAGAGCCGGCCCTTCAGCACCTTCATCGCCGTCGCGCGGTTCTTGATCTGGCTCCGTTCGTTCTGGCAGCTCACGACGATGCCCGTGGGCAGATGGGTGAAGCGCACGGCAGATTCGGTTCGGTTCACATGCTGGCCGCCGGCGCCGCTCGCCCGGAACACATCAATCTTCAAGTCCTTGTCCGGGATCTCCACATCTATGGTGTCGTCGAGCTCCGGCGAGACATACACGGCCGCGAAGCTCGTGTGGCGGCGCTTGGCGGAGTCGTAGGGGCTGATGCGCACGAGGCGATGCACGCCCGCTTCCGCCCGCAGGTAGCCATAGGCGAAGGGGGCCTCCACGGTGAAGGTTGCGCCTTTGATGCCCGCCTCTTCGCCGTCCTGCTGGTCAATGATCTCGGTCTTCCAGCCTCGGGCCTCGCAGAAACGGAGGTACATGCGGAGCAGCATCGCGGCCCAGTCCTGGCTCTCGGTGCCGCCCGCGCCCGCGCTGATGGAGACGATGGCGTTGTTCTGATCCAGTTCGCCGCTGAGCATCATGCGGAGCTCGGCGTCCTCCGTAATCTGGCGGAGGGAGCCTTCGACGCCTTCCGCCTCGGCGAGCATGGAGTCGTCTTCCTTCGCCAGTTCCAGGGCCGTTTCCAGATCCTCCAGGCCATTTTTCAGCTTCTTGGCCAGCGCGATCTCGTCGGTGAGCACGCCCCGCTGCTTGAGGATGGGGCGCGCGCCTTCCGGGTCGTCCCAGAAACCGGGGGCCAGGGTGCGCTCTTCCACCTGCTCCAGTTCCAGCGCCTTGCGGTCCGGGTCCAGGTGGCGGAACAACTGCTCCACCCGTGGCTTCAGCTCGTTTTTCGCCCGCACCAGGCTTTCGAAATCCATCGCGACCCTTCCGAACCCTCCATTCTAACGGAGGATCGCCTGGCCTCCCGCCAAGGTATCCTTCGGACCATGGCCGATGCAGCGCTGATCCCGGAGGATCTGGAGCCCTCCGAACGGGGGACTCTGGTGGGACAGGGCGGCTTCAAGCTGGCCTTCGCCCGGTGGGATCATCCTGCGCCGAAGGGGCGGGTCGTGATCGTCCACGGTTACGGCGAGCATGGCGAACGCTACCGCCACACCGCCAAGTGGCTCCACGACCTCGGCTGGGCCGTGTCCACCTTGGACCAGCGGGGTTTCGGCCGCTCCGAAGGCCCAAGGGGGGACGCGGATGGCATCCGTCCCTTCGCCGAGGACCTCGCCCTCTTCCTGCGCCAGGAGCGCCGGGCGGATGCGGATCGGGTGGGCGCGCCGCCCCGGGTCGTGGAGGGCGTGCCCCTGCCCCCGCTCCCGGTCTGGCCCCAGATCGTGCTGGCCCACAGCTTCGGCGGCCTCGTGGCTCTGCTCACCTTGCTGTGGCACCAGACCACGCTGGATGGCCTCATCCTTTCCAGCCCCGCCGTGGCCCTGCGCCAGGGCACCCGGGCCCTTCAGATCCTGGGCCATGTGCTCTATTGGCTCGCGCCCCACCTGCGGCTGAACATCGGCGGCGACAAATCCAAGGTCTGCTCGGACCCGGTCCTCGTCCAGCGCTATTGGGCCGACCCGCTCTGCCACAAGTGGGCCACCCCGGCCTTTGGCGCGGCCCTGGCGGAAGGCCGACGGGAGCTGATGCCCTACGGCGCCGAACTGGCCCGGCCCATCCTGCTGCTGGAAGCGGGCGCGGACACGGTGGTGGACCCCGGGCGCTCGGAAGCCCTCTGGTCCCAGGTGGACCCCAGCCTCCTGGAACGCCACCGGCTGCCCGGCTTCTACCACGAGATCTTCCACGACCGGCTCCGGGCCGAAGCCCAGGCCCTCGTGGAGCCCTGGCTGGCGAAGGTCTCCGGGCGCAGTTCTTCGGGAACGATCGGCCCAGTTCTGCCACGCTAGAGGGTCAGAGGAATTCCGAATGAAGACCCGCGTCCTGCCGATCGCCGCCCTCGCCGTCCTCCTCGTGGGGGGCGGACTCGCCTGCAAGCGGGCCAAGACGGGCATCTACGCCGGGGAAACCTCGGACCAGCTGCTCCAGAAGGGCCATGATCTTCTCAAGCGGGGCAAGATCAACGACGCCCGGAAGATGCTCCGCTACATCGAAGCCAACATGCCGGGCACGAAGGCCTACCCCGAGGCCAAGCTGCTCCTGGGCGACAGCTACTTCTTCCAGGGCAGCCCCAGCTACCCGGAAGCCCTGGTGGAATACACGGGCTTCCTCACCTACTTCCCCAACGACGCCCGCCGGGACTACGCGCTCTACCAGATCGCGCTTTGCCACTACGCCGGCATTGACTCCGCCGAACGCGACCAGACCGAGACCCGGGCCGCCATCACGGCCTTCAACCAAGTGCTCCGGGAGGCTCCCGGAAGCCCCTACGCCCAGGAAGCCAAGGACCGCATCACCCAGTGCTGGCGCCGCATCGCCGAGCATGAGCTGGTGGTGGGCATCTTCTATGTGAACAGCTACAACTACCCCGGAGCCCAACAGAGGCTCACCACGCTGCTGGAGACCTATCCGGACTATGTGGATCGGGAGCGGGCCTACTACTACCTGGGCGAGACCTTCCGCCAGCGGGGCATCACGCCCGATGAGCTGGAGACCTGGGCCAAGGGCGAGCTGAACCAGAAGTTCGGCGGCAAGGAGACCTTCCGCGACCTGGACAAGGATCAACAGAAGGTGATGGCCGAAGATCAGACCTCCTGGAGCAAGGGCCTCGTGGAAGGCTGGCGTCAGCAGGCCAAGGACTACTACCAGCGCCTCGTGGAAAGCTATCCCAATTCCGAGTGGGCGCGGCACGCGTCGGACCGGCTCGTGGAGATGGGCCAGACCGGACTCAAGGAAGAGCTGGATATGTAAGCTGAGGGCATGACGCCCTCCAGCCTCGGCCTCGGCACCTACCTCGGCGCGCCCACTGCGGCGGCCGATGAGGGCTATGCGACCTCCGCCCGGCGCTTTTTCGACCTGGGCGGCACCGTCTTCGACACGGCGGCCAACTACCGCATGGGCCGCTCCGAGCGGGCCCTCGGCAAGGTGCTACCGGGTCTTCCCCGGGACGCCTTCTTCGTCTCCACCAAGGCGGGCTACCTGCCCATGGGCGATGGCGTGACGGAAGAGCGCCCCGCCGCATGGTTCGATCGCGTGCTCCGCAAGCCCGGCGTGCTGAAGGACAACGAGGTGGTGGATGGCTGCCACGCGATGACGCCCCGCTACCTCGCCCACCAGCTTGAAGTCTCGCGCCAGGCGCTTGGCCTTGAAGTGGTGGACCTCTTCCACCTGCACAACCCCGAGCAGCAACTCCCGGCGCTGGGCGAAGGGGCGTTCTACGACGCGATCGCCCGCGCCTTCGAAGCCTGCGAAGGCTTTCGCGCTGAAGGCAAGATCCG
>JAFDVN010000058.1 GCA_018269025.1 Acidobacteriota bacterium | reverse complement strand
TCCAGGTTCTTCACGCAGAAGGCCCAGGCATCGGACAACTCGTCCAGGGACTTGGAGGTGGGCTTGCCGGCGCCATGGCCCGCGTCGGTTTCGATGCGGATGAGGACGGGGGCGGGGCCAGCCTGATCAGCCTGGATCGTGGCGGCGTACTTGAAGCTGTGGGCGGGCACGACGCGGTCATCGTGGTCGCCGGTGAAGATGAGGGTCGGCGGGTACTTCACGCCGGGCTTCAGGTTGTGCAGCGGGCTGTACTTGATGAGGGTTTCGAAGCCCTCCTTCGTGTCGCTGCTGCCGTAGTCGCTTTCCCAGGCCCAGCCGATGGTGAACTTCTGAAAGCGCAGCATGTCCATGACGCCCACCTGGGGGAGGCAGACGCCGAAGAGGTCGGGCCGTTGGGTTTCGCAGGCGCCAATGAGGAGACCGCCGTTGGAGCCACCCTGAATGGCCAGCTTGGGCGTGGAAGTGTATTTCTGCGCGATGAGCCATTCCGCGGCGGAAATGAAATCGTCGAAGACATTCTGTTTGTGCTTTAAGCGGCCCGCGTCATGCCAGGCGTTGCCGTATTCGCCGCCACCCCGGAGATTGGCCTGGGCGTAGACGCCGCCCATCTCCATCCACACGAGTCGGCTCACGGAAAAGGCGGGGGTGAGGCTGATGTCAAATCCCCCATAGCCGTAGAGCAGCGTGGGGTTCTGACCATCCAGCTTGAGGCCCTTCTTTGCAGTGATGAACATGGGGATCTTCGTGCCGTCCTTGGACGGGTAGAAGACCTGTTTCGTTTCGAAGTCGGAGGGATTGAACGCGATCTTCGGCCGGTGCCAAAGGGTCTGCTTGCCGCTGCGCAGGTCGTAGCGATAAATGGAACCCGGATCGCTGAAGCTCGTGTAGCTGTAGTAGATCGCGCGGTCCTCCCGGCGACCGGAGAAGGCCACGGAGCCCAGGCCCGGCAAGGCAATCTCCTTCTGGAACGAGCCATCCTTTCCGTAGATCTTCAGCCGCTGGTGGGCATCGGTCATCCATTCGGCGATGAAGTGGCCATCCACTAGGCCCACGGATTCCAACACTGCGGTGCCAGCATCCTCTGGGATCAGCACCTTCCAATCCTTGGGATCGGGTTTGGAACGCTGGATCGCCACGAGTCGCTTGCGGGGTGCGCCGTTGTCGGTGAGCACATAGAAGGTGTCGCCATCATTGGCGATCACGGAATAGGACGCGTCGAACTTGTCCAGGAAGGGCTCGACCTTGGAACCGGGTTTGGAAAGGTCGCGCACAAAGAGGCGGTTTTTCGATTCCGTTCCCTGGGACTGGTAGATGAACAGCCACCGTCCATCCCGGGTTGTATCCGCGCCGAAGCCCCAGTCGGGCTGGTCAGGCCGGGCGTAGACGAGCTCGTCCGCCTTCTGGTTCGTGCCGATCCTGTGGAAGTAGATTTTCTGATTCTTGTTCACGCCGGTGAGGGCCTCGCCAGCTTTCGGCGCGTCGAAAGCGGCGTAGTAGAAGCCCTTGTCATCCCGCGCCCAGGCGGCACCGCTGAACTTCGACCATTCGATCTGATCGGGGAGGTCCTTGCCTGTCCCCGTGTCGCGCACCTTCCAGGTGACCCAGTCGGAACCCGCCTTGGACAAGCCGTAAGCGAGGAGCTTGTCGTTCCAGCTCACGGATTCGCCATTCAGCGCGACAGTTCCGGCCTTGGACAGTTCGTTGGGATCCAGGAGGACCTTGGGCTTGGCCGTGGGAGCCTCAGCGGAATACAGCACAGCCTGGTTCTGGAGCCCATCATTCTTGCTGAAGAACCAGCGATGGCCGCCTACCGTGAAAGGTAGCGAGACCTTCTCGAAGTTCCAGAGCTTCTCCAGGCGCGCGCGGATTTCCGCCTTCTGGGGGATGGCGTCCAGATAGGTCCGGGTGACCGCATTCTGGGCCTTCACCCAGACCTTGGTCTCCGCCGAATTGTCGTCTTCAAGCCAGCGGTAGGGATCGGGCACCTGGGTCCCGAAGTAGTCGTCCACCACGGCATCCTTGCGGGTTTCGGGGTACTGGATCGAGCCTTGGGCGAACAAGGTTCCCGTGAGGGCGAGGGTCATCAGCGCTTTCCTCATGCGTGCTCCTGCAAGCCTAGCGGGGAGCATAGCATCGTTTCGCGAGGGAAGCGCTGGACAGAACCGAAGGGGATGGTAGCCTCCCGCCAAGGAGCCGCCCTTGATCGCCAGCGCCAAAAAGCTCTTCGTGCTCGACACCAATGTCCTGCTCCACGATCCGAACTCGATCTTCCATTTCCAGGAACACGATGTGGTGGTGCCCATCGTGGTGATCGAGGAAGTGGATCACTTCAAGAAGGATCAGACGGAGGTGGGCCGCAACGCCCGCACCGTCTCACGCCTCCTGGATCGCCTGCGCGCCAAAGGCAGCCTCAGCGACGGCATCAAGCTGGACGGCGGCGGCACCCTCAAGGTGGATGTGGCGGTCCACAACCTCGACGTCGGCCTGCCGAGCCTGGACAAGCACCACGCGGACAATCAGATCCTCGCCTGCGCGAAAGGCTTGCTGAAGGAGCGGAAGGAAAAGGTCGTCCTCGTCTCCAAAGACAGCAACCTCCGCATCAAAGCTGACGCCATGGGACTCCAGGCGGAGGACTACACCACGGACATGGTGGAGATGGAGGAGCTCTACTCCGGTCACAAGACCTGGGAAGTGGATGCCGCCGCCATGGACGCACTCTACGAGGAAGGCCTGGAGCCCGACGCCACGATGCGGCTCCAGCCCAACCAGTTCGTCACACTCACCGATCGCGCCAACGCCAGCCACACCGCCCTCGCGCGCATGCACGGAACCGAAGGCCGCCTCCACCCGCTTCACAAATACGAAGCGCCGCCCTGGGGCATCAAGCCCCGCAACCGGGAGCAGCAGTTCGCCCTGGAATTGCTCATGGACGAATCCATCCAGGTCGTCACGCTGTTGGGCAAGGCAGGCACGGGCAAGACCCTTCTCGCCATCGCGGCAGGCCTGCAACAAGTGGTGGACGACGAGCGCTACCACAAGCTGCTCGTGAGCCGCCCCGTCATGCCCATGGGCCGGGATCTCGGCTACCTTCCGGGCGATGTGGACGAGAAGCTGCGGCCCTACATGCAGCCCATCTACGACAACTTGGAGTTCATCGTCGCCGCCAACATGGAGCTGCGCCGCCGCACCACCATGACCGCAGGCCAGCTCGAAGAGGCGGGCTACCTGAGCGTCGAGCCCCTCACCTACATTCGGGGCCGCTCCATCCCCCAGCAATACCTCATCGTAGATGAGGCCCAGAACCTGACCCCCCACGAGGTGAAGACGATCCTCACCCGCGCGGGCGAAGGCACGAAAGTCGTGCTCACGGGCGATCCCCACCAGATCGACAACCCCTATGTGGACGCCTCCACCAACGGCCTGAGCTTCCTCGCGGAACACTTCAAGCACCTGGACATCGCGGGCCACATCACGCTGATGAAGGGTGAGCGCTCCAAGCTCGCCGAACTGGCCAGCAACATCCTTTAAAGGAACCAGACATGGCGATGGATTCTTCCTGGGACAACAGCGGTCTGCCCCCGCAGAAGAAGGGCATGCCCCTCTGGGTCAAGATTCTCGGTGGCTGCGGCATCGTCTTCGTGCTGCTCCTGGGAAGCTGCGTGGCGCTGGGCTTCTACGGGATGCGCAAGGTCGCGGAGATCGGCAAGGCCCAGTGGCCGCGCTATGTGGAGACGGTGAAGGCGCTCCAGGACCCGGCCTCCACCCAGGCACTGTATGAGGCCAACCCGCCTCTCCAAAAGCGCTACTCCGACGCGGCCGAATTCGAGAAACAGGTGGCCGAATGGCGCTCTTCCATCCAGACGCCCCCCGCCGAGATGCCATCCTTCACCACCGGGCGGGCCATGGCCTTCGAAAGCCGGAACCGGGGAGTCGGCGATGGAGGATCCACCCGGAAAACTTCCATGGCCGGCTACAAGATGGAGGATGGCCGCATGCTCGTGGTCGTGTGGGTCAATGACCAGATCACGGGTTTCCGGTTCGACCATCCGAAGGGGAACGGAGGATTCGAGATGGAGGACTCCCCGAGCCACTGAGGCCGTCCAGCCCCTAGCGGCGGAACCCCGGTTTCCGTCAGAATTTTCCTATGCCGCCACGCGCGACCGACGAAGCTCTGGATCTCCTGCTGAAAGGGACTGTGACCTGTCACAGCCCCGAGCAGCTCAAGGCCCGTTTGGGGGAAGGAAGGCCCCTGCGGATCAAAGCCGGCTTCGACCCCACGGCGCCGGACTTGCACCTGGGGCACGGCGTCCTCATCCGCAAGATGGCCCAGTTCCAGAAGCTGGGCCACGAGGTCACCTTCCTCATCGGCGACTTCACGGGGATGATCGGCGACCCCACAGGCAAGAAGGCCACCCGCCCTCCCCTGACCCGGGACGAAGTCCTGGCCAACGCCGAGACCTACAAGGCCCAGGTCTTCAAGATCCTGGACCCTGAGAAGACGAAGATCCGCTTCAACAGCGAATGGTGCGGCCAGCTTAAAGGCGAGGACTGGATCCGCCTCTCGGCGAAATTCACCGTGGCCCAGCTCCTGGAGCGCAACGATTTCCAGAAGCGGATGAGCGAGCAGCAGCCCATCAGCTTCCACGAACTGCTCTACCCCCTCGTCCAGGCCTACGACTCGGTGGCCCTCCAGGCGGATGTGGAACTGGGCGGCAATGACCAGCTCTTCAACCTCATGCGGGGCCGGGATCTCCAGGACGCCAGCGGCCAGATGCCGCAAACCGTTCTCACCGTCCCCCTGCTCCTTGGGCTCGATGGCGTTGAGAAAATGTCCAAATCTTTGAATAATTACATTGGATTCTTCGAAGACCCTGATACCCAATTCGGCAAAGCCATGAGCATCAGCGACACCCTGATGTGGGACTGGTACCTCCTGCTCACGGACCTCCTGCCTCGGGAGATCGAGGACCTGAAGACGGGCCATCCCATGGACGCCAAGAAGCGCCTGGCCCGGACCATCGTGGCGGATTTCCACGGTGCCGCCGCTGCCGAGGCGGCCCAGGAGGGCTGGATCCGCCGCTTCTCCGAGCGCAAGACCGAAGACGCCCCGGAAATCCCCGTGGAGCCGACCGAAGGTGAAGTGCTCTTCGCCAAACTCCTCGTGGAGCGGGGTCTGGCAGGTTCCCGGAAAGAAGCCGAGCGACTCATCACTCAGGGTGCCGTCAGCGTGGAAGGCGAGAAAGTCTCGGACCCCTCCTTCCGTCTGGCGCTCAAAGTCTCCATGAAGCTGCTCGTGAAGGTGGGCAAGCTGAAGCTTGAGCGATGGGTGGTCCGGTGAAGGCCCTCCTCGACCTCTTCGCCCGCCACCGAAATCGGGAAACCGGCGTCTGGACCCTGGGGCAGGAGCCCCAGCGGACCATTTACCTGGACCAGGGCCTCATCGCCTTCGCCCAAAGCACCCATCCGCTGGACAAGCTGACCACGCTGCTGGTGGAACGGGGCAAGCTCACCCAAGCCCAGTTGGACTACGCGCTCCAGAACCTGAAGCCCGGCCTTTCCATTGGCCGCAACCTCATCGAAATGGGCTTCATCACCCAGCGGGATCTGCTGGAAGTGGCCAAGGCGCAGGTGGAGCGCGTGGTGTGGGGGGCCATGGGCAACATGGAGGAGGAGCCCCGCTTCCAGGCTCATGCCCTGGATGCTTCCGTCGTGCGCCTTTCCTTGGACACGCCCCTCACCCTGCTTGTGGGCTGCCTCCACCTCCGGGATCGGGAGCGCTTGCTGGACCTGCTCGGCCCCTTGGATCAGAAGCTGACCCTTCAATCCCGGCCCGATGTGAACCTGCCCCAGGACCTCGCCCGGATGGCGGGCCTCTTCGACGGCCAGCGCCGCCTGTTGGATCTCGCCCAGGAGACGGGCCTGGAACCCATGCGCGTGGGAGCTTTCGCCCTGTACTTAAGGGAAATGGGCATGGCGCGCCTCCAATTCGGGCCTTCCAGCGAACCGGAAGCTACGCCCATCCAGGCCCTTCCCCAAGCGGAGCCCCTGCCTGCGCCGCCCCTTTCGCCCTTGCTGGCTTCCATCGAGGCCGCCGCCCGGCCCACCGAGGACCTGCGTCACCTCGCAGGGGCGTTGGATGACCTGGATGCCGACCCGGTGGAGGCCCTCTCCCCAGCGGATGAAGTGCCCCCGGGCCTCGACCCGGAGGCCGGGCCTGACCTTCGGATCACGGCAGAGGCCTCGGGTTCCGTGGACATCAAACCTGGCGAACCCAAGCCGCCCCGCAAGGCCGGAACCTGGGTGATGGCCCTCGTGATCCTGGGAGGGATGGGAGCCTACGCGGGGTGGCGGTGGACCCGCCCTCTCCCCAGCCCGACGGCACCCGTTCCCTCCACGGCCCCCGTGCCCGAATCCGAGGTGCTGAGCCAACGGCCTGCTGCCCCGGAGCCGGTTCCCGAGCCGAACCCGGCTCCCCCTCAGGCCGAGCCAGCTCCCGCCCCGTCAGCGGTTTCCACCTCCGCCCAGCGCTGGACCACGCTGCACAAAGGGGATTGGGAGGCCGCCCTTTCCCAGGGCGCGGCCTACCGAGCCAAACTCAAAGACGCCTGGGTGCTGCGCTTGGAAGTGGCCTGCCAGCCGGACACCCTCGCCCGGGCGGTGGCGGCTTTCAAGGAACCCAAGGATCTCTTCCTCGTACCCATGGCCATGAAGGATGGGCGCACCTGTCGCCAGGTGTGCCTGGGCACCTTCAAAACCCAAGCCGAAGCCGAAGCGGCCATCCAACGCCTTCCCGCCCTCTTCACCCAGGGTGGGAACAAGCCTCGCCCCTTCCAGGCCTCCCAGCTCCCCGAGAAGCAGTAATCATTTCAGCACTTCCAAGTAAATATACTTAAGTCATCGTTTTGTATGGATGACACTGGGAGTCTTACAGTTATTTCAGTTGAAATATCGCCTTTTTACGATATGCTTGTGGCTAGTTGCTTGAACCCGTGGCCCACGCCCGGGACCCCGAATTCGGAGCCCCATGGACAGTACCCGACTCGAGCCTTTCAACGGAGCACGCCCCAGCGCGGCATGGATGGAGGAGATCTCCATCGCCCTGGGTCCCTCGACTCCGGTAAAGGTGGGTCGAGGCGGCTTTCTCCGGTGGGTTCGGCTCACCTCGGGCCCCATGGCCGCCCTGCTGCTGGCCAGCTTCACGCTCCACTGCACCCGTCCGCCCGTGACCAGTCAGCGCGGCCGCCGCATCGCGCCGGATGTGCCGCTACCTGAAAACGCTTATGAGGAATCCGGCACGGCCTCCTGGTACGGCGGCAACGACGGCTTCGCGGGCAAACCCACCGCCAGCGGCGAGATCTTCGATCCCGCCCAGATGACTGCCGCCCACAAGACTCTGCCCCTGGGAACCTGGCTGGAGGTTGAGAACCTGGCCAACCACCGGAAGGTCATCGTGAAGGTCAACGACCGGGGCCCCTTCGTCCGGGGCCGCATCCTGGATCTCTCCGAAGGCGCCGCCAAGCGCCTGGGCATGCTGGGCACCGGCACTGCCGAGGTCCGGATCCGTTCCGTGGATGTGAACGACAACCCCATCGCCTTGGACCCTTCCGAGGATGTGAAGAATCCCTACACCATCCAGGTGGCCGCCCTGCGGGATGCCCAGAACCTCGCCACCTTGCGCGAACAGCTTGAATCCGAATTCGGCGCGGTCACCCTCCAGGACGCTGTCACCGCCGGGGGCGTCACCGTCCACCGCGTCCGGGTGGGCACCTACACCAGCCGGGCCGAGGCCGAAAAGGCCGCCCAAGCCATCTCCAAGCGCCTGAAGGACCGGGGCGTCGAGCCCTTCATCACCCGGGAACACTGAAGTTCGGCTTTGTCCTGGTGAACCCGGCACCGGGGGCCGCTGGCGTGAGGTTGTCTTCGCCCGGTTGGTGACGCCGCGCTATCCTCCCCGTTGCTTCCCCTCGCCCGAAGGATTCGATCATGAAGCGCGCCTATTTCGCAGGTCTCGCAACCCTGGTTTGCCTGTCCGCGTCCGTCGTCTTTGCCCAGGCTTCAACCCCGTCGGCGCATGGCCGATTCGACCCCGTCGTGGAAGGCAAGGCGCTCCTGCACCGGGATGCCGAATGGGCTGCGGCCGCCACTGCCGGCAAGGATGTGGACAAGATCGTGTCCTACTGGAGCGACGACGCGGTCGTGATCGAGCCCGGCGAACCGCCTCTTGCGGGCAAGGCGGCAATCCGCGCCTATGTCACCGCAAGCCTGAAGACACCCGGTTTCACGATCCATTGGATGTCCAGGAATCCGGTCTTCTCCGCCGATGGCAGCATGGCCTACATGCCGGGCAGCGAAGAGATCACGGTGCCGGGGGCCGATGGCAAGCTCGTTACCCTGCACCTACAAGGCATGAGCATCTGGCGCCGGGCACCCGGCGGGCCGTGGCTCTGTGTGGCCGACATCGCCACCCTAGCGCCGCAATCTGCGGCCACCCCGTAAGCGTCACGCAACAAGGCAGAACGCCGCCTCCATGCAGGGAAAAAGGTAGTATGAACCAGCCTTCCGGAGGAGCCATGCCCCGGTACTGGATGATCAGCAACCGCACGGTCGGGAAGGATGGGCTCGGTTCCAGTCGTGGGGCGCTCTCCTGGTGGACCTCCGAGAGCGGCGACCCCAAGGCTTTTTCAAGTTGGACCCGGGTCAGCGCGGGCCAGTTCCAGAAGGCGCTGGTGGAGGCCACCAGCCAGTTCCCGCCCCTGCCGGACAACCTGGATCACACGGATCAGCGGCACCTGACCCTCTTCATCCACGGCTTCAATAACTCCTGGGCCGAGGCCGCCGCCCGCTACGAGCAGATCTGCAGCTCGCTCTTCGACACGGATCGTCCCCTCGGGATCTGCGTGCTCTTCACCTGGCCCAGTGGCGGCCTGCCCACGGACTACCTGCCGGATCGGGGCGAAGCGGAAGCCACGGCGCCGGATCTCGCGGAGGTGTTGGATCAGCTCCATGATTGGATGGCGGTGAAGCAGAAGCAGGCGGCGAAGGACCCCGCCAAAGCCTGCCGCGCCAAGACCTCCATCATCGCCCACAGCATGGGCAACTTCGTACTCCAGAAGGCCATGCAGGCGGCCTGGACCCGGGCGAACCGCCCCTTGCTCCTGAGTCTCGTGAACCAGCTCCTCATGGTGGCGGCGGATGTAGACAACGACCTCTTCGGCTCCGGCGAACAGCAGACCGGCAGCGATGGGGATGCCATCGCCAACCTCTGCTACCGGGTGACGGCGCTCTACACGGGCCGCGATCCGGTGCTCGGCGTCTCGGCGGGCCTCAAGCACTTCGGCAAGCGCCGCCTGGGGCGAAGCGGACTCGATGGCGCGCTGCCCGTGCCGGACAATGTCTGGGCCCAGGATTGCTCGGCCCTCATTCCACCGGATGCCCACGACATCCATAGCGTCTACTTCCAGACCCCCAAGGTCATCCAGCTCATGGGTGAGATCCTGCGAGGCGTGGACCGGAAGGTGATCCAGTCCCGGCCGCCGGTGGCGGGATAGTCAACACGACCGGCCCGACGATGGCTCGGATGCGCGCGGCGCGGGCCGCCAAGGTGGGGTCGAGCCTGATCGCGTCCGCGATGCGCACGGTTCGGATCACGCGCCCCGCCTTCCGGTCCCGCCAGTTGTTCTCACACCAAAGCGGGTCGCCTTCAGCCGAGACGAGTTCCACCCCGACGGGAGTCTTTTTCAAGGTGACGCGCAGAAGCAGGCCGTCCCGCTCGTCTCCCATCACGGGGGGATCCAAAGGCCGGTAGACCCGGTTCTGATTGCTCACGAAATTGCCGAGGGAATAGGCGACCAAGCCCTTGCGGCCGCCGGAGTAGACCCAGGCCACGGGTTGGAGCACATGGGGATGGTGGCCCAGGATCACATCCGCCCCCGCCGCCACCAGGCGCACGGCGGCCTCCTGCTGGCGATCCGTGGGTTCGTGATGGTCCTCGATGCCCCAATGGATGCTGACGATGACCGCGTCTGCCTGCTTGCGCGCCTCCGCAACGGCGGAGCAGGCGGCCTCCAGATCCAGCTTGCGGACCCAGGGTCGTGAAGGCTTGCCATCCAAGTCGTTGTTGAAGATGTCCGTGAAGCCGAGGAACGCCAGCTTCAGTCCCTTGCGATCCAGAAACACCGTCTGTTCCGCCTCGGGCTTTGTCGTTCCCGTGCCAATCGTCACCAGGCCCGCGTCATGAAGGCGCTGAAGCGTTTCCACGACCCCTTTCGGCCCTTGATCGAAGGCATGGTTGTTGGCGGTGGAAAGGACCTGGAGGCCCGCGTCCTTCAAGGCCTTGGGCAAGCCTTCAGGAGCGTTGAACTGGTAGGGCCGCCCGGGCCTCCCCGTGGTGGGCGCCACGGGCGTCTCCAGGTTGGCGAAGGCGAGATCGGCCCCCTTCCACACCGGAACGAGGTCACTCCACAGGGAATCAAAGCCATGCTCGGCGGCAGCCTGCTTCACATCCGCGTGCATCATGATGTCGCCGGTGGCGACCAGGGTGAGCTCGGGAGCCGGTGCTGGGGGCGCGATCGGAGCCTGGCGATAGAATCCGAGGAATGCCACGAATCCCGCCGTAGCCACGGCAAGCAAACTAGACTTCATGCTGGTTTGCTTCGGGCCAGGCTTCGGGGCCATGGAAGACTTCAAGGGGAACTTCGGGCAGTCCCACCCGGATCTTCTCTGCGATGGCATCCAACTCTGCGGCCTTCAGGGGCCGGGCTTCGGGCTCCGGTGTCGGGCGCGCGATCGTGTAGAGCTGGATGCCCGTGAGCTTGCCGCCCCAGGACAGAATGTGACGCAAGCGTCCGAGGTAGGCGTCCACTTCTGCGTCGGAAGGCCCCTGCCCTTGCCAGGAGAAGAAGAGGGTCTGGATGAGCAGAGGCCGCAGTCGCGCCGTGATCTCCAGGTTGTCGAGGATCTTCTGGAAGGGGATGGCGCTGCGGTTGACGGTTTTGTAGTAGGTTTCCGTCCCCGCGTCCAGCTTCGCCCAGATCTCGCCGTTGTTGGCCTGGAGCGTGTCGAGGCCCTGGATGACCTCCCGGGCCTGGAGGCGGCTGGAATCGGTGATGAGGACGAGCTTCACCTCATGGAGCCCCCGCGCCCACTTGAGCTTGGCGATGCGGTCCACGGCGTCGGCGAATTCGGGCGCGGTGGTGGGTTCGCCATCGCCGCTGAAAGCGATGTCGTTGAGGCGGCGCTGCTCCGGCCGGGCGCTGTCGAAAGGCGCGACCCGGAAGAGGGTCCCGTCCAGCGTGAGGTCCAGGAGCGCGGCCATCTCCCGTTCCAACTGGTCTAAGTCAATGTCCTTGCGCTTGGCGGGCGTGGCGCGATCCACCTCGCAGTAGACGCAATTGAAATTGCACACCTTGTCGGGATTCAAATTCACGCCCAGGCTCACGCCCTTGCTGCGCCGGGAGATGACCGGATAGCAGTAGTCGAAGTCCGCCCACATCCGCTTGTGGTCGAGATGAGCTTTGACGAGGTCCTCGCTCATGCCCTCGCCCGGCGCTTGGGAGCCCGCTTCGTCCCCTGCTTCTCGTCAATGCGCTCTTGGGCCTCGGCACTGGCCTCCCGAAGCATGTCCTGCTTCCAGAGGATCGGCTCGGGGCGCAGGCTGTCGTCCACCGCCACCATGACGAAGGAACCGCTCGTCACATCCCTGCGCGCGTTGCTCACCGGGGCGTAAACCTTCACCTCCAATTGCACCGTGAGGCTCGTGGTGCCCTGGCGGGTGACGGAGCCGTAGAACTCGATGATGTCTCCAGCCCGCACCGGGCTGTGGAATTCCAGCTCGGACACCTTGAGGGTGACGAAGCGGCGGTTGTGACTGACCAGGGACGAGGTGATGCCCGCCACCTTGTCCATGCGCGCCATCATGTCGCCCCCAAAGAGGGCGGCGTTGAGGCCGATGTCCTGGTCCAGCACCATCTCGCGGCTGATGAGCACGGGCGCCTCCGGACCTATAAGGATAGCGGCTCGGGCTTAGGATTCGTCCAGGGCGAGGCGACGTGAGGTCTCCGTCGCAGACCGCCGTAGGCATTCCACGCCATGTTCGGCGAAGCGCGCCACGGCGGCCGCCGACCGGGGATCGCGGTCCGCCGCAGCCTGTCGCGTGAGCAGCACCAACTCCAGGCATCGCGCCAAGGTCAAGGCAAAGCCCCGGGCCGAGGATTCCTCCGGCTCGGCCCACCAGGCTTCGAGCTTGATCCGCGCCGCCGCGAGCGCCTGGGCGGCCTCCGGGAAGCGAGGGTCGGCCTCCAGTTCCGGTTTAAGAATCCCCAGGCCCCCCGCGGCCTGGAGCGCCTTCCAGACCTCCAGCGCGAGCACATTGGTCGTGCCTTCCCAGATGGAGAGCACCTGCACATCCCGGAGCAGCACCGGCAGGCCCGTGTCCTCGATGTAGCCCGCGCCGCCAAAGGCCTCCAGAAGCTCGCTGACGCCCGCGACGGCCTGCCTGGCGGTGCAGAGCTTGGCCAGAGGCGCGAGCACACGCAGAAGGGCACCATCCGCCTCTCCACACTCTTCGCGCCCCAGTTCCCGCGCGGCCCGGAAGGCGAGCTGAAAGGCGCCTTCGAATTCGGCCTGAACCCCAGCCAGGGTGTCGAGATGGAGCGGTTTCTCGCTGAGGGGCGATCCGAAGGCGATGCGCTTCTTCGTGAAATCCCGGGCGAGGTCGAGTCCACGGCGCATCGTGGAGACGGCGCAGAGCGCGTTCCAAGTCCGCGTCACACTCAGCATGGGCGCGATGGCCTTGATGCCATCGGTGAGCCCCGCGACGGGCGTGGCGATCATGCCCTCCAGGTCCAGCTCCGCCGTGGGCAACTTGCGGGTGCCGAGCTTGTCTTTGAGGCGGTTCACCCGATAGCCGTTGGGGGTGCCATCCGCGTTCCGGCATTCCACGAAAAAGAGCGCGAGTCCCTTGCCACCGGGCGGATTTCCATCTGGCCGCGCGAGGGTCAGGGCCATCTGGGACGCCGCGGCGCTGGTGAACCACTTGCGGCCCTGAAGCCGCCAAACGCCCGCTTCGAGGCGGGCCACCGTGGTCGTGAGGCCCACATCGGACCCACCGGTGCTTTCGGTCATCCACTGGCCGCTGGTCCAGAAGGTGGAAGGGTCCCGAGTCGTGAGGCGCGCGACCGCATCCTCCTGGGCGCGGTGCGCGCGAAGGGTCTTCGCCGCTCCGTCCGTCATGGCCAGAGGACAGGAGTAGATGTCGCTCGCCGGGTGGAATAGGTAGATCAGCGCCGCCTGATGGAGCCTGGAATGGACCCCGTGCTTGCGCTCGTAGGCCGTGGCGACGAGACCCTGCTCGGCGGCGAGGCGCTCGCAGGTCTTCCAGTGGTCCGTCACCTCGATGCGATCCACCCGGGCGCCCCAGGGATCGTAACTCACGAGGCGCGGCTCGTTCAGCCGGTCCTCCGCCTGGGAGCGGTAGAGGTCCAGCATCCGGTCCCCGAAGGCTTCCAATTCCGGCGCGAGGGAATCGCAGACCTCCTTCGGCAACCCCGCCGCCAGGAAGGCTCGAAGCACCCGGTCGCCCCGCCAGGGATGGCTGGGCTGAGGCGCAGGCTGAATGAAAGGTTCCACCATCAATAGCCTGCGGCCTTGGCCCGGGCTGCGATTTCCTCGGGGCTCAGGTCTTCTGTGTGGGTCGAGAGCGTCCACTTGTGCCCGAAGGGATCCACCACCGTGCCCGAACGGTCGCCATAGAACTGATCCGCCAGGGGCCGCTCCACCGTCGCGCCGGCCGCGACGGCGCGGGCGAACACCGCGTCCACATCCTCCACATAGACCACGAGTCCAACCGCCGTACCCTTCAGCGTCTTCGGGCTGTGGGCCAGGAAGTCTGGACTCTCATCCGCCACCATGAAGATCGCCTTGCCGATGCGCATCTCCGCATGGGCGATGCGCCCCTCTGGCGTCGGCATGCGAAGCAATTCCTCCGCGCCGAGGCCCCGTGCGTAGAATACCAGCGCCGCCGCGCCATCGTGGACGATGAGGTAGGGCGTCACGCCCTCATAGCCTTCAGGAATCGCGCGCACGGCCATGGGAACTCCGGGATGGGCCTCCACCTTACCCGGCATTGAAAAAGGGCCGCGAGGTTTTCGCGGCCCTTCTGTCTATTCCTTCTTGGCCCTTCGCAGATCAGGCCTTCGCCGCCAACCGCTCGGCCAAGGCCTTGCCCATGTCAGCGGGGGATTTCACGACGGTGATGCCCGCGGCTTCCAGCGCCTTCATCTTTTCGGAAGCGGTGCCCTTGCCACCGGAGATGATGGCGCCGGCGTGGCCCATGCGGCGGCCCGGAGGGGCGGTCTGGCCGGCGATGAAGGCGACGACGGGCTTCTTCATGTTGGCCTTCACCCAGGCGGCGGCTTCTTCCTCGGCCGATCCGCCGATCTCGCCGATCATGATGACGGCGTGGGTGTCGGGGTCGTTGTTGAAGAGTTCCAGCGCGTCAATGTGGCTGGTGCCGTTCACCGGATCGCCACCGATGCCGATGCAGGTGCTCTGGCCGATGCCCAGCGCCGTGAGCTGGCCCACGGCCTCGTAGGTCAGCGTGCCGGAGCGGCTGACGACGCCCACATTCCCGGCCTTGTGGATGCGGCCGGGCATGATGCCGATCTTGGCCTGGCCGGGGGTGATGACACCGGGGCAGTTCGGCCCGATCAGGCGGCTCTTGGGGTAGTCCTTGAGCACGCGCTTCACCTTCACCATGTCGAGGACGGGGATGCCTTCGGTGATGCAGACGATGAGCTCGATGCCCGCTTCCAGCGCTTCGAGGATCGCGTCCGCCGCGCCCACGGGGGGCACGAAGATCATGGACGCGTTGGCGCCCGTGGCCGCCACGCAGTCCTTGACCGTGTTCCAGACCTTGAAGCCGTCAATCTCCGTGCCGCCCTTGCCAGGGGTGACGCCACCGACGACGGTCGTGCCGTAGTCCTTGCAGCCCTTGGCGTGGAAGAGGCCTTCCCGGCCGGTGATGCCCTGGACGAGCAGCTTGGTGTGGTTTCCGACGAGCACAGCCATGTCAGTTCTCCTTCAATTCGGTTTCAGAAAGTTTGAGCGTCATCCTGGAATCCGTCCCAATCCACCGGGGCGGACTTGGGCTCCGTCTTCGCGGGCACGCCCTTGATGGCGCGGAGTTCGGCGAGGTAGCGGCGCTTGGTGGCATCCAGGGCCAGGTTTTTCTTGTAGAGACGCAGGATGAGAAAAACGACGAGCGCGAGGTTCAGCGCCGCGCCCAACCACATCAGCCCCGGCGCGTGAAACAGGGTGTGCTCCCAGGCGCGGGGGCCGACCATCCACACAAAGATCCACATCATGGGCAGGAGGCCGACCATGACGAAAAAGAATCCCCAACCGATGCGCCAGGCACCGGCATGCATGGCCTCTTGGTACTCGGCGAATTTCGCCGCGTATTCGGCCTGCTTGGGATCTTCCGTCAGGGTTTCCATCCGGATTACTTCACCGAGGCGACGACCTTCTCGGCCGCGTCCTTGAGATCGTTCCCGACGATGAGGTTGTAGCCGCTCTCGGCGAGGATCTTCTTGCCCTCCTCCACATTGGTGCCTTCGAGCCGGACGACGACGGGGACCGTGATGCCGATCTCCTTCGCGGCCTTGACGATGCCGTTGGCGACGATGTCGCAACGCATGATGCCGCCAAAAATGTTCACGAGCACGGCCTTCACTTCCTTGTCGCCCAGGATGATGCGGAAGGCGTTCTTCACGGCCTCTTCCGTCGCGCCGCCGCCCACATCCAGGAAGTTCGCGGGAGAACCGCCGTGGTACTTGATGATGTCCATGGTGCCCATGGCGAGGCCCGCGCCGTTCACCATGCAGCCGATGTTGCCATCCAGCTTGATGAAGTTGAGATTGAACTTGGAGGCTTCCACTTCCTCCGGAGCCTCTTCGTTCAGATCGCGGTAGGCGAGCACATCCGGGTGGCGGAAGAGGGCGTTGTCATCGAAGCCGATCTTGGCGTCCAGAGCGACCACATCGCCTTGCTTGGTGATGACGAGGGGGTTGATCTCCACCATCGCGCAGTCCTTCTCCACGAAGAGCCGGTAGAGGTTCTGCAGGAAGGTGACAGCCTTTTTGAAGGCGTCCCCGGAGAGGCCCAAGGCAAAGGCCGCCTGGCGGGCCTGGAAGCCGCTGAGGCCAATGGCCGGGTCAATAACGACCTTCACGATCTTTTCAGGCGTCTTCTCGGCGACTTCTTCGATCTCGACCCCGCCTTCGGTGGAGGCCATGAGGGTGATGCGGCTGCTGCCCCGGTCCACGAGAAAGGCCAGGTAGAGCTCCTTCTCGATGTCCACGGGGTTGCTGATGAAGACCGTGTGGACCTTGCGGCCTTCCGCGCCGGTCTGGTGGGTGACCAGGGTCATCCCGAGCATCTTCTTGAAGAGCTCCGCGGCCTCATCGGGGTTCTTGGCGAACTTCACGCCACCGCCCTTGCCGCGGCCCCCGGCGTGGATCTGGGCCTTCACGACGGACTGACCGCCGAACTCCTTGGTGATCTGGCGCGCGTTCTCCGCGTCCACCGCGACGCGACCATCGGGCGTGGCGACCTTGTACTGCCGCAGCAGTTCCTTGGCTTGGTATTCATGGATGTTCATGCGGTCTCCAAGTGGCGCCAGGGCCGGTTCCGGGCCCGCAGCACCCTCCAGTCTACCGGCGAGGGCCTTCGGACCGAAGCTCAAGGATCGCCCCTTGGATGCCGTGGAGAGGTATGCTGAGGTTTTCCAAGACACCCCTATGGCCCAACTCGACCGCTTCCTTGTCCACATCTTCGCCAGGAACGCCAAGCGCCTGCTCCTGGCACCGGGGCAGCCCCCGGTTCTGGACCTGCCGGACGGCCAAAAGTTCAACCTCGTCCCCACCCCCATGACCACGGTGATGGTCGAGGCCCTGGCCGGAGAGGTGATGGGTCCGGACGAGAAGGGTAACTGGTCCTCCGTGACCACCCTGGATTGGACCTATGTCCTCGATGGCAAGCCGCTGTCCTTGAAACTTCAGCGAGTCTCGGCGGGCGTGAGCCTTGAAGCCTCCCCCCAAGGTGGAAGCGCGGCCCCAACCCAACCTGCCGCGCCGCGCATCGAGCTGGGAGCCACACCCAAGCCATCCGCGCCAGCAGCTTCGCCATCAAGCCCTGCTCCACGCATTGAGCTGGGTGGGGCAGCCGGAACGACTGCAGCCGGAGCGACCGGAGGTGGAAACCTCGCCGAGCGGCTTTTCAAGACCCTGCTCGCGCGCAAGGGCTCCGACCTTCACCTCACCTCTCATCAGGCACCGCTGGCCCGCATCTCCGGCGACATGGAGGAACTCTCGGAATTCGGCGTGATGGGCCCCTCCCAGATGGAAGACCTCATGCGCAGCTTGGCGCACGGGGACATCTGGCGCCATTTCGAAGAGAATCACGACGCTGACTTCGCCTACCCCTTCGAGGCGGGCGGGTGCCGACTCCGCATCAACTACTTCATGGACCGGGTCGGGCCCGGCCTCGTGGCCCGCGTCATCCCCAACGAAATCCCGGACCCGGATGCCCTGGGCATTCCCGAACCGGTGCGCCGCCTCGCCATGCTGCCCAAGGGCCTCGTGCTCGTCACCGGACCCACCGGCAGCGGTAAATCCACCACCCTCGCCGCGATCATTGACCTCGCCAATCGCCAGCGCAAGGACCACATCATCACCATCGAGGACCCCATCGAGTTCGTGCATCCCCGCAAGCGCTGCCTCGTGAACCAACGCGAGGTGGGCACGCATACGGACAGTTTCAAGTCCGGCCTCCGCGCGGCCCTGCGCGAGGATCCCGACATCGTGCTCGTGGGCGAAATGCGCGACCTGGAGACCATCAGCATCGCGCTGGAGACAGCGCTGACGGGCCACCTCGTCTTCGGCACCCTGCACACCAACAACGCCATCGGCACCATTGACCGCATCGTGGACCAGTTCCCAGCCGACCGGCAGCAGCAGATCCGCGTCATGCTCTCGGACGCGCTCAAGTGCGTTGTCAGCCAGGTACTCCTGAAGAAGATCGGCGGAGGGCGCGTGGCCGCGCTTGAGACGCTCTTCATCGGCCCGGCCATCGCCAACCTCATTCGCGAGGCCAAGACGCCCCAGATCGTCTCTCAGATGCAAACGGGCAAGGCCTACGGCCAGCGCCTCATGAATGACGCGATGGTGGAACTCATCCAGGCCCGCAAGGTGGATCCGCTCGAAGGGTACTTGAAGTGCCCCGATAAGGAGACCTTCATCCAGGCCTGCAAGCGCAACGGCATCGCCTTTGACCTCCGCGCCGCCGGCGAGACGGATCTGTAGGACGGGCGTCAGACTTCAGGCTTCAGGCGTCAGGCCTCAGGCCTCAGGCCTGTATACACTCCGGATCACATGTCCAGGGCATCAATCCATGCCTGAAGACCCGACGCCCGATGCCGAAAAGTTATTTGCTCCGGTCCAGCAGGGCCGCGGGGATCTCGTGGAGGAGGGCCTTGGTGCCCTTTTCTCCCTCCAGCCCATCCAGGATGGCTGTGGCAGAGGCGGAAGCCTTGCGCGCGAGGGCGCGCGTCTCCGCGAGCGCGTCGTGGGCTTCCAACAAACGCTTGAGCGCGGCTTCGTCCTCGGAGGGAATGGGCACTTCCTCGCCCCGATCCCAGATGCGGCGGACAATGGCGCGGCTCTCCTCCGGCGCCTTCTCCAGCAGGGTCAGCATGGGCAAGGTGAGCTTGCCTTCGCGCAGGTCGCTGAAGGCGGGTTTTCCGAGTTGTTCGCTCGTGGCGGTGTAATCCAGCAGATCATCCACGAGCTGGAAGGCCCGGCCGATTTCCAGGCCGTAGCCACGCATGGCTTCGCAGTCCGCCGCAGAGCGCTGACCCAGCACGGCTCCGGCCTCGGTGCAGCCGCCGAAGAGCAAGGCGGTCTTCCGCTCTTGGATGTCGAAGTAGTCTTTGCGGCTCGTGTCGAGCTTGAAGAGCACATCGTTCTGGATGAGCTCCCCCTCGATCATGCGCGTCGTCACTTCGGAGAGGATCTCCATGAGGCGCCAGGAGCGGCCCTGGATGGCGCTGGACATGGCGTGGATGTAAAGCAGATCGCCGAAGAGCACCGTCAGGGTGTTGCCCCAGAGCCGGTTCAGGGTCGGCTTGCCGCGCCGCAATTGGGCGTGGTCAATGACATCGTCGTGGACGAGCGTCGCCGTGTGGATGAGCTCGAAGACCGCGCCGAAGCGGATATCCGCGTCTCCCTCCGCACCGCTGAACCGGCTCGCGAGCAGCACCAACGCCGGACGGAGGCGCTTGCCCTGCCCTTCACGAATGTGCGCCGCGAGCTTTTCCACCACCGCCACATCGCTCTGGAGGAGGCGCTGCAGCTCCGCCTCCACGCCCGAGAGCTTCGGCTGGATGGAGAGGAAGTAGCGGGCGAGGTCGAGACGGCGCATCAGGCTTCGGGCTCCAGGCTTCCGGCTTCGGGCTGCTGTGCGAGGTATAACGCGATGGAATCGCGACCAGGTTTGCAGGCAGGCCTGACGCCCGACGCCTGACGCCTGACGCCCATCACTCCCTCAGCCCCGGTAGTTCGTGAACTGCAAATCAATCGCCAGCTTCTCCTGCTCTTTCTTGAACAGGGCGATGGCTTCCTGGAGCTGGTCTTTATCCTTGCCGCTCACGCGGAGCTGGTCGCCCTGGATGGAAGCCTGGGCCTTCAGCTTGTGGTCCTTGAGCAGCGCGACGAGCTTCTTCGCCTTTTCGATGGGAATGCCCTGGTTGATCTTCACTTCCTGGCGCACGGTGCCTTTGTTCGCGGCTTCCAGCTTGCCGAACTCCATGGCGAGGATGCTGACGCCGCGCTTGTGGAGCTTGGACTGGAGCACATCCACCACGGCCTTCAACTTCGTCTCGTCGTCGGCGTGGAGCGTGAGCTTGTCGGCGCCTTGAAGCTCGATCTTGGCGATGCTGCCCTTGAAGTCGTAGCGCTGGCCGATCTCCTTCATGGCCTGGTCCACGGCGTTCTTCACCTCCGCCATGTCCACCTTGGACACCACATCGAAGCTGCACTCGCTGGCCATGCCGACTCCTATCGAAAGAACCTTCAGCCTACCGTGCTTCGAGCCTTTCCCGCAGCGCGGGCCAGCCCTCCCAGCGATCCAGCTTGAAGAAGGCGGTCAGCACCAGGGCGTGCTCGATGACACCCCCACGGAGGAGACCCTCCCATTCCGCCCATCCGCAGGCCCAGACCCGAAGCTCCTCGGAGGGGTCCAGGGCCAGGTCGGACACGAGGTCACACCCTAGCGCCAGGAAGGTGTGGCAGCGATTTCCCAGGGTCGCTGGGTTCGGCGCGCAATGGCCCAAAGGGATCCATTCCTTGGCCTCGAACCCGGTCTCCTCCCGCAATTCCCGCTGGGCGGATTCCAGAGGCGTTTCACCCTCATCGCAACTCCCTCCCGGGATCTCCAGAGTCGCCGCGTCAATGCCGTGGCGGAACTGTTCCACGACCAGCAGCTCGCAGGCGGTTGTGAAGGCGATCACATTGACCCAATCGGGGCCCTGCAGGCGGTAGAAGGCATGCTCCCGGCCCGTGTGGGGGCTGCGGCGCCTAGCCACGATCTGGCGGAAGAGGCGGGAATCCTGACGCACGCTTTCCCCTTCCTGGATCCAGGGCGTGGCGGGATCGAAGCTGGGCGGGTGCTGGCGCAGCAACCTCATCCGGCGGAGGCCTCTTCCGGAGCGTTCTCCTTGGCGCGGACTTTCTGGACGATGTGATGGGTCAGGAGGTCCAAGGCCGTCGTGTTTTCCACGCCCATGGGGACGATGAGATCCGCCCAGCGCTTGCTCGGCTCGACGAATTCCAGATGCATCGGCCGGACGCTCTGCTCGTACTGCTCCATGACGCTTTCCAGGGTACGCCCGCGCTCGGCGGTATCGCGGCGGATGCGGCGGATCATGCGGATATCCGCATCCGCGTCCACGAACACCTTCACATCGAGGTGCTCGCGGAGCTCCTTCAGGGCGAAGAGCAGCAGACCTTCGAGGATCACCACCTGGCCGGGCTGGATGGGGTCTTCCCAGCCGGTGCGATCGGACAGGGTGAAGTCGTAGCGCGGCTTGCGGATGGGCTCGCCCGCGTGGAGGGCATGCAGATGGGAAGCCATCAATTCCAGGTCGAAGGCATCCGGGTGGTCCCAATTGATGGTGCGGCCCCGGAAGCGCTCCGTGACGACTTCCATGGGCGCGTAGTAGGCGTCCATATCCAGAAGCAGGGCCTGAGATCCTCGACGGCGGATACGGCGCACGAGTTCAACCGCCACCGAGGTCTTCCCGCTGCCCGACCCCCCGACGATGCCCACCAGCCAGGGGCGTTCCGCCATGGCCAACCTCCATTGAAATCCTAGCCTGAATCGCCTTCCGGGGATGGGCCCGGCCTGATAGGCTCGGGCCATGTCTTCCCGTCTCATGCCGCTGTTCCTGCTGGGTACCCTTCTGGCTTGTCAGCCGGACCAGGACCCCCGCCTTCCCCAAAGCCTCTATGAGGAAGGGCGAAAACTCAGCGTGGAGGGCCACGGACCCCAGGCCAAGGCCCTATGGAACGACCTCATCGCCCGCTACCCCGGCAGCGACGCGGCCACCCAGGCCAAGAAGGACCTCTTCTTCGTCAACGCCATGATCGAGCGGGATCAAAACGAAAAGCAGCGCGCCACGCGGGTCGCCCTGGGCAAGATCCTAGGGGCTCTCGCCCGCTACAAGGAGAAGCGCGGCGAGTACCCGGTGAGCCTGAACGATTTGGTGCCGGACTACCTGGATCAGGTGCCCCAGGCCTCCTGGAACCATCCCTTCTTCTACCGGGCCTATGTGGGTCAGCCCATCGTGAGCATCACCCCCAAGCGAGGGCCCGCGCGCCAGCTCTTCAACACCAAGCTCGACCACTACGACTTGGCCTCGCTCGGCACCGACCTTGCTCCCGGAGGCGATGGGCTCGCAAAGGATCTGCTCTTCCACGACGGCGAATCCGTGGACACCGCAGGGTTCGATCCCATCCCCCAGCCCCAGCCCTTCCGACCTTAATACCTACTTCGTCCGCTTGTCCTTGAAGAAGGCCCAAGCCTCCTCCGCGCTTTCGAAGTCACGATTCTGGGTGCCCGTGAAGGCGCGATAGAGTGAGCCGTAGGGATGGGCGAGGGTGGGCTCCGAATGACCGCCGCCATCCACGCGAATGAACTCCACCTGATTCGCGCCCCAGACAGATTTAAGCGCCTTTGTTGAGCCGGAAGCATCCCGATGGGGGAAAGGATGCTCCACAGCCTTCGTCTGCTCAAGCCCATTGGCCTTGAGCCAGAAGGCCAGAGTCTGGTCCGCGCTGGAGACACCGCCTCGAAGCTTGGAGAAGAAGTGGACCTGGCCTCCGCCGAAGGGCACGAGCGGATCCGCCGTGCCCTCAATCAGCAAGGCCGGAATGGGTCGCGGTACCGCCCCTCCACAGGGGCCACCCTCCAGGGTCATCAACCCGCACACCGCACAGAAGGCCGCTGGCTCGGGATCAAGCTGTAGAGCCAAGCGCAGCGACATCATCGCGCCGTTGGACATGCCCATGAGGTAGACGCGGGTCGGATCCGCCAGTCCGGTTGCCACCAAGTGCTGAATGACCGCCTTCACGAAGGCCACATCGTCCGTCTTGGGATTTCCCGCGGCATCGGATCGGCAATCGTTCCATCCGGGATGACCATCCGGCCCTTTCACACCATCCAACGCCGCGACGAGGACGCCCTCCCGCTCGGAGATCGTGTTCCAGGCGGCGAGCGGACTAAGGGTCAGTGCCTGCTTGGCGCTGCCACCATGGCCGTGAAGGAGGATGACCAGTGGACGGGGGCCCTGGATCGTCGGACGCACCAGGTAGTAGGTCCGTGGCCCATCTTGGGTCGAAATCGTTTGGATCGGAGGCAGGCCTGCACAAAGGGCCGATGCGACGAAGCAGGGGATGATCCAACGCTTCATGGATGCCTCCCTACCTAGAGACGCCAAGCTGGGTGAAGGGTTGAAGCTACTTCACGCCCCAGTCGAGGACCACCTTCCCCGACTGTCCCGAGCGCATGGCGTCGAAGCCCTTCTGGAAGTCATCAATGCCAAAGCGGTGGGTGATGATGGGGCCCAGGTCGAAGCCGCCCTGGATGAGGGCGATCATCTTGTACCAGGTCTCGAACATCTCGCGGCC
>JAFDVN010000057.1 GCA_018269025.1 Acidobacteriota bacterium | reverse complement strand
CTTCCCCACGCCCTGCGCGTCCCCGCGCGAGGATGGACCGAACACACCTACCGCCTCCGCCCCGCCGGGCGCGGAGCCTTCGCCTTCGAAGCGGCGGACCTGCTGGTGAAGTCGCCCCTTGGCTTCTTCGAGCGGGCGCTTCGGCGCGGCCCATCCCAGCCTCTCCGCGTCTACCCGGACTTCTCGGCGGTGAGGAAATACGCGTTGCTGGCGACGCGGGGGCGGCTGGCTCAGATGGGCGTCCATCGTAAGCGTCGGCGTGGCGAAGGGATGGAGTTCCACCAGCTTCGCGAATACCGCGAAGGCGACGCCCTGCGCCAGATTGATTGGAAGGCCAGCGCGAGGGTGCGAAAGCTCATCAGCCGCGAGTACCAGGACGAGCGGGATCAGCGCATCGTCTTCCTTCTGGATTGCGGCCGCCGCATGCGCGCCCTCGACGCCGGCCTCTCCCACTTCGACCACACCCTGAACGCCATGCTGCTGCTCTCCTATGTGGCGCTGCGGGAAGGCGATGGCGTCGGCCTCATGAGCTTTTCCGGGCCGGAACGCTGGCTTCCGCCCATGAAGGGCCCGGCGACCTTGGACCGCATCATGGACCTCGTCCACGATTTGGAACCGGAGAATCGCGCGACGGATTACCTGGCCGCCGCCGAAGCCCTGGTCGCCCGCTTCCGCAAGCGCGCCCTCGTCGTCCTCGTGACGAACCTCCGCGATGAAGACGACGACACCCTGCGCCCCGCCATGGCCCTTCTCCGCAAGCGCCACCGGGTCTTGCTCGCGTCACTTCGGGAACGCGCCCTGGACGAGGCCCTCGCCGCACCCGTGCGAGGCTACGAGAGCGCCCTCCTCCACGGCGCGATCCACCACTACCTCGCCGAGCGAAAGGGCGCTCTGGATCGCCTCGCCGCCCAGGGTGTCCCGGCCCTGGACCTGTTGCCGGAGCAGTTGCCCCTGGCGCTGGTGAACCGGTATCTGGCGCTGAAGCGGGGCGGAGAGCTGTGAAATCGGGCTTCAGGCGTCAGGCTTCGGGCCTCCATGCCATCCGGGCGGAAGGTCCATGGCCTCCCGACCGATTAAGAGACCCGACGCCTGACGCCCGAAGCCTGGAGCCTGAAGCCTTCCCCCGCTAGAATCGAAGTTTTACGCGGGCTTCATGCAGATCCAGGACCTCATCCTCAAGCTCCAGCGCTTCTGGGCGGACAAGGGCTGCCTCATCGGCCAGCCCTACGACCTCGAGAAGGGCGCGGGCACCATGAATCCGCTGACCTTTTTCGGCGCGCTGGGATCAAAGCCCTGGAATGTCGCCTATGTGGAACCTTCGCGCCGTCCGGCGGATGGCCGCTACGGCGAGAACCCCTTTCGCGTCTACAAGCACCTCCAGTTCCAGGTGATCCTCAAGCCTTCGCCCGCCAAGGTGCAGGAGCTCTACATCGAATCGCTCGAAGCCCTCGGCATTGATCTCAGCATCCACGACCTCCGCTTTGAGGAGGACAACTGGGAAAGCCCGACCCTCGGCGCCTGGGGCGTGGGCTGGCAGGTGGTGCTGGATGGGATGGAGATCAGCCAGTTCACCTACTTCCAGCAGGTGGGCGGCCTGGATTGCAGGCCCGTCTCGGCCGAGCTCACCTACGGCATCGAGCGCATCTGCATGTTCCTCGGCGGCCTCGACAACATCTTCGACCTGCCTTACGGCACCGTGAAGACGGACGCGGGCGAGCACACGATTACCTACGGCCAGATGCGCCAGCGCGAGGAGTTCGAACTCAGCGCCTACAGCTTCGAGCACGCGGACCTGGACCTGCACCGGACCCTTTTTGAAGCCTACGAAAAGGAAGGCAAGAAACTCCTCGCCCTCGGCCACTTCCGCGGCGCTTACGAGCAGGCGCTGAAGATGAGCCACACCTTCAATGTGCTGGACGCGCGGGGCGCGGTGAGCACGACGGAACGGCCGGGGATCATCAAGCGGGTGCGGGACCTCGCCTGCGGCTGCGCGAAGGCGTATGTGGAGCATGAAGAAAAGGCATCCACAGATTCCACAGATTTCACCGATTCAAAAGCGAAGCAGGGCGGGGGTGCGAAATGAGCGAGACGCGCACCTTTCTGCTGGAACTGCACTGCGAGGAGGTCCCGGCGCGATTTCTGAAGCCGCTCAGCGAAGAGTTCGCGGCGGCAATTGTGGCTGCTTTCGGGGTGGAGCCGGAGGGTGCCTATTCACCTCGCAAGCTGTCTTGGTCTTGTCCGATGCCAGAGATGCAGGCGGATCAGACGGATACTCAGATCGGTCCGCCGCAGCGGATGTGTGTGGAAGATGGCAAGCCGACGATCCAGGGGCTGAAGTTCGCGGAGAAGTGGGGCGTTCCGTTCTCGGAAGTCCGCTTTGAACAGTCGGCGGGCAAGAAGGAACCCTGCGCGGTGGTGACAGTCACGAAGCAGGGGCGGCCCACGAAGGAGCTGCTGGCGGAGGCGCTGCCGGGCCTCATCGCCGGACTCCATGTGCCCAAGGCCATGCGCTGGGGTTCGTCCGATTTTGAGTTCGTGCGGCCCATCCGCTCGATTCTCTGCCTCTTTGGCGAGGAGGTCGTGGACTTCACCGTAGACGGCGTAAAGTCGGGCAACACCACTTGGGGCCATCGCCTCTTCCATCGCCAGCACTCCGAACCCATCGTCGTGAAGCAGCCCGAGGACTACGAGGCCGCGTTGGCGAAGGCGGGCATCGTCGTGTCCTTCGTGGAGCGGAAGGCGTCCCTGGCGAAGCAGCTCGATCAGCTCGCGTCGGAGGTGAAGGGCCGCGTCGTGGCGGACGAGCACCTGCTCGACACCCTCGCGGAGATCGTCGAGGTTCCCAAGATCATCCGCGGCGACTTCCCGGCGGATTTCCTGGAACTTCCGGCCGAGGTGCTCATCACTTCCCTGAAGGAGCATCAGAAGGCCTTTTGCATCGAAGGCCCAGACGGCAAGCTGCTTCCTCACTTTCTCACGGCCGCCAACCGCGCCGACGATCCCAAGGGCTTCGTGAAGTCGGGCAACGAGTGGGTGCTGAAGGCGCGGCTCTACGACGCCCGCTTCTTCTTCGCCGAGGATCGCAAGCACAAGCTGGAAACCCGCCTCGATGCCCTCAAGCAGCTCACCTTCCAGCGCGAGCTAGGCAGCTACTTCGACAAGACCGAGCGGGTGATGGCCTTGACGGTCCGCATCGCGGATCTGGGTGGCCTCGACCTGAGCCACGCCCAGGAAGCCGCTCGCCTCGCCAAATGCGACCTGCGCACGCTCATGGTGGGCGAGTTCCCCGAGCTTCAGGGCGTCATGGGCGGCGAATACCTGAAACACGAAGGCGCACCCGAGCCCGTGTGGAAGGCCGTCAAGGAGCATTACCAGCCCGCGGGCGCCGACGACGCGCTTCCTGAAACGGATCTTGGTGCGATCCTCTCCATCGCCGACAAGCTGGACACCGTCGCAGGCTGTTTCAGCGTCGGCCTCATCCCGAGCGGTTCCAAAGATCCCCTGGCCCTCCGCCGCGCGGGGCAAGGCATCGTGCGCATCTTGTGGGAACGCGGCTGGGGCAAGCATCTCGAAGCCTCTCTCGGCATCGCCGTGGATGGCATCGGCACCCGAGCGGCGAAGCCCAAAGACGAAACGCTGAATGCGCTGACCTCCTTCTTCCAGGACCGCATCGCCTACCAGCTCGAGCAAGCGGGTTATGCGGGATCGGTCCGCCGCGCGGCACTTGCTTGCGGCTGGTCGGATCTGCGCGATCTGAAAGCCCGGTGTGAGGCACTCTCCGGCTTTGCGGAGGATCTGCGCTTCGCCAGCCTCGCTGCGAGCGCCAAGCGCATCGGCAACATTCTGAAGGATGAATCGCCTTCGGATGCTTTCGATCAGTCTGCCCTTCAGGACCCCAGCGAGAAGACCCTCGCCGCGCACCTCGCGAAGCTCGAAGCGACGAGCGATCACAAGACCCTCCTCGCCGAACTCGCCGAACTCGCCGCCCCCCTCGCCGCCTTCTTCGACGCGGTGATGGTGAAGGCGGACGATCCGAAGCTCCGCGCCGCGCGTCTTTCCCTGCTCCACCGCCTGCGCCAAGCCTTCCTCCGCGTCGCCGACTTTTCGCTTTGGCAATGAGCGATTTTTAATCTGTGAAATCTGTGGAATCTGTGGATACAAGCTTTTGAGGTTTTCATGCATCACGAGCGCATCGCCATCCTCGACTACGGCAGCCAGTACACCCGCCTCATCACCCGGCGCCTGCGGGATCTGGGCGCTTTCGGCCTCGTCTACGGCTCCAACGCCACGGCGGCGGAGATCGGCGGTGCGGATCTGAAGGGCGTCATCCTCAGTGGCGGTCCCATGTCCGTGCTCGAAGACGGCGCGCCGGGTCTGGACCCGAAGATCCTGAAGCTGGGCGTGCCGGTGCTGGGCATCTGCTATGGCCAGCAGCTCCTCGCCCGGGACCTCGGCGGGCAGATTCACCGCTCTACGAGCCGCGAATACGGGAAATCCGAGATCGAGGTCTGTGGCGAGTCCGTGCTCTTCAAGGGCCTGCCGCACCATCAGACCGTGTGGATGAGCCACGGCGACCATGTGGAGGCCGCGCCCAAGGGCTACACCGTCACGGCAAAGACGCCCACGGTGCCCGTGGCGGCGATGGAGAACGCGGCGGCCCGGGTCTACGCCATCCAGTTCCATCCTGAAGTGACGCATTCAGCCCAGGGCACGCCCCTGCTCCTGAACTTCCTCAAGGCCTGCGCCATGAAGCTGGATTGGAACGCCGGCAACTTCATCGAGGAGAAGGTGCAGGCCATCCGGGCTCAAGTTGGTAGTGGCAAAGTCGTGCTGGGCCTCAGTGGCGGTGTGGATTCCAGCGTCGCGGCACTGCTGCTCCACAAGGCCATCGGCGATCAGCTCACCTGCGTCTTCGTGGATCACGGCCTGCTGCGCAAGGACGAGATGAAGCAGGTGCAGGCGATGTTCGCGCCCTTCGACCTGAAGGTGAATTGGGTGGACGCTTCGGATGAATTTCTCGGAGCGTTGGAGGGCGTCACGGACCCCGAGCGCAAGCGCAAGATCATTGGCGGGAAGTTCATTGATGTCTTCGAGCGCGAAGCGAAGAAGGTCAACGCCGACTTCCTGGGCCAGGGCACGACCTACCCGGATGTGATCGAGAGCAGCGGCATCGGCGGCGCGATCCTCGTGAAGTCCCACCACAATGTGGGAGGCCTGCCGGAGCGCATGAAGCTCAAATTGGTCGAACCCCTCCGCGAGTTGTTCAAGGACGAGGTCCGCGCGACGGGCCTCGCACTCGGCCTGCCCGAGGAGATGAACCAGCGCCATCCCTTCCCGGGCCCCGGTCTCGCCGTGCGCCTGCCGGGCGCGATCACCCGGGAGCGGGTCACCGTGCTCCAGAACGCGGATGCCATTTTCATCTCAGAACTGAAGGCGAGTGGCTGGTATGGCAAGACGAGCCAGGCCTTCGCCGTGCTGCTGCCGGTCCAGACCGTCGGCATCATGGGCGACGAGCGCACCTTCGAATGGATGTGTTCCATCCGCGCCGTGACCAGCGAGGACTTCATGACCGCCGACTGGGCACGCCTGCCCTACGAGCTGCTGGACAAGATCGCCCAGCGCATCGTCCGCGAAGTGAAGGGAATCAACCGCGTCGTCTTCGACATCACGAGCAAGCCCCCGGCGACGATTGAATACGAATAAAACTCACCACGGAGAACACGGAGGTCACGGAGGTTTTCCGGTGTGTTCTCCGTGTTCTCCGTGATCTCCGTGGTGAATTTTTATGGCAAAAAGGCCTGAACCCATCCGCAAGTCCGTGAAGGATGTCTTCGATGACCTCCTGGCGGGGCACCGTGAGCCGGTCATCGTGGGGCCGGAGGCGGCGCTGAAGTACCTGGACCGGACGCTGGAGGCTCAAGCCAGCCTGCCCAACGGGGTGAAGGCCGTGGCCTACGACCTCGTGTGCGAGGCCTGCGCGGATCTGGGCCGGTGGGAGCGGAGCGCGGAAGCGGCGGACAAGGCTTTGTCCCTGCTACCCGAGTTGGAGGCCGCGACCGGTCACGGCTATCGCGCCGCCCTGGAAGGCCTCCACGCCTTCGAACGGGGCATTCAGGCCCACTCGGAACTGGGGCAGTTCGACCGAGCCCTGGCCATCTGCGACCAGGCGGTCGCCTTGAACCTCGGGGCTCATTTCGAAGCCAAGCGGGACAGCCTGGACTGGGCGCGCTGACAGGGCTCAAGTCGGTCGGATAGGCTGGCGATAAGGGTTTAGGCCCCACGGGGTCAACCTTTGGCGTATTCTTGGCGCAGCAACCGGAGCCTTCATGGCCGCAGACATCCAGGTCGTGCCTTCCGCGACGACCGTGCTGGTGGTGGATGACCTGCCCGTGGTCCGCCTGAGCCTGCGCCACATTCTCCAGCACGAAGGCTTCCAGGTGATGGAAGCCGGAAGCGCCGGAGAGGCCCGGGCCGCGCTCCAAGCCAAGCCGGTCCAGCTCGTGCTCAGCGACATCGAGATGCCCGGGGGCGAAAGCGGTCTGGAGCTGGTGAAGAGCCTGGAGCACCGCATCCCGGAACTGGCTTTCGTCATGGTGACAGCCATGGACGACACGAGCCTCGCCCTGGATTGCATCCAACACGGTGCCTTCGGTTATGTGGTGAAGCCCTTTCAGCCGCGCGAGATCATCGTCCAGGTGCGGGGGGCGTTGCGGCGGAGGTTGCTGGAGATCGAATTCCAGGACCGGGAGAAGGTCCTGGCCCGCAAGGTTCGCGAGCAGACCGAGGAGATCCGGTCCAGCCGCGAGGAAGTGGCGCTACGCCTGCTATCGGCCTGCGAATACCGGGACTTCGAGACAGGCGCCCATGTGCGCCGCATCGGGCTCTACTCGGCGGAGATGGCCCGGCTGTTGGGTTGGGATGACGACCGCGTGGATTGCATCCGCGCCGCAGCGCCGCTCCACGACATCGGCAAGATCGGCGTGCCGGATTCGGTGCTCCTGAAGCCCGGCGACCTTTCCGACGAGGAATGGGTCCTCATGCGCCAGCACACCACCAAGGGCGCGGCGATCCTGAAGGGTTCCAGCGTGCCCTTCATCCAAATGGGTGCCCGCATCGCGGCCTGCCACCACGAGAAATGGGATGGCACGGGCTATCCGAGCGGTCTCGCAGGCTCACGAATTCCCGTGGAAGCCCGTATCACCGCCATCGTGGATGTCTACGATGCCCTCGTCCACAAGCGCCATTACAAGGATCCCTGGCCCGAGGAATTGGCCCTGGAGTTCATGCGCAAGCGGGCGGGAAGCCACCTGGATCCGGACCTGTTTTCCCTCTTCGACACCCATCTGGAGCGCTTCCGCGCCATCCGCATGGCCAATCCCGATGAGCGGGAACCGGATTTCGCCGCGGTTTGGAGCGAGTGAGGGCGTCTAGCCCTGGACTTGCTCCGCCAGCACCTCGCCTACGAGTCGCCGGAGCTCCGAAAGGCGGTAGGGTTTGGGCAGGAACCAGGTCTTCGGCTGTTTGAGCAGCTCGGGCGTGCGGGAAGCCGGGTCAAAGCCGCTGCTGAGGATCACCGGGAGGTCCGGGTGGGATTCGCGGATGCGGGTAAGCGCCTCGGCTCCATCCATCCTCGGCATGGAGAGGTCCAGAACGACAAGGCGGAAGGCTCCGTCATGCCGTTCCAACTCCTGAAGCGCTTCGCGCCCGTCGCCGGCCTCCACCACTTCGAGGCCCATGCGGCGGAGTTGGGAGCCCGCGGTCATGCGGATATCGGACTCGTCGTCCACAAGGAGGACCTTGCCTTGAAGCCCTTCGATGGAGAAGGGGCCCGTGGCGGCTCCAGGCCGGATGGCCGTGAGCTTCTCGGGCAACGGGAAATGGAGGATGAAGCGGCTGCCCATGCCGGGTTGGCTTTCGACCCGCACCGAAGCATGGTGGGCTTTCAGGATGCCGAGAAGACTGGAGAGGCCGAGGCCCCGGCCGGAGGCCTTCGTGGTGAAGAAGGGGTCGAAGATCCGTGCCCGCACCTGATCGGTCATGCCCGCGCCGGTGTCGCGCACTTCCAGCACGACGCAGGGCGCGGAATGCTCTCCGGACTCACCCCCGGATGGGCCTTCCACCCGGCTCGCGACCGTGATGGTGCCCTCCCGCCCGCCGATGGCATCCGCCGCGTTGGTGACGAGGTTGAGCAGCACCTGCTGGATCTGGACCGGGTCGCCTTCGAGAAGGGGCAGGTTCTCAGCCAACTCGAAACGGAGATCAATCTTCTTTGAGAGGGTGGCGGACATGAGCACGGACAGTTCCCGGGCGATGGCGTTCACATCCACCGGGACGATTTCCACCTGGGCCTGGCCCGCGTAAGCGAGCATCTGCCGGGAGAGATCACTCGCGCGTCGAAGCGTGGCCGTCATGGCGTCCATGAAGGGCTCGGCGGGGCCCGGCTCACCGAGCGACATCCGGGCGAGATCCAGGTTTCCGATGAGCGCGGTGAGTAGGTTGTTGAAGTCATGGGCCACGCCACCCGCCATGAGGCCGAGGCTTTCCAGCTTCTGGGCCTGACGGAGCGCCTCCTCCGTCTTCATGCGCAGCGTGACATCCATGAATCCCGCGAGCAGGGCTTCCTGACCGGCGTAGGAAACCACGGCGATGGAGGCGAGGACGCGCCTCAAGCGGCCGGTGTAGGTGAGGATGTCCAGCTCGATGCCATCCACTCGACCTGAAAGGGCGATCTGTTCGTTCACCTTCTCCCGGTCCTCAGGCCGGACATAGAAATCCTGGGTGCGGATGGGGCCCGTCGCGCCCTTGGATTCGAACAGGTCCTCGGCCCTGGGATTGGCTTTCAACACCGCGCCTTCGTCATCCACGAGGATGAGGGCCATGGGCGCGAGTTCGAAGAATCGCTGGAAATCCTGCTCGGAGCGCTTCAAGGCCTCCTCGGCCGCGCGGCGCTTCGTGAGATCCCGGAAGACATCCAGGATGACGGGACGCCGTCCGGCGAGGGCGATGCTGATGTCCGTCACCTCGATGGGAACCCGGCGCCCGTCCGCAGCCTTCAGTACCTTTTCCCGGAGGGAAGGGGTGAAGCGATGCACGCCGGATCGGGCGAGCTCTCCGCTGCTCTGCTCCTCCCGTTCCAGGAACTCGCGGATGGAGCGCCCTTCCAGGTCGCTCCGTTCCTTCGTCCCGAACAGCGCGAGGGCAGCCGGGTTCGCGTAGCGGATGCGCGAGCCCTCCCGCAGGACGATGGCATCCGGGAACTGTTCCACGAGGTTGCGGTAACGGGACTCACTTTCCAGCAGTGAACCTTCCGTGCGGCGCTGCGATTCCGCCGCGCAGGCGAGGATCATGATCGAAACCGTTTCGGTGGCGAGGAAGAGCTGCATCCAGACCATGACGAGATCGGGTGTGAAAGTGAGGATGGGCAAGGGGCCATGCCCATGGGAGCCTTCCAATAGGGCCACGAAGGAGACGATGGCGAGGGAGAGGCTGGCGCCCCAAGGGCCGGTTCGAAGCGCCGCCGCGGCGAGGATGGGGAAGGGCAGGAAGATGAAGAGGCCCTGGAGCGCGTCCGGCGCGCCATGGTGGAGCCCCCAGCGGGTGACGCCCGCGGCGATGGCCATCCACACGATGGACTCGGCCAGCAGGCGGCTTCGTCGTCCATCCCGGACGGGCCACGCGAGAAAGAGCGGGGTGATGAAGAGGTGGCTGAGGAGGACCGAATTCCCCCACACGAGCCCCATGTACTCCGCAGGGACCGGAACGCCACCGATCTTGGAGGACAGGATTCCCAGTGGCCAGGCCGTGAGGCCGTTCACCACCCCTGCGCACCCCAGGATCAGCGCGTCCGCCGTCCGGCCCAGGTCCATGGTCCGACCCTTCAGGAGCCAAAGGGCCAGCCAGGCCCCACCGAGTACCTCCAGCGGGTCCGTGAGGGCGAAGGCTAGGCTCGGCGCGAAGAGCCGCATCTGGGAGTAATTCACGACGAGGTCGCCCAGTGCCACGCCGAGGAAGAGCCAAGCCCAGTGCCGTTTCGGCGTGCGCATGAGCACGGCGAAGAGGAAGCCGCAGGGCAGCCAGATGGCCTCCATGTTGATCGAACCCAGTACCGCGGGGTACACGCTCAGTTGGCTGAGCGCCGCGTAGATCACGGCTACGGCTACAACCTTGAGGGCGAGGGAGCGGCGGGGTGTCATGGAGGCCCTTCCACCTTAGCGGCTCCCAAGGGCCCGGGACAGGCCCTCCAACCCGAGCCGGAAGGTGTCATGGGGCGTGATCAGGCTGAGGGAAAGGAAGCCCTCTGAGGGCAGGTCGAAGAAATGGCCAGGGTGGACCAGGACGCCTTCCTGGTCCAAGAGGTGGACCGCGAAGGTCTCGTCGTCTTCCAGCGCGGGACGGCGGAGGAGTGCGGACCATCCGCCTCCGACGGGAAGACGGGAGCAGGCGGGATGCCGCGTGATCCAGGCATCCAAGGCGAAGATGTTCTGCCGGATTCGTTCAAGGGCCTGGGCGCGTAAGTTCGGAGCCAGGCCCAGCAGGGCCGGAGCCGCGACCTGGGCGGACGCGCTCACGCTCAAATACTGATCGGCGATGAATTCGAGGGCCTCCAGGGCTTCCATCGCGCCAGGGCCCCGCGCGGCGATCCATCCAAGCTTTACCTGGGGCAGGAGCGCGACCTTGCTGAGTCCTGAAAGGATGAACACGGGGCAGGGCGGGTTTGGATCCTCAAAGGCGGTTGGCCAATGATCCGCTTCCGGCTCCACGGGGAAATCCGCGAAGACCTCATCCACCAGGAGGGCGAGGTTTCTCGCCGCACAGAAGTCCGTCAATCGCCTCCACTCCCTCCGTGACAGGAACTGCCCGGTGGGATTGTTGGGATTCACCATGCACAGCGCCCGGGCGCGGGGGGCGGCTGAATCCAGCGCGGCGAAATCCAGGTCCCAACGATCGTGGAGCCAAGCGGGAATCGGCACGGCCTCCACGCCTTCCATCCGCGCCAGCCATTCGAATAGAGGATAGCTGGGCGTGGGCACGAGGATCTGGTCGCCCGGGTCGCAGAGCAGCTTGAAGAGCAGCGCGTAGGATTCGGAGGTGGAGGCTGTGAGCAGGAAGTCTGCGGGATGAGCACCGTGGCCATGGTGGTGGGCAATGGCTTCCCTGGCCGCCAAGGACCCTCGCGGGTGTGGGCGATGCCGCATCGTCTCGGGCCCGCCCAGTGCCTCGCGGATCGCGGCTTCGGGAAAGTGGAATCCGCAGGCCGTGGGATTGGAGACGGTGAGATCCAGGACGGGCCGACCCTCCTCCCTCATCCGGCCAAGCGCGAGGCTGAGCGGGTTGGGGGTGGTGGAAGCGGGAAGCCGCGACGATCGGTGCATCCTTCCAGATTAGGCGGAGAGCGCTCTAGTCTTCGCCCTTGTGGTGAAGCACTTGGGCCACCACATTCCTGAGCTGGCGGAAGCGATAGGGTTTCTGGAGGAAGGCCGAGGGATGTTCCCCCGCCTCCAGGCAGGATTCTTCATCAAAGCCCGAGGTGAGGATCACCTTGACCTGCGGGTCCATGGCCCGCATGGCGCGGAAAGCCTCGCCGCCGTTCATCTGGGGCATGGTGAGGTCCATGAAGACGAGCACGATCTGGTTCTTCCGGGCCTTGTAGACCTCCAGGGCCTCGAGCCCATCGCCCGCCTCGAACACCATCCCAAAGCCCAGGAGCCGGAACAGCTCGACGGCGCTTTCCCGGAGGCTGGGCTCGTCATCCACCACGAGGGCGGCCGCATCGGGTCGGATGGCGAGGGGGGCGCTGGAAGCCAGATCCTCTTTGACGATCAGGGCTCCCGCATGGGAAGGCAGGTAAACCTGGAAGGTCGTGCCCTGGCCCATCGTGCTCTGGATGCGGATGCCGGAGCGGTGGCCCCGCAGGATTCCGAGCATGGCGGACAGGCCGAGCCCCCGGCCCTTCACCTTGGTGGTGAAGAAGGGCTCGAAGATCCGCTGCTGGGTCGCGGCGTCCATGCCGCAGCCGGTGTCCGCGATCTCCAGGAGCAGGTGGGGCCCCGGTTCCACCAGTTGAGAGGGAAAGTCCGCGGCGATGCGCGCCGCATCCAGTTCTACCGCCCGAGTCGTCAGGCGGATGACGCCCTCGTGATCGCCGATGGCGTCCGAGGCGTTGGTGACGAGGTTCATCACCACTTGCTGAAGCTGGGCCGGGTCCGCGTCCATGGGCGGCAGATCCCGCCCCAGGTCGAAGCGGAGGGTGATGTCCTTAGAGATGGACACGGAAAGGAGGTGGGTCATCTCCGATACGACCTGATTCAAGTCCACCGTCTGGGTGACAAAGCGGCCTTTGCCCGAATAGGCGAGCATCTGCCGCGTGAGATCCGCCGCTCGCTGGAGACTCCTCTCCAGAGCGTCCAGGTAGGGCCAAGAAGGGGACGAAGGATGGCTCTTCATCTGGGCCAGGTTCAGGTTGCCCATCATGGCCGTGAGCAGGTTGTTGAAGTCGTGGGCGATGCCCCCGGCGAGGACGCCCAGGCTTTCCATCTTCTGGGCTTGCTGGAGAGCCCGTTCCGTCGCCAGCCGTTCGCTGATGTCCCGGGCCAGCGCGACCATCAGATGTTGCCCCCCGCTGCGGAGGATGGACCCGGTCACCTCCACCTCGCGGGTGGTTCCGTCGGCGCAGCGGTAGGTTCTCCGGCCCACGGCGACACTTCCGTGGGCGGCGACGGCCTCCAGGTTCCGGGTGATGGAGGCCGGGTCCGCATCCACCAGTTCCGGAAGCGTGAGCGTGGGAATCGCGCTGGTCGGGTAGCCCAGCACCTGGTGGAAGGCCTGGTTCGCCTGGACAATGGCGAGAGAGTCCAGGTCCACGAGAAAGATCATGTCCTGGGCCTGTTCCACCACAGACCGGTAGCGTTCCTCGCTTTCCCGGACGGCCTGGGCCGCCAAGTAGCGTTCGCTGATGTCGCGCATGGTGCCGAGCATGCGAATCGCTCGACCATCGGGGCCCGTGAGGAAGATGCCGTGGTCTTCCACGGGGAAATAGGTTCCATCTTTGCGCATGAACCGGTATTCGGTGCGGTAGGGCTTGGCCGCTTCCGAGCAGCGGGCGAGCTCGGCGAGCGAGGCCTCCCGATCCTCGGGGTGAATACGAGCTTCCCAGCCTTCGACGCCCTTGGCCGCGAGCTCCTCCAAAGATTCCCCAACCATCGCTTCGGAGGGTCCGACCCAGCGAATGGCGCCGGTGGCGAGATCGTAGTCGTAAATGAGCTGACCGGTCTGCTGGCCGAGGATGCGGAACCGCTCTTCGTTTTCCCGGATGGCCTGTTCCATGTCCCGGCGATGGGTCAGGTCCGTGAAGACGGTGATCATCACGGGGTGCTCGCCGGCTTCCAAGACTTGGGCATTGGCGTCCACCCACACTTCCGTGTCGTCGCTGCGGCGGAAGATGTAATCCATGGGGGGGACCGATTCGCCCCTCGCCATCTTTTCGAATCGCTCTTTGATGAGACCCCAGTAGGCGGGATGGATGAAGTCCAGGATGGGCCGTCCCACCGTGTGGTCGGGGTTGGTCCGCGTGATGGCGGCCGCGGCCGGGTTCGAATAGGTGATTCTCCCGTCCTGGTAGGTGACGAGGCCCTGGGGCAACATCTCCACCAGTTTCCGGAACCTTGCTTCACTCTGCTGATGGGCTTCGAGGGCCAGACGGTGCTGAGTGATGTCGAAGAAGCTCGCCACACTCCCCGCGAAGCGCCCGGTGGCGTCCTTCCTGGGCGCGGCGCGTACCGCCAGCCAGCGGCGCTCGCCGTTGGGGCGGAGAATCTCCACTTCGTGGGCATCCTTACCGCCGATGGCGCCCCGAGCAAGCAGAGCCGGATGGCGAACTCTGGACTCTGGCGCGAAGAGATCCGCCGGAGATTTCCCCAGCAGTTCGTTCGGCTCCACTCCGAAAATCTGACCGCAGGCGGCGTTCACGAAGATGAAGCGACCCTCTTCGCTCAGGATCGCGACACCCTCGGACAGGTTCTCCACCAGGTTGGAGTAGATGTCCTGGGTCTCCCGCAGCGCCTGCCAAGCCATTTGACGCTCAAAAGCGTCCCTTGCGAGTACTAGGCGACAGGTTTGTCCCTTGAACAGAATATCTCGAGCCTGAGTCTCCACGGCGAATGCATGCCCATCCTTCGTTCGGTGGTACCAGTCGCCGGTGGATCGCCGTTCCTTTGGGAAATCCTTTATGTAGGCCAGGAATTTTTCTCGTTCCGATTCAGGGCGGAGATCCGTCACGGTCATTCCCAGGAACTCTTCCCGGGTCCAGCCATAGCGGCGGATGGCCGACTCGTTCGTGGCGAGGATTCGCAAGGTGGCGCGGTCGAAGATGAAGGCCGGATCGGGAAGCGCGTCGAAAAGGTCCTCAAAGTCGCTTGCCTCCGGGCGCACACCCGTTCCACCCGGGGGTGCTGGCTGGGGTTTCTTGGACGGTCGCCGGGTCATGGCTGTGTCCCGGATTGTAGGCTTATTCCAAATAGCTGCCAGCTTTGGAGCGGATCAACCTTCTCAGGCCGGGGTGCCTGATGCCCGATGCGATTTCGATGGCGGTCTCCGTGTCCAGGTCCCGAATCCACGGGGCGGCATGGCCCAGCACGAGGACGGGTTCAGGAAGACTCAAGCTCCGGTCCATGGCCCGCAGCACCTGGCTCGCGACCCGAGTGGACTTCCGCCAGGGGCTCGAGGCCAAGGCCTCGGCTTGGGCCAGGGTGAGGGGCGGCTGGAGGAGGGCCAACATACCTTCCAGTCCCATCCTGGGATTGAATAATAGGTTGGCCACGACGCCCGCGTCCGGCGACTTCCAGGCGAGACGCCACAGGGGCTGCGGGGCCAGTAGGGACAAGGCCCGGCGCTCGCCCGTCGAAAGGCCCGGCCAACCTTGGACGAGCCGCTCCACCGCCTGGGCGCGAGCCTGGGGATGGGCCGAAGCATCCGCAGCAATGGCCGCCATGGGCCGCCAGGGCAGGCGCCCCAGGAGCCGCGCCCTCAGATGGGCGGGGGCCTTGGGGTGCTGGGCGATCCAGCGCAAAAGCACCGGTCGCTTGGCCAAATCTTCCAGGGTGGCGGCGGCCTCCAGCCAGCCTCTGGGAGGGTCTGGCCGTCGAAGGAGCCTGAGAAAACGGGCCCAAGGCAGCTCCGGCGGAAGCCCCCAGGGAGGCTCGAAGCTAAGGTCCGGGCGGCGGGTCTGCATGCAGGATTCCATCTTCGGCGACACTGGTGGGATGGCGGAACGCTTTTCCATTTTGGGCCGGGGGCGCGCGGGCCGCGCGCTGGCGGAAGCCTTCGGGGGCATGGCCCACCTGCTTCCTCGAGACGCGGAGCCAGAAGGTCTCGTCCTACTGGCCGTGCCCGATGATGCGATTCCGGACTTGGCGACACGGTTCCCGGGACGCTGCACCCATCTTTCGGGAAGCCTGCACCTGGAGGGCGTGCCCTGCCTTCACCCCCTCACCAGCTTCGATGGTCACGCGGCGGATTGGACCGGCACGCCCCTGGCCGTGACGGGTGACGCGCCGCCAGCGATCCTGGAAGCCTTTCGGGCTTTGGGCTTTTTGCCCTTCGACCTTCCCGCGGAACTGAAGCCGCTCTACCACGCCTGTGCTGTGCTGAGTTCCGGCCATCCCGCCACGCTATGGCTCGGGGCCACGCGCTTGCTGGTGGATCGGGGCGTCACGCTTCCAGGCCGCGGCTTTCTCCCGCTCGCCGAGGCCACCCTTCGCAACATCGAAGCCCAGGGTGAAGCGGGTCGCACGGGCCCCTTCGTCCGTGGAGACGAATGCACCATCCAGCGGGATGCGGAGGCGCTGCCTCCGGAATGGCATGACCTCTTCCTGAAGCTGGGGCGTCTGTGAGCTTCCGCCCGCCGCTGCCTCTTCGTGTCGCAACACCCGCTGGTTGGGCGGAGGCCGCGCTCGCCGATCCGGCGGGGCTCCTCTCCGACCATGCCCACTGCGAGAAGAAGGCGGCCCTCGCCGCGCTCAGCCTGTTGAACGCGTTCACGGGAGACCCCCGCTCCGCGCTCCTGCTCGCCAAACTGGCGGAGGAGGAACTCGGCCACTTTCGCAAGGTCCTCGAAGCCCTTCAACGATTCGGATGGGAGTTGCGCCCCGACGCCGGAAACCGCCACGCCCAGGGCCTCCTCGCGGCCTCCGAAGCGGACCGGATGGGGCGCAAAGGCCACGAGGCGCTGCTGGACCGCCTCCTCATCGCCGCGCTCATCGAGGCCCGGAGCTGCGAGCGCCTCTACCTGCTCGAGCAGGCCGCCGGGGCCCATGCGGAACTCGGGAACGCGGAATGGCTCGCCTTCCTCTTCGAGCTGGAGCGCTGCGAGGCCGGCCATGCCTTGGCCTACCTCTCCCTGGCGGAGGATCGTTTCGGCGCGGCCACCCGGGTCCGCCTGGACTGGTGGCTGGACCGGGAGGCGGAAGTTGTGACCAAGCTCCCTTGGCGCGCGGCGGTGCATTAGGCCTTCCCACTGGTAGACTCATGTTTTCTCCAAGTTCCCATGACCCACACGCCCCACGACATGACTCCCGTATTCAGTCCGGAGACCCTCGGTTTCCAGGAAGGCTTGGATTTTCGCCAGGGCCTTGAGCGGCTCTCCGAACGCGGAGAGATCAAGGCCAAGCTCCTGCTCGTGGCACTCAGCCATTTCGCCAAACGCGGCTATGACGGCGTGCAGGTGCGCGAGGTCGCCGAAGAGGCGGGCGTCTCCAAGCCCACGCTCTACTACCATTTCATCAGCAAGGAAGGCCTCTTCCGCCAGCTCTGCCTCGTGTCCATGGCGGCCTCGGCCCATCGCATCCAGGGGATCGTGAAGCCCCTGCTGGAGGTGGATCTGAAGCATCCCGCCCTCCGCAGGGAGGCCTGCCAGCGTCTGGGCCGGGACTACTTGCGCGCCCTCCAGGAGTTTCCCGAATTCACGGGCTTCATCCTCCGCTCCATCGCGGTGCCTAGCCCCGACTCCGGCTTCCGGGACCTCATGCCCTTGGTGGAAAAGGGTCTGAGCCCCATCGGGCTCTTCATCCACACAGCCTTCGGCTGCGATTTCGAGCAAGCCCGCAAGGAGATGATGCTCTACACGGGCATCTTCAACGCGCTGGTTGAGGAAAAATTGCGTCGTCCTGAATACGACGCGAACGACGCCGAAGCTGATTGGGCCACGGCCCGCTGGTTGCGTGGGCTGGAGGCCTGAATGATGAAGGCCCTCCTGGTATTCGCCTTCGCTGGAGGGCTCATGGCCGCCGCTGAACCCGCGATTCAAGTGAAAGTCCGCCCCCTGGACTTGGCCCAGCACCAGATCGAGGTGGAGTTGCACTTGCCGGAGGAGGCCACCGCGAAAGGCGCGACCCTCGCACTGCCCGCCTGGACGCCCGGCTCCTACCTCGTCCGCGACTACGCCCGCTTTGTGGATCGCGTCGAAGCCACGGACGGCGCGGGGAAGGCGCTGCCCATCGAGAAGGTGGATAAGCAGAGCTGGAAGCTGCCGCCCGCGAAGGGCGTGACGGTGCGCTACCGGGTCTACGGCAACGACCTCACGGTGCGGACCAACCATGTGGACGCCACCCACGCCCACCTCGTCGGCGCGGCGACCTACCT
>JAFDVN010000056.1 GCA_018269025.1 Acidobacteriota bacterium | reverse complement strand
GTCTTGCCGCTGCCCACATCGCCTTGCAGGAGCCGGTGCATGACCTGGCCGGAAGTGAGATCGTCCACGATCTCCTTGAAGGCGCGCCGCTGCGCGCCGGTGAGCGGGAACGGGAGATAGGCCTTGAGCCGCTCCCGCAACGCCGGCGTGGTGGGCACCCGAAGGCCTTTTCGTTTGAGGCGGCCCTCCCGGCGCAGGGCCACGCCCAGCGCGAAGCCGAAGAGTTCTTCCGACGCGAGGCGCTGATGGGCGGGCGTCGTTCGCGCTTCAAGCTGACCCGGATCGCAGTCATCCGGCGGCTCGTGGAGCAGGCGCAAGGCCTGGAGCGTGTCGGGGAGGCCCTTGCCCAAGGCCCGGGGCAGGAAGTCCTCCGCGTCCCCCGCGCGGTCCAAGGCCTCCTTCACGAGCTGGCTTCGCACGCGGCTCGTGATGGGACCGAGCTTTCGATAGAGCGGCAGGAAGCGCCGCACGAAGGGATTTTCACCCTTGCCGAGCCGTTCGACCTGGGGCGAGCGCAACTCCCACCCATGGCGGCCCTCGCTGAGCGGGCCGAAAGCGAGGAGGCGGTCTCCAGGCTTGAGGGTGCGGCCCAGATAGGGCTGATTGAAGAAGACGAGCCTCAAGGTCCCGCTGGCGTCCTCCAACAGCACTTCCGTGATCGTCATGCGCTGGATGCGCGTGGGCGCTTGGCGCAGATCCCGGATCTCCCCCATCACCGTCACGAGCTCGCGGCCTTCCGGCATGGCGCCCAGGCCCCGTATCGCCAAGTCCCCGAGGGGCACGACGCTGCCCCGGTCCAGGTAGCGGTAGGGCAGGTTCCACAGCAGGTCGCGGAAGGTCGCGATCCCGGCTTCCCCCAGCGCCTCCAGGCGCGCAGGCCCCAGGCCTCGCAGGACCCCCACCTGCGTGGACAAAGGAAGATGCCCGAAACCCGCCACCTGGACAGCCTATCGGAAGGGAAGGACTCGACAGGAGGCCCGGCCCATCCGATGCTGGGGGTCCAACCCCATCCGCAAAGCCCTTTGGTCTCCGAGGAGGCCCCTTGGCCAAGCTCGACGGATTTCTCAACCAGCTCGCCTCCCGGGGCGGCACGGCTTTGTTCCTCAGCCCGGGCGCGCCCGCCACGGTGGAACTTCCCGGCGGCCACCGCGCCATGCTCGGCACCCAGGACCTGCTCACGCCCATCATTGATGGGTTGGTGAAAGAGGTCATCCCGGAAGAGCACAAGACCGCCTACCTGCGCGGCGACATGGTGGTCTTCCAGCGGGAGCAGGGCGACAGTGTCTTCGAGATCCGCGCCACCCGATCTTCGGGCACCAGCAGCGTTCTGGCCCACCGGCTCGCCCGCGCGACCACGCCTGCTTCGGCGGACGCCGAAGCCGCGCCGGAGCCGGGCGCCATCACCGGCGTCCACAGCGAAGAGGCCCTCGCGGCGAAGGCGAAGGAGACCGCCAAATCCGGCCCTCCGCCCAAAGCGAAGGAAGCCCCCGCGCCCCCGGCTCCACCGCCGGTGGTGCGCATCCCTCCCGTGGTGAATGTGGCCTCCCCCTCGGACAGCACCCAGCCGGGCCTCGACCCCTGGGATGGACTGGTGGCGAAGCTCCTGGAGATGGGCGGATCGGATCTCTACCTCTCGCCCGGCGAGCCCCCCCTGGTGCGCCACCACGGCAGCGTGGAACCCGTGCCGGGATGGCCGGCGGCATCGCCGGAAGGGCTCTCCAAATGGCTCGAATCCTGGGCCACGCCCCGGCATTGGAAGGCCTACCTGGACCACGGCCACGCGGACTTCTCCCACCGGGATGCGCGGCGGGATTGCCGACTCCGCGTGAATCTTTCCCGGGACACGGATGGCCCCTCCGCCGCCATCCGCGTGGTGCCGGACCGCATCCCCGAGGATGAGGTCCTGGCCTTGCCCGACGCCGTGCTGGAACTGGCGGACATCCCCAAAGGCCTCGTCCTCCTCGCAGGCACGCCCGGCTCTGGGCGAAGCACAACGCTGGCGGCGCTTCTGCGTCGTGCGGCCGAGCGCCGCAGCGGATTCCTCATCAGCGTGGAGGATTCGCTGGAGTTCAAGATCCCCGCCGCGGGCTCCGTCGTGCGCCAGCGGGAAACCGGCGGCGAAGGCAGCGACCAGCGCCGGGCCCTCCGGGCCGCCCTCAAACAGGCGCCGGATGTGCTCGCCGTGGATGCGGTGCGGGATGGCGAAACGGCGCTCCAAGTGCTGGAAGCGGGCATCTCCGGCCGCCTCGTGATCGCGGTGGTGGAAGCGCCCTCTGCCATCGCGGCTCTGGAGCGGCTTGTGGACCGTCAGCCGCCTGAATCCCAGCACCTCGTCCGCGCGCTGCTCGCCACCGGACTCAAGGCCGTCGCCCATCAGGTCCTGCTACCGCGCCCCATCGGCGGGCAGGTGGCGGCCTTCGAAACGGTCTTCAATTCGCCGGACATTCAGGCCGTGCTGCGGAAGTGGGATCTCGCCAAGGTCCCCACGGCCATGAAGAGTGGGCGCGCCTACGGCCAGGTGACCCAGGCCGAAGCCCTCCTCGAGCTCGTCCAGAACAAGGATGTGGAAGCCATGGAGGCCTACACCCACTGCCACGACCGCCATAGCTTCGTCGCCGCCTGCAAAGCCGCCAAGCTGGACTTCGATCCAAGGAAGAGCGGGCAAGTGGCCTGATACGCTGGGCCATGCCCCGTCCCGGAAAACCCCGCTTCCAGCCCCGTCCTCCAAGCCGCACGCCGGACCGGCGGGAACGGCCTAAGCCCGCGACCGCACCCAGCCACGGGTTCCGTCCCTTCGAAACCTTTGAGGCCACCTTTCTCGGCCATCCCGAAGGCCCCGGCGGATTCCTCCGTGTCCTCGGTGCGACGGCGAAGGGCAGCGACCTCTTCGTGGATTGGCGGGACAAGCACGGCGCCATCCACGGCGACCGGGTGCAGGGCGAAGTGACCGGCGAGGATCATCTCGGCCGCCCCCGCGCCCGGGTGATCCAAGTGCTCGCCCGAGGCGAAGCGCCCATCCCCGCCACGCTCCAGCGCCGGGTGGAGCTCGGCCCCAAGGCCTGGCGCGCCATCCCGCTGGACCCGCGCCTGGGCCAGCTCGTCTCCGTACCCCCCACGGATCTCGCGGGGGATGGCGACCTCGTAAGCGTGAAGCTGGAGGCCGATCCCGAAGCCGTCCAGCTTCGCGGCACGGTGATCGCCAAGCTCGGACGCCCCACGGACCTTCGCATCGAGAACAAGCTCACGGCAGCGCTCTTCAACCTGAGGACGGATTTCCCCGACGCGGTGATGAAGGAGCTGGCGCCCTTCCCGACTGAAATTCCAGAAAGCTGGCTCGGCAAACGCGAGGATCTGCGTAAGACGCTCACCTGCACCGTGGATCCGCCCACCGCCAAGGATTTCGACGATGCCATCAGCCTCGACGCGCTGCCCGAAGGCGGCTGGCTCCTCGGCGTCCACATCGCCGATGTGAGTCACTATGTCGTGGAGGACGGCCCGCTGGACCAAGAGGCCCGCGTCCGCGGCACGAGCGTCTACTTCCCGGACGAAGCCATTCCCATGATCCCCGAGCGCCTCAGCGGCGATCTGTGCAGCCTCCGGGAAAAGGTTGATCGCCTCACGATGACCGCGTGGATCACGCTTTCGGCGACCCTCGAAGTGGTCGAGACGCGCTTTTCGGAAAGCGTCATCCGTTCCCGCAAGCGCCTCACCTACGACGAAGTGAAAGAAGCCTGCCTCGACGAAAAGCCCGCCAAGCGCGCCGAGCTTGGGCCAGAGTTGTGCGCCATGTTGGATGAAGCGCTGTCGGTGGCCCGTGGCCTCACGGACATCCGCATGGGACGCGGTGCGATGAATCTGGACACCGAAGAAACCCAGTTCCTCTTCGATGCCGAAGGTCGCCCCGTGGATGCCAAGCCCTACGAGCGCCACGACGCCCACAAGATGATCGAGGAGTTCATGCTCCTCGCCAATGAAGCCGTCGCGCGCTTCTTCACCCGCAAGAAGATCCCGAGCCTCTACCGCATCCACGACGAGCCGGATCCCCTGAAACTAGAGATCTTCGCCGAGACCGCCCGGGGCTTCGGACTGTTGGGCGCGAAGGAGACGCCGACCCCTGAGCACCTCAACGCCATGCTCGCGAAGATCCGCGGCGGCCCGCTGGAGGCGATGATCAACACGCTCCTGCTGCGCTCCCTGAAGAAGGCCGAATATTCCGCCGACAACATCGGTCATTCGGGCCTCGCGCTGGATGACTACCTGCACTTCACTTCGCCCATCCGCCGCTATCCGGATCTCATCGTCCACCGCAACCTTCGCAAGGTGCTGCGAGGCGAGAAGCTTCCCGATGGCCTCCACGCTCAGCTCGCCCTCGTCGCCAAGCAAGCCAGCGACGCGGAGCAGAAGGCGACGGAGGCCGAACGCGAAAACAAGAAGTGGAAGGCCTGCCTGTTGATGAAGCCGAAGATCGGCCAGAAGTTCAAAGGCCGCATCCAGGGCTTCTCGCCCAAGGTCGTCTTCCTGCAACTCGCCTCGCCCTTCATCGAAGTGGGCGTACCCCTCGCGGCCCTCGGCGGCGACTTCGTCGTGGATGAGCACCGCACGAAGATCACCGGCGTGCGCGGCCAAGTGGTCCTCGGCATCGGTGCGACCGTTGAGGCTGAAATCACCGGCGTGGACGAAGACCTGCGCCGCGTCAGCGCCTGGCTCACCGAAGCCCAAGCCGCCGACGGCAAAGGCAAGCCCTTCACCTTCACTCCCGCCCTCGCCGCCCCCGCCAAACTCGCCAAGGCCGATTTCGAAACTCCGAAGCGTGGCCGCTACGAAGGGCCCGTTTCAAACGACCGCAAGCCCAATCGGGACCGGAAGCCCAAAGCACCCAAAGGCAGCGTCCGTGGCGGCGGCAAGGCGCAAGGCCCCAGGAAGAAGGCCCGATGAACGCGCCCCTCCGCTGCCTCGGCGTGGACCCTGGCTCATTGGCCTGCGGCTTCGCGGTGGTGGAGCGCAACGGGTCGCGCTTGGGGCTCGTGGAGGCGGGCGTCATCCGCTCGCCGCGGGGCGCGGACTTTGACCAACGCATCCACGGCATCCACCTGCGACTCAGCGAAGCCATCGCCGCCCACGCGCCGACCTTCATGGCGGTGGAATCGCCCTTCGTGGAGAAGAACGCCGCCACCGCGCTCAAGCTCGGCCAGATCCGCGGCGGCATCCTCCTCACCGCCGCGTTGCACGGCCTCCCCGTGGGCGACTACAACCCCATGCAGGTGAAGAAGGCCGTTTCCGGCTACGGCTGGGCCGCCAAAGAGCAAGTCGGCAAGATGGTGATGATGCTCCTCAACCTCAAAGAGCCCCTCCCCGCCGACGCCGCCGACGCCGCCGCCGTCGCCATCGGCCACCTGCTCGCGACACGGCGAAGCTGACCTTTCTAAAGACATCAATCCGACCGTTTATTGCATTGCGACGAAGGAGGTGAAGTATGTCCCTACCGGATCACCTCTATCTTGAGCTCGGAAACCTTGACCTTCTTCCATTCCTGCTCGGTGGTCAGGGCAATCATCCCTGCTTGTAGCGCGGTGGTCAGGCAGCAGCGGTCGCCAAGGGAGAGCCCCAGCTTGAAGCCGATTGCAGCCAAAGAAGTGTCTTGAGCCAGCGCAGGGGTGTAGGACAGGATCACCATGCCGAGGCTATCAATGGCTTTCTGAGCCTCTCGATCAGGCATCCCCACTCTCACCAGGCGGAACATCACTTCCTGGTAGTTGACGGCGCTGATATGGCAGTTCCCTTGGGCAAGCAGCTCTTCGACTCGATCCTTACCGGCTTCATTGCCGAGCAAGGCGAGCACCGCGCTGGCGTCAAGTAGGTACGGAGCGCTCACTCCCCTACCTCACGGGCAAACTCCTGGCGCCGCTCTGCGAGCAGATCATCCACCAGGGAACCCCCTGGCTTGATGTATTTGGCTACAAGCTTCTGGGCTTCCTGGATCTTCACCCGAACCGGTGTCACGGTGAGGGAGTCTCCATGGACCTCGATCACCAGGCGATCCCCATCCTCCAAGTGGAGCTGCGAGCGCACCTTAGCCGGCAGCACCAATCGTCCGCCTTGGGTAAGAGTTGCAGCTATGCCAGACATGGGAATACCTCCACGCATCCAAATATAGGTCAGAATTATTCAAAGTCCATAAATATTGAATAGTCCATAAGAAGAATGGCAGATCGGGTAAGAGGATCCCATGGGCACCAAGCTGAAGAAATGGGACGCGGCGGAGCACCTCAAAAACGAGGCGGATATGGCCCTCTACCTCGAAGCCTGCTTCGAGGTAGAGGGCCATGGCGACGCCAGCCTGATCCGCGCGGCGCTCGGCGACCTCGCCCGCGCGCGAGGCATGGCGCAGCTCGCGCGGGACACCGGCCTCATCCGCGAAGGGCTCTACAAGGCGCTCTCGAAAGACGGAAACCCAGAATTTTCCACGGTGGAGAAGGCGATCAACGCGCTGGGGTTGAAGCTTCGCGCGACGCACCACTGATCCTTCTAGGTTCGCCCGGCTCAGAGGATAGGAAGCCCCGATCCAGAGCGCTGTATTCGCCGTTGGCAACACGGCGATTAGCGCGATAACTATGCGGCGACGGAATTGAACGAGTCCTCATATGTCGACACCCCGCACAACCTTCTCAGGAGCGGGCTGCCCCATGCTGAATCAACGGGTATTCTTCCGTTTCGGGACCGATGCGACCGCGATTTCGAATGTCTATACCTGCATGCCCAGAAACGGGCATGGGCATTGACGAAATCACAGCCCTTGATGGCTCTCAAATTTTCCATGGCGAAGCGCGGGGAGTGTGACACTTGCACAAGCAGGAGGGCACAGTGGCCTACATACAGAGGGACTACCAGAAGTATCCGAACCCGCACGACGAGCCGGAAGCGGAGAAGCGGGCGCGACTGGGGCTCAGGGACATGGAGCCGGACGAGGACATTCTCTCGTGGGCCAAGAACCCGTGGCTCCCGGGGATGGAGCCGAAACCCCGTACCGACCAACCGAAAATGGAGCACCCAATGAAGACTTCAATCTCGCTGGTCATCGTGCCCAAATCGCGGCCATCAACGAACGCTACCGAAACGAATATGGATGAGGCAACGGAGCCTTTTTCCAGCGAGGCAAACCACCCGCCCCACCACATCGGGCCAGGGTCGAAACTCTCCCAACCCAACTCCACAAACCCCTCGAAGCCCTGACGGACGAATACCGGAAAGCCTACGACATCAACAAGAGTCACGACGATACCTTTGTGAATGTGGACAAAGAGTTCGGCAAGCGCATGACGAAAGCCAACGAAGCGATGAAGCATTATCTTGAGAACACCGAAGTCTAGCGGGCGTAGGAGACTTTGATCCACGAGATGAAGCTGAACCCAATGAAAATGGTTCATGTTGGATTAGCGGAGAGATGATCGCCCCCAGGAAGACCACGACCATTCGCCCCCAAAAAAGTCGGAACACAGAGATCACAGAGATGCATAGAGGACACAGAGGGGGCTCGGGGACTCGAACACGGAAGCCGCCCGCCACAGGCGGGCTTGCCGCTTCGCGGCAAGGTTGAGGGCGCGAGGGTGGGAGGCCCTCAAAAGCCTCCGAGCTTCGCGCCCTGAACCGATGGCTTCCGCTGACCGTTCGAGGGTGAACCTCTGTGTCCCTCTGTGTTTCCTCTGTGTTCCTGTTTTGGTCGTCCTCGGCGTGAACCGGGAGGCCTCGAATGGAACCTGTGGTTGGCGATTCTTCCCGGAACTGCGCGATGAACCAGAAAAAGGTTGGAGGGGGCTTGACAATGCTGAAGCTTCCACAATACTTCACCTATAGGTTATTTAACCCGACGGTGAACCAAATGCTCCCCACCTCCGACCGACTCAACGCCACCTTCGCCGCCCTCGCGGACCCCACGCGACGGGCGATCCTCGCGCGCCTCAGCAGGCGGGCGGCGACGGTGATGGAACTGGCGGCGCCCCACGACATGAGCCTTCCGGCCATCTCCAAGCACTTGAAGGTGCTGGAGAAGGCGGGGCTCATCAGCCGCGGCCGGGAGGCCCAGTGGCGGCCCTGCCACCTGGAGGCCAAGCCCCTGCGGGAGGTGGCGGAGTGGATGGAACACTACCGCCGCTTCTGGGAGGAGAACTTCGATCAGCTGGAAGTCTACCTCCAGGAGCTTCAAAAAAAGGAGAAGCCCCGTGGCCGCCGCAAACCCTGACCTCACCCCCCACCCAACCCTCACCCCGGAGACCACCATGACCCAGCACAGGGAATTCACCCTCACTCGCACCTTCCAGGCGCCCCGCTCCCTCGTCTGGAAGGCTTGGACGGAACCCGAACGGCTCGCGCAGTGGTTCGGCCCCAAGGGCTGGCCCATGACCGTTCACAGGATGGATCTTCGCCCAGGCGGCACTTTCCATCACTGCTGGCAGATGCCCGATGGCAAGGAGGGCTGGAGCCTGTGGAAGTTCCGCGAGATTGATCCGCCTTCGAAGCTGGTACTGGTCCAGTCCTTCTCGGATGCCGAGGGCCGCGTCCGGCCTCATCCCATGATGCCGGACTGGCCGATGGAGACGCTGTCCACGCTGACCTTCGTGGAGCGCGATGGACAGACCGTCCTCACCTTCAAGAAGGAGACCTTCGAGGTCAGCGACGCCGAAGCCGCCGCCTTCGAGGTGGGCATGGAAGGCATGGCGCAGGGCCTGGTCGGAACCTTCGAGCAGCTCGACGCCCACCTGGCCGCGAGCCGATGAATACCCCCGCCCCGGGGCGCTAGCATCAAAGAATGCCTCTGCCCCACGATCTCTCTCCCGCAACCTCCACAACCCACGGACATCGGCTCGAAGGGTGGTGGACATGAAGGCGCACGGGCGATGAGACGCATCCCCCGTTACCTTCAGGCCCTGACCGAGCGCCATGTCATGCGGCATCTGCGCCGCAACTTGGACCCTGCCGAGGCCCAGGCCGCGATTCTTGGCATATTGAAAGCGCTTCCGGGACGCTTCGAGTCCATCACGCGGGAAGGCGATGCCCGCACGGCGGAAATGAATCGCCAGCTCGCCTGGTCCATGGCCTTCGTGGCGGGGGCGGTGAACGCCGGTGGCTTTCTTGTCGTGGGCCGGTACACCTCGCACATGACCGGCGTGGTCTCAAGCCTCGCGGATGATTCGGCCCTAGGAGACTTCGCGACCGCCATCTCTTTCCTCGTGATGATGCTCTGCTTCATCGGAGGCGCGGCGATATCCACGATCCTCGTTTCCTATGGGAAGCGCCATCGGATGCGAAGCCGCTACGCCTTGAGTCTCCTGGTGGAATCCGTCTTTCTGCTCGTCTTCGGCTACCTGGGCGCACGCCTGGGGGGAAAGGTCCATTTGGACCTCCCTATGGCGACGACTTTCCTCTGTTTCATCATGGGCATGCACAATGCGGTCACGACGAACATCAGCGGTGCCGTGGTTCGAACGACCCACATGACGGGGAATGTGACGGACCTTGGCATCGAACTGGCAAAGCTGTTCTACAGGAATTCCCCGGACCTCAAGGATGCGCCGATCATCAAGGCTGACCGTTCCCACCTTAAGCTTGTGGGCCTTCTGCTGGCCTCCTTCATCACGGGCGGGATTGTGGGAGCGGTAGGATTCCGGCGCATGGGTTTCAAGACGATGATTCCTCTCGCCCTCTTTCTCATCCTGCTAGCGGCTCGCCCATTACTCCTCGAGCTCCGCCTACTCCTGCGGTCACTGCGGCGGGACCTCGAGCCCTGATAATTAGTGAGATTCGTCTAGTCCCCGTTCGCGTAGCTTACGATATCAATCTGCGTTCCTGATGTGATTTTGCCCGTATCGGGGCCTGTGGGTGTTCCGGGAGGTGGTCGAGCCTTCGAAACTCGCGCTGGTCCAATCCTTCTCGGACGCGGAGGCCGCGGCCTTCGAGGTGGACATGGAGCAGATGGCGCAAGGTCTGGTCGGCACCTTCGAGCAGCTCGACGCCCACCTGGCCGCCGCCAAGTCATGGTGAACCTGCTCGCGGAGCGGTAGCGTCAGGAGATGCCAACCGCTCTACTCCAAAGTGACCACCTGCGGGGTTCCTCCATGAACCTTCTCAAAGGCGCGATCGTCGCACTCGTGAGCAGCTATTTCATCTCCCTGCTCTATGCCTTCACCTTCCGATTCCCCATCCCCTTCGCGGGGCTGATCGGGCCTCAAGGCACCTTCGGCACGGCCAATATGAGCGTCCTCTCGGTGTGCGCCTTTGTCCTGGTCGCCTGGGCGGTGTATGGCCTGCTGGGTGGCTTTCTCGTAGTGGCGGCGATGGGGGCGGGAGCGGGGTACCTGGTCGGGCGGCTCTCACCAGCGAAGGATGCCCGAAACCTGAGAATCATCCTCTCTTGCACCCTCGTCACCTTCATCCCCATCACCTTCCTATCCACCCTCGATTTCCTCATCGGCCCTTGGTAGGTCCGGAGGTAATACCCAAGGGTCTTAGAAAGTTAAGTCGCACCGGCGTTAAACCCTGACCCCGCGGGGCGTGTCAATAGCTGTCAGAATCTTCATGCTTCGACCCAAGGGCCCCTACTGGCCTATCAATGCCTTAGCTCCACGAGCCTTCATGCGTCCCGCCATCGTCGTACCTGCTTTCAACCGCCCCGTCGCCTTGCGTCGTCTCCTGGACGCCCTGCTCCGGGCGGATTATTCGAACGAGGCGAAGCCCGTTCCCCTGGTCATCAGCCTCGAAGGGAACGCCTCCCCGGATGTCCGCGCCCTGGCCCGGGAGTTGATTTGGCCCCATGGGCCCTTGGAGATTTTGGAACAACCAGCGCCCTTGGGGTTGAAGGCCCATATTCTTGCCTGCGGAGATCTCGCCGCTCGGTTCGGATCCGTGGTGCTCCTGGAAGATGACTTGGCGGTCGCGCCTGGCTTCTATGCCTTCGCGCGGGAAGCGTGTGCCGTCTATGACGCGGATGACCGGATCGGCGGAATTTCGCTCTATGCCTTCCTGTTCAACGAATTCGGGGGATTCCCCTTTCTGCCCATGGACGATGGCCTCGACCTGTATTTCACCCAGTCCGCGAGCTCCTGGGGACAGGCCTGGACCAAAAGCCAATGGAGTGCCTTTCGGATCTGGCTTGATGGCGCTTCGGATGAAGCGATCAACTCCGATCTTCGCATTCCAGAAGCGGTTCGAGCCTGGCCGGGTCAGTCCTGGAAGCGGCTTTACAACGCGTATCTCGTGGATACAGGGCGCTACTTTGCCGTGCCGCGCTTCTCCATGTCCACCAACATGGGCGACGAGGGGACGCACTTTCAATGCATCCAGACCCATCACACCGCGCCCCTGCCTGTCCGTCCCCGGCGGGTGAGGCTCACCAGCCTGGATGAATCGCTCTGCCGCTACGACGCCTACTTCGAGCTCGAGCCCGAATGCCTGAACAGCGTCATGTCGGTACCCTTCCAAGCTCCATTCTCCATTGACTTCCACGGTCTCAAGCCCCTTGGGTTGCTTGCGCGCGCGCCTTGGACGCTCACGGTCCGCGCCCAGCCTGGGACTTCCATTCAGAATTTCGGGCTGCGCTTCATGCCACCCGAATTGAACGCCTGTTATCAAATCCAAGGAGATTTCTTCGCGCTTGCACCTTCTGATAAGGTCCGGCCTCGGCTCATCCCGGAAAAGCGACAGGCCCTCCGTCACTTTTTCATGGAGAAAGCACCCCTGCCTCCTTCCAGCCTGCAGCGGCGCGCCCAGGCCATCCAATCCGATGCCACGGTTTCCAGATCACGCTAGAAGACGAGCCGATTTCAGACCGGGAAGTCGAGTTTCATACCGGCGCGTGGTGCTCTTCCTTGATCCCGAACACCCGCTCGTAGCAGATCCAGTGGGTGCCGAGGGTGATGGGCAGGACGAGGAAGGCACCGACATAGCAGCAGAGCAAGCCTGCGAAGCTGAGGAGACCGTTGACGAGAGCCAGGAGAAAGAGCCCGCCGAAGTTGGCCATGGCCGCGTGGAGGCTCAGCTTCACCGCGTCCAGGCCTTTCATCTGGCGATCCATGATGAGGGGGAAAGTGAAGGTGAAGAGGAGGCTGATGATCGCCGACACCAGCATCACCACCAGGAAGAAGGCCCCGAATAGGAAACAGCCCATGAAGGGCATCGCCTTCTCTGCGCCGTGCCCCATGGCGCCGCCCAGCGCGGTGGCGAAGAGGCCGAAGAACAGGACCAGCATGAGCGGCAAAAGCACCACCATGTTCGCCACGACCATGAGCAGCGAGGCGAGAAAGGCCTCGCTGAAGAAGTCGAAGCCTTTGAAGAGTTGATCAAAGGTGACCCGGCCTCCTTGGGCCTGGGTACGGAAGCAGAAGTAGATGCCGCATAGCATCGGCCCAAGCAGAATGCCCAGCGGCACCGCTCCGCCGAGAAGCATCCCGACCACGGTGATGCCGAGAAAGACCCCGTATTGGCCTTTCATCCGTGCCCAGGATTCCTGCAGGTAGGCGATGGGCGAGATGGACACCTTAGCGAAGGCGGGGAGGTCCGGGGTCATTGTGAGGCTCATGGCTCCCAGCCTTCCCGAAGGCATCCACTCAGGCAACCAAAAGGGCGCCCACTGGCGGCAACACAAAGGGCGCCCACTGGCGCCCGGTGTGTGTCGCGGTCACCCCCGAAGCGGTGCCGGAAGGGGCTGGCGGATAGGGTCGCCCCATTGGTGAATGAAACGAGTTGGTTGTTTCACCCTGCCTTCAGCATGGGCTCCGGCCCCTGTCCCGCAAGGGGATCTTTGACGAAGACAATTCGTCAAAGCTGAGTCAAAGCAGGAGCGATGCCAGGGCTTCGGGCGACCCGACGGGCGCGGCGCAAGTGTGGTTCTTGCAGACGAAAGCCGCGGGCTCGCCCGCAATCTGATCGCGCCCAAGATGCAGCGGAAGGTCCGAGCCGGGCATGGCACAACTGGTGATCGCGTTCGGAAGAAAGCGGGACCGGGCCTCCCGAAGCATGGACTTGGCGGTCGGATGCGCCCTCGCTCCAACGATCACGACTTCCATCGGCTCGGAGATCACGAAATCCAAGGCGCTCATCATCCCCGGGAAGGCCCGGGGCGCACGCTCCATCCAGGGTCCGAAGCAGGTGAGGACACGCTCGGCGGAGTGGCGGAAGTCTTCTCGCTCCAAGTGCCGGGCGAGACGCGCCAAGGCTTGCGCGGCGAGCGTGTTCCCGCTGGGGAGCGCATTGTCGAACCCGGGCTTGAGACGGATCAGCAGGTCGCCCTGGCCCGCTTCCGTGGCGAAAAAGCCGCCCGCTTCTGCATCCTCGAAGCGCGCTCGCATCGCGTCCGCGACCTTCTCCGCGAGACGCAACCATCGCGGATCGAAGACAGCCTCGAAGAGATCCACGAGCCCCAGGGCCACCGCGGCGTAATCCTCGAGAAAGCCAGCAGTAGCCGCCTTCCCATGACGGAAGATGCGGAGCAGGTGGTCGCCCTTCCACAGCTCCCGCTCCAGGAAGGCCGCGCAGGCCGTGGCCGCATCGAGGTAGCGCGGTTCGTCCAGCACCGCTCCCGCCTTCGCGAAGGCGGAAAGTGCGAGGCCGTTCCAGCTCGCGACGACCTTGTCGTCCTTGCCCGGGCGGACTCGGGCGTCGCGCCACAGGCGCAGGCGCTCGCGGAGCCGTGCATCGTCGTCGGGCGAAAGGTCGGCCTTCGACGAGAAGCGGTGGACGACACTCGTCCCATGCTCGAAATTGCCTTCGGCGGTGATGCCGTAGGCCGCGCCGAATCGCGCGGCGTCCGCGCCAAGGGCTTCCTGCACCTCGCCCGCTGTGAAGACATAGAACTTGCCCTCTTCGCCTTCGCTATCGGCGTCCTCGCTGGCGTGGAAGCCGCCCGAATCATCCCGAAGGTCGCGGAGGAGGTAGTCCAGCGTGGATCGCACCGTGGCGGCGTCCTTCGCGTCCCCCATGGCCTGAAACGCCTCAAGGTAGGCAACCGCGAGCTGGGCGTTGTCGTAGAGCATCTTCTCGAAGTGGGGCACGAGCCAGCGCCCATCCACGCTGTAGCGGGCGAAGCCGCCGCCGAGCCAGTCGTGCATGCCGCCATCCCGCATCGCGTCCAGGGTGCGGCGCGCCATGCGGCGATCGGCCTCGGTGCCTCGCCGTAGAATGAGCGCGAGGGCCATGGAGGGCGGGAATTTGGGCGCGGGGCCGAAGCCGCCCCACTCCGCGTCGAAGGAGGCGCGAAGCTGGGCGAGCATCCGGTCGAAGACTTTCGCCTCGGGCAATGCCGCGCCGGGCTGCACCTTCGCCTGCCGCGCCAGTTCCTCCGCCAACTCGGCGGCCTGGTTCACCACATCGAGGCGTTGAGCTCGCCACAACTCGGCGATGCGAAGCAGGAGGAGCCGGAAGCCTGGCATCCCACCCCGCGGCTCGAGCGGGAAGTAGGTGCCGCCATAGAAGGGCTTGAGGTCCGGCGTCAGCCACACGCTCATGGGCCACCCGCCGCGCCCGGTGAGCGTCTGCACCGCGTCCATGTAGAGGTCATCCAGATCCGGCCGCTCCTCCCGATCCACCTTGATGCAGACGAAGTGCGCGTTCAAAACCTGCGCCACCGCCTCGTTCTCGAAACTCTCCCGCTCCATCACATGGCACCAGTGGCAGGCCGCGTAGCCGATGGAGAGGAATATGGGTTTGTCCTCCTGCCGAGCGCGATTCAGCGCCTCCTCACCCCAGGGGAACCAGTCCACGGGATTGTGCGCGTGCTGGAGCAGGTAGGGGCTGAGAGCGTGCTGGAGGCGGTTCGGCATGAGGCATTGTCTCTCTGAAACCACCGATGGACAGCGATGGACACCGATAAATCCCTCAAGGTGCGAAGAAGAGGTCCATCTCAGTGCCCACCTGATTCAGATCCATAAGGACTTCGTTCGACCTTTCGACATCGTTGAATTGCACGACTAATCCTTCGTCATTCGTGTGGTGATCCCAAGTCAACAGGGTCTTGCCATCTTCGGATATCAGATACAAATCACTCCTGCCAGACAGTCCAATCGCCTGGGTTGAACCTAATTCCTCAAAAAGACGATCTCGATCTACCTTCTCAAATTGAACGGCGGCCCGTTCGCCAGGAGCATTCCGCACATATCGTTCAATGAGTATCCACCGTTCGCAGGAATCAAGAATGATCGACAGAGAGGCCTGAACTTCCTCAACGCCATCGCTTTCCCCAAACTGAATCACGAAGGTCCGCTTGGCCGATGGTTCATAGGTCAGTTGCCGACCGATTCCAAGCTCGGGGTGAGCCATCGCAATGGCCGCCTTCGCAAGAAACTCCATCAACATCTGTTGACTTACAGGGTGCATCGGCGCTCCGAGTCCAGGACTGCCGGGACATTGACACCCGGACAACCCCATCGGTGTTCATCGCTGTCCATCGGTGGTTTCAATCTTCCCGCTACAATGGAAGGTTCGAGGTCCGCATGTTCGACGCGCTCACCGACAAGCTATCGAAGGCGATGCGCCACCTGCGGGGGCAGGCGAAGCTGTCGGAATCCAACAT
>JAFDVN010000055.1 GCA_018269025.1 Acidobacteriota bacterium | reverse complement strand
GCTTGCGCCCAGGGCGGAGACCATGCATACTGCCCCGGTCGGACAGGCCGGAGCCGGTTCCCGCGCACCCCCGCCCGACGCCGCGAGATCCCCCTGAGGGAGCCCGTCGGCGGGACAGCCCGCCCCCTGGGACTTCAGGCCCCCCCATCCCCAACCACAATCTGAAGGCCGCCGCACCCGGGAGCCCGGGGTCCGGCAAGGTCCATGCAAGGAGTCCCCTTGAGCCGCAAGACCATGCTCATCAACGCCACGGATCCTGAAGAGATCCGCGTCGCCACCCTCGTGGATGGCGTCCTCTACGACTACGATGTGGAGTTCATCCACAACGAAAAGATCAAAGGCAACATCTACAAAGCCAAGATCGTCCGGGTGGACACGGCGCTCCAGGCGGCCTTCGTCCATTATGGCGGCACCAAGAACGGCTTCCTGCCCTTGGGTGAACTGCCCCGCGATCTGGTGAGCCCCGACGGGCGTCGCGGGCGCATCCAGGACCTGCTGCACAAGGACCAGGAGATCATGGTCCAGGCCGTGCGCGAGGAACTGGGTTCCAAGGGCGCGATGATGACGGCGCAGATCAGCCTCGCGGGCCGCTTCCTCGTCATCACGCCGGGCAATCCCGTGAATGGCATCAGCCGCAAGATCGAAGGCCAGGACGAGCGCAAGCACTTCAAGAAGCTCATTGACGAGCTGGAGATCCCCAAGGATCTCGGCGTCATCGTGCGCACCGCGTCCATGGGCGTCACGAAGGAGGATTTCCAGCGCGATCTGGAATTCCTGCTGGATTCCTGGAAGGAAGTGAACACCCGCTTCAAGCACCGCGCGGGCCCGGGCCTCGTGTGGCAGGAGGACGATGTCGTCACGCGCACGCTGCGGGACAGCTGGTCGCCGGACATCGAGGAAGTCCACATTGACGACCTCGACACCTTCCACGACGCGCAGTCCTTCTTCCGCCGCACCATGCCCAAGCATGTGGACGCGATCCGCCATTACACCGGCAAGAAACCCCTCTTCTCCAAGTTCCAGACCGAGGAGCAGATTGATCGTGTCTACGGCCGCAAGGTGCCCCTGCCCAGTGGCGGCGCGCTCGTCCTCGACCAGACCGAAGCCCTCGTCGCCATTGATGTGAACTCTGGGAAGACCTCCGGCGACAACCAGGAGGACACGGCCTACAAGACGAACCTCGAAGCCGCCGAAGAAGTCGCCCGCCAGTTGCGCCTGCGCGATCTCGCGGGCCTCGTCGTCATTGACTTCATTGACATGCGTAAGGAGAGCCACAACAAGGCCGTGCAGGATCGGCTCGTGGAAGGCCTCAAGGCTGACAAGGCGCGCATGGAGGTGGGCAAGATCAACCGCTTCGGCGTGCTCGTGATGACGCGCCAACGCATCCGGCCCAGCCTGGAGCATGTCACCCACGAACCCTGCCCGATGTGCCAGGGCGGCGGCAAGGTGAAGAGCCTGGAGGCGCTCGTCCTCTCCGTCGTGCGCCGCCTCAAGGCGATCACCGCCCGGGGCGATGTGAAGGCCGTCACCCTCAAGCTCGCCCCCGCCATCGGGACGGAAGTGCTCAACGCCAAGCGCCGCGACCTCGCGGAGCTGGAAGAGCGGGGCGACCTTTCCATCCGCATTGTGCCCGATCACGCCATCGCCTATGGGGACATGCAGGCGGAGATCGAGCGGCGTGAGGAAGAGAAGGAACCCAAGGCCGAAGCCCCCGCCCGGGCCCACCACGAGCCCCGTCGCAAGCGCGAGGATGAGACGGTCGTGCTGGGTGGAGACAGCCCCATCTCCTTCGAGAAAGCCCTTTCCGAGCCCAAGGCCGACGCGAAGTCCGACGCTTCCAAGGGCGGATTCGGCTACGACCAGCGGGACCTCCAGCGTGCGGCGCTGGAAGAGCGTGAGCGCCTGCGCTCCCTCTTCGAAAGCGCCAAGCCTGAAGACGAAGAGGACGAAGGCGATGAGGCCGAAGGCGGAGACGATGCCAAGGGTGAAGGCGGGCGCAAACGCCGCCGCCGCCGCCGTCGTCGTGGACGCGGCGGGGATCGCGCCGAAGGCGCGAGCGAGTCCTCCGCTCAGGCCTCCGAATCGAAATCCGAGTTCGCGCCGGAGCCTCCGGCGTTGAGTGGCGAAGTGATTGCCTCCCTCGTCACGCCCGCCGCGCGGCCCAAGAAGCTCGCCGCGGCCAAGGTGGAGACGGTCGAAGAGACGCCCAAGACCGCGCCCAAGAAGCGCGCCACAAAGAAAGCCGCGGAACCTGTGGTCGAGGCATCGGAAGACGCCCCGAAGCCCAAGAAGACGACCCGTGCCAAGAAAACCGCCGAGTCCTCGGACGATGCGCCCGCCGCACCTAAGAAGCGCGCCACCAAGACCGCCAAGAAGCCTGAAGCCTGATGGAACTGCTCCGCCTCTCCATCCTGGCCGCCCTGGGATCGCTCCTGGGCGGCTGGGTGGTGGTGCGATTCCTGCGGGATCGTGCTTCCGTCATGCGGTTGGTATCCGGCGTGGCCGCGGGCTACCTGCTCGCGGTGGCGCTCATGGGCATCCTTCCCGAATGCCTGGCGCCTGAAAACGGCGGCCACGCCAACGCCATCTGGATCGTCTTTGGCTTCCTGCTCGTGCACCTGATGGAGCACGGCATCACGCCCCACTTCCACTACGGCGAGGAAACCCACGCGGGTAGCCGCATGAGTGGCGTCATGGCCCTCGTCGGGCTTTCGCTCCACAGCCTCATGGATGGGGTGGCGCTGGCGGCGGCCCTGGCGGCCCATGGCAATCTGGGGGCCCTCATGTTCGCGGCCATCCTCGTCCACCGCATCCCCGAAGGCGGCACCATCGCCAGCATCTTCCTGGCGCGGGGCTT
>JAFDVN010000054.1 GCA_018269025.1 Acidobacteriota bacterium | reverse complement strand
TACGCGGCGCATCGCCCAGACTGAGAGCACGAGCGCCACCACCGTGCAGGTGAGCACGATGAGGCGGTGGGTGGCGGAAAAGCGGATCAGCTTGCGGATCATTCCGAACCTCCCGCCTTGCTTCCCGTAAGAGCGGCGCGGCGTCGGGATTCCGAATCCAGCAGGAAGGCCGCCTTGTCCGCCACCCGTTCGCCCGCTTCGAGCCCCGCCTTCACCTCGACCCAGTCCGCATCCTGGCCGCCGATCTGGATCACGCGAGGCGTGAAGTGGCCTTCGCCTTCATCCACGAAGACCACCTTCGAGCCCCCATCCTCCATCACCGCGGCGAAGGGCACCCGAAGGCCTGTAGCGCCGCCCGGGAAGACCGCCGTGCCGTAGGTGCCCGGACGCAACTCGCCCCGGGGATTGGTGAAGGCCAGGCGCACCTTCGCCGTGCGGGTCTGGGGATTAACCACCGGGTCCACGAAGGCGACCCGACCCTGGAAGGTCCGGCCCGGAAGCGACGGTGCCGTGAAGCTGGCCTTGGCACCTACTTTCAGCTTGGGCAGGTCCGCCGCGTAGCCATCGGCCAGCACCCAGACTTCGGAAAGATCCGTCACTTCGAAGGGCGTGTCCCCAGCCTGCAACCGCGCGCCCTGGACGACGCTCTTCGCCGTCACCGCGCCGCTCACCGGTGAGGTAAAAAGGAGATCGCGTGTCGGCTCGCCGCCCCGCTCCAGGCGCTGGATTTCGGACTCTGGCACATCCCAGAGCCGCAGGCGCTTCGCCGCCGCCTCCACCAGGGCCGCGCCATCGGCGCCGAGGGCGGCCTTCGATTTCACCGCGAGGGCGAGGTCCTGCTGGGCGCTATACAGCTCTGGGCTGTACAACGCGAAGAGGGGTTGGCCCTTCCGCACGGGCTTGCCCAGGAAATCCACGAAGAGCCTGTCCACGAAGCCGCCGGTCTTGGTGGCGATCTTGAAGATGCGGCCCTCATCTGCCGCGACGGTGGCGGGAGTGGACCAGCTCCCGCCCACGGGGCCCGTCGCCACCTCCACCGTGCGCACGCCGATGAGGCGCTGGTAGGCGGGATCAATGGTGATGTCCGCGAGGCCCGGCACAGGCGCCGCGCCACCGAGCTCATCCTCGTAGACCGGCACATAGGCCATGCCCATGGGATCGTCCATGGGCACGGGCGAATGGACGGAAGGGTCCATGGGATTGCGGTAGAAGGCGATCTTCCGCTCGCCGGATGGCGAGGCGAGGGCCGACGGATTGAAGGCCACCAGCTCCATCCCACAAATGGGGCACTGCCCCGGCGCGTCCCGCACCACCTCCGGATGCATGGGGCAGTGGTACTTCAGGGCGGGTGCGGCGCTGGAGGTGGGCTTGGGCGCGCGGGTGAGCAGCCAGGTGGCTCCGGAGCCGAGCAGGAGCCCGGCGGCGAGGGTGAGCACAAGCGGGGTCCGGGTCGCGGTCATGGGGCACCTTCCTTCATGGCGTTTGAAGATTCATCCACGGCGGCCCGTTCCAGCTCGATGGCGTCTGCATGGGCCTGGGCGAGGGCATCGAGGTAGCCGCTCCGATCCTTGGATCGGTCGCTGAGGGCCTCCAGCGTCTGGCGGAAGGAGCCCGAGCCCGCGGCGAATTGGGCGAGCGCCGCGCGAAAGGCCGCGTCGCTGGTGGCGAGGAGCCCGTCCTGGTAGAGCTTCGTGACTTCGAGGTCGCTTCTGAGGCGCGCGATCCGCGCGTGGGTGAGCGCCGTGAGGCGCTGCTCCAGGTCGCGGATGCGGTAGCCCTCCCCTTCGGATTCGGCTCTAGCCTGGGCCACGGCCTGCTTCTGCTTGCGACCCGACCAGAGGGGCACCGAGAAGCCGACACTCACGCTCCACATGCCGGGCATGGAGCCCTGGGGCATGTAGGCCGCGCCCACGGTGAAGTCGGGTCGGCTGTCCAACTTCGCGAGATCCAGTTGCTGCTGGAAGTGGAGGAGGTGGTGGCGGGCCTCGCTGAGCTCGGGGCTTTCGGCGAGGAGGCGAGCCGTGTCCGGCTCCCCAGGCAAGGCGGGAAGCGGCAGCGCCTCCAGATCAGAGCCTTCGATGGGCGTGCCCGCCTCCCGCCCCGCGAGGCGATTCAGATCCGAGGTCTGGCCGATGATGCGGCCTTCCACCTCCGCCACCTGCTGAGACAGGCGCGTGCGCTCAAGCTGGGCCCGGAGCAGGTCCGTCGTGCCATCGGTCCCCGCCTCCACCTTGGCCCGGGTGGCGAGGATCACCTGATCCCAGAGGGTGGCCTGCTTCTCCAGCAGCTCCCGCTGACCGCGAAGCCGAAGCAGCTCCACGAAGCCGCGCTTCACCGAAGCCACGAGGTCGCGCCGCGTCCGCTCCAGCGCGGCGTCCGCCGCCGCGAGCCCGGCCTGGGCGATCTGGGTCCGGAGGCCCCGCTTGCCCGGATAGGGGAAGGTCTGGCTCACGCCCACCTGGCCGAAGGCGAAGCTGGAGCGGCCATAGGTGAGGCCGCTGAAGCCGTCGTTCTGATACCCCAGAGTGACCATGGGGTCCGGCAGAGCCCCGGCCTGGGGCACCTTGGCGCGCTCGGCATCGAGGGCGGCCTGGGCCTCTTTCAGCTTGGGATTCGCCGAAAGCGCATCCTGGATGAGCTTGTCGAGATGTGAGGAGAGATTGGGATTGGCGGGGGCCTGGGCCTGGAGCGCGCCTGCCAGCAGGAGCGCCGGGACCAGGCGCATGGGCATGCGCATAGGAACTCCGGAAGTGAGGTGGGAACGCGGGAAAGCGTCCGGTCTCAGATCCGGAAGAGGCTCAGCTTGGCCTGGCTTCGGCCGCGGTCAGGTGGATCCTCGTTCAGGCGCGCAACGAGCAGCGACGCATCACTCTGTTCCGTGCTCCCTGCGGTGACGAAAGTCGGCGCGGGGGTCGGCTCGGCCGCCCGGGGCGCGGCGACTTCTGTTTCCGTGGGCAAAGCTAACGGCGCGGGTGTGACCACACAGGCGAGCCGGGGCGCGGGTGCCGGGCATGGCTGAGGGCAGGTCGGCGCACTGGTCGGCGCACTCGAGCAGGGGCAACAGTCCATCGCCGGCATGACCCGCGCGCTTCCCACCTGGACCGGCAGGAAGAGCAGCAGGAAGGCGAGACTCGCCAGTAGGAGGCGCCGCATGGGATTAGTCTACGCGCCTCAGGCGCAGGGCGTTCAGGACGACCGTCACAGAACTGAGGCCCATCGCCGCGCCCGCGAGCATGGGCCCGCCGAAGCGTTCGAGCTGGCCGAAGGCCGCCAGGGGCACGAGGAGGAGGTTGTATCCGAAGGCCCAGGCGAGGTTTTCGGCGATGACTTTCCGAGTCTTGGCCGAAAGGGCGAGGCCCTTTCGCAGCGGGTCGAAGCCCGGGCGCAGCAGGTTCAGGGGCGCGCTGGCCTGGGTGGCTTCAAGCCCCGGCAGGGAAAGGCCCGCGTCCGCCTGGGCGAGGGCGGGCGCGTCGTTCACGCCATCGCCGAGGAAGCCGACCTTGCGCCCTTCGCCTTGGAGCGCCCGGATGCGGGCCTGCTTCCCCTCGGGGCTGAGGCCCCCTATCGCTTCATCCAGACCCAGTTCCTTCGCCACCGCCGCGACGGCCTCCGCGCGATCCCCACTCAGAAGGTGCAAGCGCAGACCCTGCGCCCGCAGCTCCGCCAACAAGGCGGGCGTTTCGGCGCGCACCGCATCCGCGAGACGGAAGACGGCGAGGAGCTCGTTGCCTTCCGCGAGTCCCACCGCCGTACCTTCATCCGGAAGGCTGCCGAAATCCAGACCGAGGAAGGCCGCGCTGCCCAGTCGAAGGGCGCGACCTTCCACCGTGCCACTCACACCTCCGCCCGGGTGGGCACGGAAGGCCGCCACGGAAGGCAGCGCAAGCCCCGCCGCCGCCCGCAGCAGGCCCTTGGCGAGGGGATGCTCGGAGCCTTGTTCCAGCGCGGCGGCGAGACGCAATGCCTCGGGCTCGCCGCGGGTTTCCACGAGCGAGGGACGGCCTTCGGTAAGGGTGCCCGTCTTGTCGAAGACGAGGTCCGTCAGTTCGGACAAGCGCTGAAAGGCCGCCGCGTCCCGCACGAGCAGGCCCGATCGCGCCGCCGTGCCCAGCGCGGTGCTGAGGGCGACGGGCGTGGCGAGACCCAAGGCGCAGGGGCAGGCGATGACGAGGGTGGTGACGGCAGGACGCCAGGCTTCGGCGAGGGCGCCTGTGTGAACCCACCAGGCCACGAGCGTGATCGCCGCGAGGAGGAGGATGGCCGGCACGAAGACCGCGCTCACCTTGTCCGCCAGATCCTGCATGGGCGCGCGGGAACGCTGGGCCTCGGCGACCTGGTCCGCGAGCCGGGCGAGCCAGCTTTGCTCCCCCGCCGCGAGAACTTCGATCTCCAGCACGCCGCCGTGAACGAGCGCGCCGGCGAGGACCGCGTCCCCCGAGCCCTTCGGCACCGGCAGGGGCTCGCCCGTGAGCAGGGCCTCCTCCACTTCTGCCTGACCCACGAGGACGACCCCATCCGCTGGAATGGCACCGCCGGGCTTCACGCGGACCGTGTCACCGGGGCGCAGGTCCGAAGCCGCCACTTCGATTTCAACGCCGCCTTCGAGGCGCAGCGCCTTCGCCGGGGCCAGCTTCAGCAGCGAAGCCAGACTCGACGCGGCCCGACCCTTCATGCGGGCCTCCAGCCACTTCCCGAGCAGCAGAAAGGCGACGAGGGCCGCCGCCGTCTCGAAGGTGAGGTGATGGACGCCGCGAAGCGCCTCGATCACCGCGAAGGCCCAGGCCGTACCCGCGCCGAGGGCGACGAGGGTGTCCATGCTGGATTCGAGGCTCCGCGCCTGCCGCGCGGCGCGGAGGAAAAAGCCCGAACCCGCGCCAAAGGTGGCGAGGCCCGACAGGATCGCCTGGAGCCACCAATCCAGATGGGGCGCGCCGGGAACCATGCCGAGCAGCAGCGGGGCGGTGAGCAGGGCGGCGATAAGCGCGCGCCAGCCCAGGCGTGCCGCCTCATCCACCTTTTTCCCCGTGTCCAGCACGAGCGAGTAACCCTGCGCCTTCAGGGCCTCCGCCATCGCTTCGGGGGTCGCGCCTTCAAAGGTGACCGTCGCCTCGTTGAGCGCCAAGTTCACGGAAGCCTCCGCGACTCCGGGCACCTTCTTCAGTGTCTTCTCCACCCGCCGCACGCAGGAGGCGCAGGTCATCCCTTCGATGGGAAAGGTTTTGATGTCCATGGCTTCACCGGTATTTGAGGAGTTCCATCAGTTCGTCCACCATTCGCGCTTCATCGCCGCGCCCGGCGGCGGTGGCCACATGGTGGGTGAGGTGGCTCTTGAGGACGAGCGCGCCGACGCGGTCCAACGCGCCTTCGACGGCTTTCAACTGCTTCAGCACATCCACGCAGTAGACGCCGTCATCCTCGAGCATGCGGAGAATGCCCTCCACATGGCCGCGCACGGAGGCGAGGCGCTTCTTGGCGTCGGCGCGGACGGCAGCATCCAAGTGCAAGCCGTGAGCCCCGTGGCCCTTCACGGCAGCACCTCCGCCTGGTAACCCTCTTCCACCACCGCCGAGACGAGGGCAGCCGGATCGGCCGCTCCCTCCACCGTGGCGGATCCCGCCTTCAGGTCCACCTCGGCACTCGTCACGCCCGGAACGGTCTTCAGCGCTCCCGTGACGGACCGGACGCAGTGCCCGCAGGTCATTCCCGTGATCTTCAGCTTGGTCATGTCGGACTCCTTATTCCCGAATACCCCTCCCCAGGTGGGGTGGAGTATCACTTTCGGCTGGATGGACCCGCCCGTCAACCCCCTCTGTCATCCTGGAGGGCGAGGCGTGATCTTGGACACAGTGGACATCCTCATCATTGGCGGCGGCATCGCCGGGCTCGCGACGGCCGCGGCCTTGACTGGCAAGGCTCGGAGCGTGGCCCTGCTGGACCGGGAACTGGTGCCGGGCTTCTACGCCTCGGGCCACAACGCGGGCATGGCGCGGTCCCTCACGGGGCGCATCGAGCATTCACGGCTGGCCGTGGAGGGCCGGGCGCGGCTGGCTTCCGAGGGCCTGCTGGAGATGACCGGGGGGCTCCTCCTCGCTATGGACCCGGCCAACCTCGACCCCCTGGAGGCCGAGGCAAGGGAACTCGGTGTCGAAGCCATCCGCGCCGAAGGCAGCGGCGAGCCGGGTCTGCACGCGGGCGCGCATCTGCGGATGCCCGGGGACGGCCTCATCAACATCCATGGCCTGCTCGGGACCTGCGCGCGCCGCGCGCGGGAAGGCGGCGCGAATCTGCACTACGGCGAGGCCGTGACGGCGATCCATCCAGAGGCGGATGGCTTCAAAGTCGAGACGGCGCGGCGCGCCTTCCACGCCACGACCCTCGTGAACGCCGCGGGGGCCTGGGCTTCCGAAGTGGGACGGATGGCGGGCGGCCTGGATCTGGACCTGAAGCCCATGCGCCGTCACCTCGCCTGGAGCGACCAGCCCTTCGCCCCCGCG
>JAFDVN010000053.1 GCA_018269025.1 Acidobacteriota bacterium | reverse complement strand
GTGGTGGGTGCCAGCAAGGGCACGATGGGATAGCCGGCCTCCCGTAGCCGCGCCTCGAAGGCGGGTTCTTCTCCGAAGGGCAGATCCACCACCAGCAAGGCCCGGATGGGCGTGGGACGAAGGAGTCGGATCAATTCCTCCGAGCCCAGCTGGAGCAGCGGGTTCAGGTAGGTGAACAGAATCAAGTCAGGAGACTTCGTCACCACAGCCAGCGCCTCCAGGACCTTCCGAGGCGTGACGCCCTTCAAGATCGCCCGGTGGGCCGCAGCCTGGAGCACCGGGCCATCGGCGATAGGGTCCGAATGGGGGAGGCCAACCTCAAGCGCCTCGATGCCAAGGGCATGAGCTTCCAAGAGCAGGGCCGGGAGGGACTCCAGCGAAGGGTCACCGGCCATGAGAAAAGGGAGAATCGGATTCATGGGGAGCTATCCAGAGGGTTCACCGATTCCACAGAGGCCCTTTAATCGGTGCAATCTGTGGAATCCGTGGATGTTTTTTAAATCCCTAAACGGGCTTGATAGGTGGCGAGGTCCTTGTCTCCCCGACCGGAGAGACCCAGGAGAACGGTCCCGATGCCTTCCTGGGCCAGGCGTGGCAGCATCGCAAGGGCGTGGCTGGATTCCAGAGCGGGAAGGATGCCCTCCAATTGGCAGAGGTGTTGAGCCCCAAGTAGAGCTTCTTCATCGCTTGCGCGCCAGACTTCAACCATGTGATCGGAGGCCAGGGCCGCGAGTTCCGGCCCCAAGGCTGGGTAATCCAGACCCGCGCTTATGGAGGCGGTCTCGGCGGTTCGGCCTTCCTCATCCTGGAGGAGCAAGGTTTTGCAGCCGTGGAGCACCCCCGCCCGTCCCCCTGAGACGCGTGCGGCATGCTCACCCAGACCTTCCCCGTGGCCCCCAGCCTCCACCGCGATGCGGCGGAGAGGATCCTTAAGAAAGGGCACGAGTAGCCCCAAGCCGTTGCTGCCCCCGCCCGCGCATGCGATCACCGCTTCGGGGAGGTTGCCGGTGAGATCCAAGGCCTGCCTCCGGGCTTCTTCGCCGATGACGGTCTGAAAAGTCCGAACGAGGGTCGGAAAGGGATGGGGCCCCAGGGCGGAGCCCAGGATGTAATGGGCGGCGTCACAGCGCCCCGCCCAGGCCCTCAAAGCTTCGTTCACGGCTTCCTTGAGGGTGCCCTGCCCCGCTTCGACGCCGACCACTTCCGCGCCGAAGAGGCGCATGCGGGCCACATTGGGCGCCTGCCGGGCCATGTCCGTCACACCCATGTAGACGGTGCATTTAAGGCCCAAGCGCGCACAAGCCGCGGCGGTGGCCACGCCATGTTGTCCCGCGCCGGTTTCGGCGATGATCTCCGCTTTCCCCATGCGCCGGGCGAGCAGCGCCTGGGCCAATGCGTTGTTGATCTTGTGGGCACCGGTGTGGGAGAGATCCTCGCGCTTCAGAAGCACCTGGCGGAACCCCAGGGCCGCCGCGAGCCTGGGCGCGGGTGTCAGAGGGGTCGGTCGCCCCACGAAGACGCGGAGTTCCGTTTTGAGTTCCGCCTCGAAGGTGGGATCGGCGAGGGCAGCGCGAAGGGCGGCTTCAAGCTCCATCAACGGCATCATCAGGGTTTCGGGCGCATAGCAACCGCCGTAACCCGCCGTCCCGAACCGGGTGGGCAATTCAAAGGTGGAGGGCATGGGCATTCTCCAGGTAGGCCTGCACTTTCACGGGATCCTTGCGTCCAGGGCCCGCTTCCAGACGGCTGGCCGCGTCCACGCCCCGGAGGAGGGACTTGGTGACGAGAGGAAGAATGGCGAGACGGCGCTGGAGATTCTCCGCATCCAGTCCACCCGCCAGGAGGTAGGGCCCCGGCGGCGGATGCAGGGCCTCGTGGGCTTGTCCAGACCCGCCGGGCACGCCCGTCCGCTTGGGGTTGGGCTCCCAGAGGTAGAGCTCGGCCTTGATGGGCTCCTGACCCCCTTCATCCGGCCAGGGCAGCAGCACCTTGAAGCCCGCCCCGCGCAGGTCCTGAACCAGGGCGGCTTTGCGGTCCCGAGAGTGGGGTTGGATCCAGGTCAGACCGGCGGCCCGGGCGAGGGCGATCATGGGACCTGCTTCCTCCCCCACGATGACGAGTACCCCCTTCCCGCCCGCGTTGGCGCTGGCGGAAGGAATGTCCCCACAGTGGCGGGGGCTGGGCGGATGGTGGACGAAGCCGACGAAATCCGCGCCCATGTGGAGGGCGAGCCTCGCGTCATCTGCATTGGTCAGGCCGCAGACCTTGGCCTTGAGTTTCATGAGGCCACCTCCTGGTTCAGACCTTCGAAAATGCGACGAAGGAAGGCGGCGGGATCCACGCTTCGCATGAGCGCCTCGCCCATGAGCACGGCATCGAATCCCGCGCGAAAGGCGGCGATGGCGTCTCCCGGCGACACGAGCCCCGATTCCCGAATCAGCACCGCGCCCGGGAAGGCTTCCCGGAGCGGACCCGCGTCCGGCGCGCCCAGGGTGAAGGTCGCCAGATCCCGGGCGTTGATGCCCACCAGGGCCGCCGCCGAATCCTGGGCGTACGGAACTTCGGTCAGATCGTGCAGCTCGATGAGCGGCTCAAGGCCCCGCGCCCGGGCCGCGTCCGCGAAGGCCGCCGTGTGCTTGCGCAGGACACGGGCGATGAGCAGCACCGCTTCCGCGCCGCAGGCCGCGGCTTCGTCCATCTGGGATTCCGAGATGACAAATCCCTTGTAGAGCCGAGGCAGCCCAAAGGCTCCCGCCGCGGTGACATCCTCCGAGGAACCCAGGAAATAGGCAGGCTCGGTGAGGATGGAAACACAGGCCGCACCGCCAACCCGGTACGCTTCAAGCTGTGCTTCAAGGGGCGTGCCCTTCGCGAAAGGACCGAGTGACGGTGACCCTTGCTTGTATTCGGCGATGATCGCGCCGCCCAGCGTGGCCCGCGCGTGGCGTAGCGCCTGTTCGAAGCGAGTCGAGGCTGGCCGGGCTGGAGCGGAACCGGCGATCTGAAGGGAATCGAGACGGCGAAGTTCCGAGCTCAGCACCGTGGCCAGGTGGGAACCTGGAGCGATTCGAGCGTCCCGGACCAGGGTGGAGGGAATCGGCAAGGGACTCATGCGTTCACCGCTTCAGGCAGGGGAAGACGAAAGCCGACGGTGAGTGCTTGGCGACCTTCCAAATAGGCGGAGCCCAATCCATCCAGGGACAGTCCGCGATGGAGCACAAGCCCCAGGCCCGCTTGCAGGGCCACGGCATCCGCGACGGCAGGCCGGAAACCTGGGTGGGAATCGCCCAGGGTCAGTGCCTTCGCGACCGCCAAGGCTTCCGACCGGTCGGTGACCGCGAGCGCGCCCCGCGCGGGAACGGGGATGCCCAATTCCCGGGGCACGAGCACCTGCTTGGTGAACACGGAGCCATCACGGACCTCCACGACGGAAGTCGGGCCTTCGATGGAGGCTTCGTCCATTCCTCGTCCTTCCGCGTCCTTGCCATGGATGACGAAGGCGCGGCGAACGCCCTGTCCCGCGAGCGCGGCGGCCATGGGCAAAACCAGATCCTCCCGCGCCACGCCGAGGACCTGAAACTCCGGGCGCGCCGGGTTGAGCAAGGGACCCAGCAAGTTGAACACCGTCGGGATGCCGAGGCGACTGCGGATCTCCTTCAACCGACCCAGCAACGGGTGATAGGCGGGTGCGAAGAGGAAGGCAAACCCCTTGGTGGCGAGATCCGCGTGAAGCTGCTCAGGTCCACGGGTCAGATCGTAGCCCAGACCTTCGAGCAGATCGGCGCTTCCACAGACGGAAGTGGCCGCCCGGTTCCCGTGCTTGACGATGGGCACGCCTAGGCTGGCGAGGAACAGGGCCGCCAGGGTGCTGAGGTTCGCCGTTCCCGCGCCATCACCGCCCGTGCCACAGGTGTCCAACACGGGAAGCGTCGGTTTGGCGAAGGGGACGGCCACTTCCAGGAGGGCTTCCGCGAAAGCGTGGAGTTCTTGAGCTTCTGGAGCGCGTTGGGCGAGGAGCGCGAGGCAGGCGCCCACCAGCAGCGCGTCCGTGTCCTGGTCAATGAACATCCGCATCAATTCCTTGGCCGTTTGCTCCGGCAAGGGGCGGATGGGGTTGTGGGTGGTGAGCAGCGTCATCGGGATACACCTGCGAGTCGGAGGAAGTTGGCGAGGAGGGAAGGTCCATCGGGGGTGAGGATGCTTTCGGGGTGGAACTGCACGCCCCACCGTGGGAGCGTGCGATGGGCGAGGCCCATGATTTCGCCCCCACGGCTTCGGGCCGTGACGCGCCAGCAGTCCGGAAGTCCTTCGGAAGCCGCGATGAGGCTGTGGTAACGGCCTACGGGAAAGCCTTGGGGCAGGCCTTCGAAGAGCCCCTCGCCCTCGTGTTGGAGCGCCGTGGCCTCTCCGTGCAGAGGCTCCCGCGCATGGATGACCTTCCCACCCGTGGCAGCCACCAAGGCCTGATGGCCGAGGCAAACCCCCAGCACCGGGATCGCCATCGTCGAGCCTGCGATGGCCATGTGGCCGGGGCTATCCGAAGGGTGACCGGGCCCCGGCGAGAGGATGATCGCCTCCGGCCTTAACCCTTCGGCTTCCGCCAGCGAGATGGCGTCGTGGCGCACTACCTTTACGGGAGCTCCGAGGCTTTCGATGGCCTGGACGAGGTTGTAGGTGAAGCTGTCGAGGGCATCCACCAGCAGGATCACGAGACCACCTCCGTTTGCACCATCGAGCTCAGGTCCACGCCCAGAGCTGCCGCGGGCGCGGCCATCTTATGAAGCGTCTCCAGGTATTCCTTGGTGGGATCCGACGCGCGGACGATCCCCGCCCCGGCCTGCAGGTAAGCGCAACCCCCTGCGTAAACCGCGGTCCGAAGGATGAGCGCCGTGTCCAGCGCGCCATCCGCGGAGAGTCGAAGGAGAGCACCGCCATAGGGGCCGCGGCGCTCCCCTTCCAGCTCCGCGATGCGCTGGGCCGCGCGAATCTTGGGCGCGCCGCTGACGGTCCCCGCCGGAAAGCAAGCCGAGAGCACATCCAACGCGTCGAGGCCTTCCTTCAATCGGCCCTTCACGGTCGTCGTGAGGTGCAGCACATGGCTGGTGCGCTGAAGGGCGAGGGGGCGTTCCACCCGAACCCCTCCTGGAATCGAGATGCGCCCCAGATCGTTGCGGGCCAGATCCACGAGCATCTGGTGTTCCGCGAGTTCCTTGGCATCCGCCTTGAGCGCCTCGAAGCGCGCGGCGTCCTCCGCCTCATCCGCGCCCCGGGGAACGGTTCCCGCGATGGGCAGGGTTTCGGCCTCGCCATCCGCGACCTTGACGAGCATTTCGGGGGAGGCTCCCGCGAGCGCGAATCCATCCCATTCCAGGAGAAAGGCGTAAGGGCTTGGATTCAGGCGGCGCATGCGTCGGTAGGCGGTGAGGGGCGAAGGCGGACGGCGGACGCGAACCCGCTGACTGGGCACGAGTTGATAGACATCCCCCTCGTGGATGAGAGCCTGCGCGCGGCGCACATAGGCCTCGTAGGCTTCCTGAGTCAAGGTTGGTTCGATCTCCGGAGCGCCGGGTTCTTCACCGGCTCGGGGCAGCGTTTTCAAGGCCTTCCTGAGCACGCGGATCCGGGAGGCGGCCTCCGGGCGCGTCGCGCTCCGAACTTGAAGCTCGGCCACCTGGTGAAGGTGATCGAACACGAGCGCGGCATCGAAGCGGCGGACCCAGGCCGTGGGAAGGCCGAGATGGTCCGAGACGGGAAGGGGCAAGGTCGGTTCGGATGCGCCCAGGGCCTCGAAGCCCAGGTAGCCCGCGCATCCGATTCCGAGCGGCATGGGTTCGCGGCCTTCACCAAGCTCGGAATCCGAGGCGAGTTCACCCGTCGTTTCTCTTCGTCCCGCGAGAGCGCGGATGGCCTCGACCCATCCGGTGCCCTGCCCTTCAAGGCGCACCTCGCCCTCGCCCTCGAGCAGCACGAAGCTGTGGCGCCCTACACGCTCTCCCCGGTCGGCGGATTCCAGAAGAAGGCTTGCCCCGTGGGTCTGAAGGGCGAGATAGGCCGAGAGCGGCGTGAGCAGATCGGCGGGAAGGCGAAAACGAAGCAGCATGGTCGGATCCAGAAAGAAAAAGGCCCGGTCACAGTGACCGGGCCCGGAAGGTGTTCGGCGATGACGGTGTCTAGACGCCGGGAATGCCCTCCGAGCCCGTAGACCACCACCAGAAGCCCATGGGGGCTTCGCAGCAGGAATAGGGACGGAAGGACTTCATGGGTTCCAGTCTGACTCGGGAGCACCTCTTCCTGTCAACCCTTTTCAACCTCTCAATCTCAAGGTGGATGGATCGAGGATGGGCGCGGGAACCGAGGGCAGCGTCCCCTCCACGGAACCGAAGCGTCGTCCTGCCGCCCAATCGGTACGGGCGGCCATCATCTCTTCCGGCGTCCGGCAGACGAAGTTCCACCACATCAGGATCGGTTCCGGAAAGGGCTCTCCACCGAGAAGCAGGACCCGGGCGCCCTGCTCCATCGCCAGGGATAAGACCTCCTCTCCTAAGGGAACCAGGTAGGTAATGCCGATCTCCAGGGGCTGGTCGCCGATGGCGGCGCGCCCGGAAAGCAGAGCCACCGCGTGCTCGAAGCCCGGGCGCAGGGGAATGTCTTCCCGGCCATCCCGAAGTGCGGAGAACTCCGCGCCCAGCATGGGCGATCGCGTCCAGGCGGGGGACGCCGCTTCCCCCAATTCACCCATGAACACGGTAGCCTTCAGGCCCCCGAATCCGGTCTCAGGCATGTGGCCGAAGTGCTCAAAGGTCGGGTCCTCGTTTCGCGCGGCTTCGGGAAGCGCCACCCAAAGCTGCACGCCATGAAGGCGCGGACCGTGGGACGAAGGCGATTCCTCCGAATGAGCGATGCCCCGGCCGGAGGTCATCAGGTTCAACTGACCGGGACGAATGATCTGTTCGGAACCCAAGCTGTCACGGTGGAGGATGTCACCTTCCAGCAGCCACGACACGGTCTGCAGCCCGATGTGGGGATGCTGACCCAGCGCCATGCCCCGCCCCTCGACTTCATTGGGGCCGTAATGATCCAGGAAGCACCAAGGCCCCACCAGCCTTTTTCCCCGGGTCGGGAGGAGGCGGCGAACGGCCGTGCCTTCCCCCAGGTCCGCCTTCCGTCCGGGTATGGCGAGGATGGTCATGGCCCCTCCGCGAACTCCAGGGGCACTGTAGCAGCGCCCTGTGCTTACATGGAGGGAAGGTCCCCCATGAGCGATTCCGCCCGCGTTCCCGTTTCCATCCATGACGAGCCCGGCCTCGGCCCGAAAGGTCCGTGGGGTTTCCTCAAGGAAGCCTCCCGAGGCGGCTTCAACAGCAGCGGCCTCTGGCTCATGGCGGGATGGCTCATCCTCGCGGTGATCCCGGCCTTTCTCTGGGCTTCCTACCTCATGGGCCACACCCAGGTGGGGAATGGCTGGTCCGCCATGCCCGCCCACTGGGGCGAGCAACTCAACGCCAAGGATCTGGTGGAACTCTTTGACCGTGGTGAGATCCACGGCGTGCTCGGGTTTGGGGCTTCGACCTTCCTGATCGTCGGCTTCGTGTTGGTGCTTTGGGCCTCCTGGAAGCACCAAGCCGCCGCGGCGGGGCTCCGTCATCGGGTGGGCCCCTGGATCGGGGGCGCGCTGGACACGCTCGTGCTGGGCATCCCCTTCGTGATCGCCTTCGTGATCGCCTCGGTGTTCCTGGGCTACCTGGGGGGCCTCGGGGTTCCTGCCCTCTCCTGGCTCGCCTTCTTTGGTCGCCCCATCCTCGCCCTCGCGACGGTGTCAACGATCATGATCCAGTGGTGGCTGATGCGCTTGAACCGGCTGGAGCGGAAGGGCCTTACCTGGTTCGGCCACGCGAAGCTCGGATTCCTTCGGATGTGGGGCAATCCGGTTCAATGGTTCACCCTCGCGGTGGGGCTCTCCCTCCTGCGCCTCGCGCTCCACGCCGCCGTGATCGAGCTCGCCTGGCGCATGGGCGGCGGCAGTGTTGGGCGCGTATGGCTCTTCGTCCTTCTGGAGGCGGTCGCCACCCTCATCGGCGCCTGGACCATTGCCTGGCTGCTGAGGGTGACGGCGCTGTTCTGGCGGCACGATCAGGCGGTGCGCAAGGCCATTGCCGAGCTTGAGGCGGCTTCCACTGCCGGAGCTTCCGCCGGTGAATAGGGTCGCCACGCTACTCCTGGCCCTGGGCCTGCCCTTAGGCGCCCAACAGGCCCATTACGACGGCTTCAAGGTCTATCCGGTGGACGCTTCCCTTCCGCCGGATCCCGGTGTCGAGAAAATCCTGGCACCCTACCGCGCCCAGCTCGATGCGAAGTATGGTCGCGTGCTGTGCCAAGCGCCGAAGGGCCTCTTCCGGGGCCGCCGGGGCGAGCCGAACGATCTCGGCGATTGGATGGCGGATCTCATGCGGGACGCGGCGGCGAAGGCCACGGGCCAGAAGGTGGATGCCGCCCTCACCAACAGCGGCGGCCTCCGGGCCAACCTGCGCCGGGGGCCGGTAACGGTCGGCGATGTCTACGAGGTGATGCCCTTCGAGAATGCCCTCGTCGTTGTGGAGATGAGCGGGGCGGACCTCATCCGCGCCGTGAAGCAGGGGATCGAACGCCGCTCTGGAGAGCCCGTCTCCAATCTGAAAGCGGTCCTTTCCGGCACGCCCGAAGCCCCGGTCTGCACCGTCACCTTCGCAGATGGCTCGCCGATCCTCCCCACGACCCTCTACCGGGTCGCGACTTCCGATTACCTCGCCAAGAGCGGCGACACCATGCGCGCCCTCGCGGGCCGTCAGCCCCAGGACACCGGGCTCAAACTCCGGGATACCGTGCTCCAGGCCTGCGAGGCCCTGGGCAAGGCGGGCAAGCCGCTGCTGCCGCCGAAGGACACGCCCTACACGATTCCCGATGCCTTCCTTGACGCGCTGGAGCAGCGCACGGTGAAGCTGCCATGAAGCGCCGCGACTTCCTCGCCTCCCTGACCGCCGGTGCGGCTGTGGCCGCTTCGCCCCTTTCGCTCGAAGCGCGGGGGTCCGCGACCTCGAAGCGCCTCACCCTGCTCTTCACCACGGACACCCACGACCACCTGGACCCCTTCCCGGCCGGGTCGGGGCGTCTGAGCGGCCTGGGCGGCATCGCCCGCCGGGCGACGCTGGTGAAGCGGCTCCGCAAGGAACTCGGGAATGTCCTCGTCCTGGACGCCGGGGACGCCTTCCAGGGCACGCCCTACTTCAACGAGTGGAAGGGCAAGCTCGACTACGAGCTGATGAGCCAGGTGGGCTATGACGCCGTCACTCTGGGCAACCACGATTTTGATAACGGCGTGACCGGGTTGCTGGACGCGATGAAGGAAGCCACCTTCCCCTTCGTGTGCTCCAACCTCGATTTCAAGGGCGCGCCGGACCTGGGCAAGCGCGTGGCCCCCTACCTCATCCGAGAGGTCGGCGGGATCAAGGTGGGCCTTCTCGGCGCGACCTACAAGTTCGATGGCATGGTGCTGCCTGAGAACCATCAAGGCGTAGCTTGGCTGGACCCTGTGGAAGCCCTCACGCCCCTCGTGAAGCGCCTCCGCGACGAGGACAAGTGCGCCTTCCTCGTCCTGATCTCCCACCTGGGCATGAAGGGCACGCCCTACCGTCCGGGGAACCTGGAGATCGCCTCCCTCGTGCCGGGCCTCGACGCCATCATCAGCGGCCACACCCACCTTTTCATGGAAGAGCCCACGGTGGTGAAGAACGCCCTGGGCGAAACTGTGGTGTTCGAAGCCGGCTTCGGCGGCACCGAACTGGGCCGCCTGGATTTCAGCTTCAAGGACGGGCGAATCGCGGCCTGGAGCCGGTCGGCGGTCCCGAATGCCTGAACAGCCCGAAATCCTGGGCTACTGGGACGGCCCCTACTGGGTCTTCACGGAGGCCCACCACCTCCGCCGGGGCTCCTGCTGCGGCAACCGCTGCCGCCACTGCCCCTTCGAACCCAAGGCCCTCAAAGGCTGCGTGAAGGTTCGCAAGGATGTGACCGAGCGCACGGAAGCTTGAAGGCCGGGCCTCCCCGTGGGAACCTGAAGCGTTTGCTTTGAGGAGCCTCACATGGCCGCGTCCCCCAAGCCCGCCGTGCCCGCCAAGGGCCAGAAAATCACCATCGCGAACGGCAAGCTGACCGTCCCCGACCATCCGATCGTGCCTTTCATCGAAGGGGATGGCACCGGCGCGGACATCTGGCGTGCCTCGGTTCGCGTGCTCGACGCGGCCGTGGAAAAGGCCTACGCGGGCAAGCGCCAGATTCAGTGGATGGAGGTCTACGCCGGCCAGAAGAGCTTCGACCAGTTCAACTCCTGGCTGCCCGATGAGACGGTGGACGCCTGCCGCGACTACCTCGTCTCCATCAAGGGCCCCCTCACGACGCCCATCGGTGGCGGCATCCGCAGCCTGAATGTGGCCCTGCGCCAGATGCTGGATCTCTATGTCTGCCTTCGCCCCGTGCAGTGGTTCAAGGGCGTGCCCAGCCCCGTGAAGTATCCCGGCAAGGTGAACATGGTGATCTTCCGCGAGAACTGCGAGGACATCTACGCCGGCATCGAGTTCGAGATGGGGTCCGAAGGCAACGCCAAGCTCCAGGCCTTCCTGAAGGAGACCTTCCCCAAGGAATTCTCGAAGGTGCGCTTCCCGGCCACCAGTGGCATCGGTATCAAGCCCGTGTCCCAGGAGGGTTCCGAGCGCCTCATCCGCGCCGCCATCCAGTACGCCCTCGACAACAACCGCAAGTCCGTGACCTTGGTCCACAAGGGCAACATCATGAAGTTCACGGAAGGTGCCTTCATGAAGTGGGGCTACGAGCTCGCCAAGCGCGAGTTCGGCGCCGTGGAGGTGGATGGCGGTCCCTGGTGCAAACTCCCGAATGGCCTCCTCATCAAGGACGCCATCGCGGACATCACCCTCCAGCAGGTGCTCACCCGCCCCGACGAGTTCGATGTGATCGCCACCCTGAACCTGAACGGCGACTACCTCAGCGACGCGCTGGCGGCCCAGGTGGGCGGCATCGGCATCGCCCCCGGCGGCAACATCAACTATGTGACCGGCCACGCGGTCTTCGAGGCCACCCACGGCACCGCTCCCAAGTACGCCAACCAGGACAAGGTGAACCCCGGCTCCGTCGTCCTCAGCGGCGAGATGATGCTCCGCTACATGGGCTGGACCGAAGCCGCCGACCTCATCCTCAAGGGCATGGACGGCGCCATCGCGAGCAAGAAGGTGACCTACGATTTCGCCCGCCAGATGGAAGGCGCCACCGAAATCAAGTGCTCCGCCTTCGGCGACAACATCATCGCCTACATGTAGGCGCGCAATGCACTCTCGAAGAGGCCCGCATCCGCGGGCCTCTTCGTCATTCAGGCCTTTTCCACCAGCACCACCCCCTTGGGCGTGACAACGAAAAAGCGGCAGCGGGTTCGGGCGATCACGGCATGGGGGGCGCCGGGTGGAGTGTGGATGTACTGTCCGGCGCGGAGGATTTCGCCGCCAGACTTCATCTCGCCTTCGAGGATGTAGGCGTGCTCGCCGCCGGGGTGGTCGTGGAGGGGATAGTGGGCACCTTCGTCCAACTCGATGAGGGCGGCCCGGTCGCCGGTCTCCGGGTCGCTATGGAGCACCTTCGCCCGAATGCCCGGATAGGCGAGGGGCTTCCATTCCATCGCGTCCACATCCACGGGCTTGGGCATAGAACCTCCACATCAGAGTTTATTCGGCAACGGGCTTCGGACCTTGATGTCGCTCAAGGCGTGGGGGAACGATCGGAAATGCGCGAAGGGATTGCCTTCCTCCGCTGCCCTCCGCCCCTCCGCGAACTCCGCGTAGTGGTTTTCTTTCAAGTCACACCGAGTACAGTCCGCCCCAGTGATCTCGCCCCTTCCCGAAATGATCGAGGAAACGGAGATTGTCTTCCCGGATCGCGTCCAGCACGAGGCGGCGGAGTCCAGGCTCCCACGCTGGAGCCGCATGGGCCTCGTCTCGCTCATTGCGATCCTGCCTAGTCCATTCAGGCTCGAAGGTGTCACCTATGCCTAGGAACCCGCACACTTCGTGGAACACTTCGCGGGTCCGGGCCACATAGTCCTCGAACCAGATCACCTTGATCACTTCCTCTCCGAAGGCCTGGCGATAAGCATCGAAGACCTCCCAGTAGCGGCTGGAATCCACGATCATGGGCTGGCGGCGGATGGCGTCGTTCAGATCCATCAGACCAGCTCCGCGTGGGGTCTTGCGATGCTCCGCGAAGGCCGACTCCATGCGCTCCAGGGGATGGCGGACCATGTAGAGGATCTTTGGCGCGGAAAGGTGGTGCTTGATCCGCGGAATCACCTGCCGGTGATAGCGGATCCGCGAATAGGAAGTCGAAGCGTCGCCAATGGCCTTTCGTCCTTCACAGTGGGCGAAGAGCTTCAGGTACGCGTCCCACCCCACCTGGTACTGGGCATCCATGGAAAAGAAGTGGGATTCCTTGGGCCGGGATATGCCCGCTTCCGGATGCTGTTCCAGCAGGGAGGCCAGGGAAGTGGTGGCGCACTTGGCGGCGCCGATGATGAGGAAATTGGGCGCGGGGCGCGGGTCGGGCGTCATGGATTCCCTGGATCAGAGGCGGAGGATGTTGGTGCCGCCGGGGTAATCCTCATCCCCGGGCTCGCGCATCTTCTGAAGCATTTGCATGAGGCCTTGGATGCGCTGGACCTGCTCGGAAATCTTGGCCAGCTTGGGCTCGTCGGGAAACTTCCGCTGAAGCAGCTCGGTTTGGAGGGAGATCACCGCGAGGGGGTTGTTGATCTCATGTTTGAGGGTGCCCGCCATTTGCCGGACGGTTTCCAGGCGCTCGGAGGCCCTTCCCTTCTTCTGCAACTCCCGGTGACGCCGCAGGGTCTGGAGTCGGTGATGGAGCGATTCCCAACGCAACGCTTCCGCGAGCCAATCCGTCGCGCCCGCTGCCAAGAGCTCGGGGCCTTCCAGTTCTTTCGCCCGGACGACGAGGATGGGGGTGGTCGCGAAGGTGGGATGGGCGCGGTAGGCCTGAAGGCAGGCGATCACATCCTTCACGCCGCGCGCGTCCACCACGAGTGTCTCGAAGGGTGGGAGCGGTGGCGAAGGCGGGGCCTCTTCCAGCGGGAAAAGGGCGAGATCATCGGAATCCGCCGCGCCTTGGAACAGACCGATGAGCCCCATGTCCTCGGTGACGAGCCCGAGCATGGGGCGGTCCGGAGTGACGACGGCCGCATGCTCGGCGACTCGGAACGCCAGGGTGAGGCGGGCATCCGCCCAACGCCATTCGAGGCCGGATGTTGCGAACACGCCGCGACTCCACGCATCCGGGCTCACCCGTGGGGTTCCCGAAGGGAGGGCCACATCCAGGCACCACCGTCCTGGCTCTTCGCTCCAGCTCAAGGACAGACGGGTTTCGGAGGGAAGCTGGAGCAACAGCGTGTCGAGCAGGCTCCGCAGCGCTTCGAACACGGGACCGCCGCCGAGCCAGACTTGGGAATCCGGCGCGGGGCCTTCCTCGAACCGCAAGCCGAGGCTTTCCGCGAGGGGCGTCCATCCTTCCAGGATTTCCCGCTGGATGTCCACAAGACGCCAAGAGCGGCCCGGAGGAGGTGCCAGTCCAGGATCCGTGGTCATGCCGTCCTCCACGAGGTGCAGCATGAAGGAGAGATGACGCCGCAACGCTTCCGCGGACGGGCCGTCAAGCGTCCGAAGCATCGCCTGCTCGCGGACCAAGCTCCCCCGGAGCGCGGAAAGGAGGTGGCCTTGGCGGTCATCCTGCCGTTCCAAATCCCGCCGGAGGTGGAGGATCTGACTTTCCATCTCCGCGTGGGTGAGCAGGCGACGATGGACGAGGTTGAGCCGGTAGGCGAGCGCCGCGAGATCCGCCGCGCTGCGGAGCAGGCTCAGGTCGGGAGCGCTGAAAGTGGGAGATCCTGGGCGACGAATGAGGACAAAGGCGCCTTCAGGGCCTTCATCCAGTCCCTCCGCGAGGAAGACGGGCGCCACGAGCATGGGGCCGAGCGAGGGTGACCCTAAGGGTGCGCGGAGGGCGCGGGGGTCGAGCCAGGGATCGTTGGAGAGGAGGCTGACCTCATCCATCAGGGCGTGGGCCACCAAGGAATGGGCGGGCTCCAGATCCTCGACGGAAAGACCGACGCGATGGATCACCCGCCAAGGCGCGGAAGCGGACTGGCGGAGGTGGAGCCCCGCATCGGCGGCCAGAAAGGAACAGGCCTCCTCAAGGAGCCGCTTGGCAAGGGAGGTCGGGTCCTCATCCGCGAGGAGGCCCTGCTCCAGCCGTTGGGCCAGTCCTGCCACCCACCGAAGGGATGCGGTCGCGGCGGTTCCGGAGGGGAGCGGAAGCGGGCCGGATGTCTCCAGGAACCGCTCCGGATCAAGTCCGGGAAACCGGTGGGAAAACCGGATCTCCCAGGCGCCCAGGTTCGCCACATCCCCATCGCCGAGGAGGATCCCCGAAGCGGGCACCATCTCGCCTTCCCGGCGGATGACCATGCCTTCCAGAGGGCGCAACCTCCAGTGAATGCCTTCGGGTTGGATCATGGCCTGCACCGGCGGTCCCACGATGGGACTCACCACCGTGGCGCGCATCGGGTCCGCTCCCAGCACACGCGCGCCTTCCAGGCGCTGCCGCTGCAATTTGGGACCTTCGTGCCAGGACAGGAAGGGCATCGGACCCCGCCTAGGGCAGCGGAAAGCGCGTGGCGCGCTCCCGGCTGGGGCGGAAGAGGAGCAGGGTATGGCCAATGGTCCAGACATGGTGGAGACCCGCGACCTTTGCGTTCAGGGCCGCGACCACGCCGGGCTCGTCCTCGAAGGTGTTGTCATTGAGCTTCACCTTCACCAGCTCGTGGACATCCAACACCCGGTCCAACTCTTCCACCAGGGCGGGGGTGAGCCCAGCCTTGCCGATCTGGAGGAGGGGCTTGAGCGAATGGGCCTTCGCTTTCAGGAACTGGCGCTGCTTGGGAGTGAGGCTGGGCATACCCCCAGTCTACCTCCGTCGGATGAGGAGCAGCGTCCGGTCATCCGCCAATGGGCCGCCTTGGGTGTGTTCATGGAGCGCTTCGGCGATGCGGGCGATCACTTGGGGTAGGGGTTCGGACGCATGGCGATCCAGAACGGCCTGGAGGCCGGTGAGCTCGAAGTCCTCCCCATCCGCCGGAGCGGCTTCGGTGATGCCATCCGTGAAGATGGCGAGCATATCCCCGGGTGCCAGGGTGAGGTGGGATGAGCCATGCGCTTGCTCAGGGAAGAGCGCCAGGGGCATGCCTTGGCTTTCAAGCTGTTCCAAACTTCCATCCGCCCGACGAAGCAGCCCGGGATTGTGGCCGGCGTTGCAATACTGAATGGTCCCGCCGGGCTCGGCCCTCAGGAGAAAGGCCGTGATGTAGCGGTTGCGGGTGGTGTGGCGGGCGAGGGTGTGGCTCAAGCGATCCGCCAGGGGCCCAGGGTCCGAGCTGTTATCCGCCCAGGCATCCAGGTAGGCCTGCATGGTGGCCATGAGCAGGCCGGGCCCGAGCCCCTTTCCGCTCACATCCGCCACCCACAGCCAGGCGCTGCCCTCGGGCCCCGGAAAGTGCCCGAAGAGGTCGCCCGAGACCTGGCGGCTGGGCTCGTGAAGCGACGCGAGTTCGAAGCCGGGCAGCTCCGGGGGAAGCAGCGGCATCAACCGCTCCTGGATGCGCCGCGCCAGGGCGAGTTCTTCTTCCATCTTCCGTTTATGAGCGACCTCAGACAGCAGCCGGGTCTGCTGCAGCTTGGCGGCGGCCATGTGCGCGAGGCTGGAGACGAGGCGAAGATCCTCTTCCGTGAAGGGATCGCGCGGAATGCGGGCGTCCACATACAGCAGGCCTTCCACCTGCCCATCCAAGGCGAGGGGCGTGACGATGGCCGAGCTGATCTGGCTAAGAACCATGCTGGCGGATTGGTACGCGGCATCCAGAGCCGGATCCCGAAGCAGCACCGCCTCCTGCTGTTCCAGCACCTTGGCGACGAGATTCTTGGAGATGCGAAAGGGCTCGGTCTGGGCCTTGCCCGCGTAGGCGGTCATCTCCAACTCCCCGTCGGGCTGGCGGAGTAGGATGGCGACCCGTTGGGGTTTGAGGAATCCATGCAGGCCCTTGGCCATGCGCTCGAGCATGACCCTCGGATCCGCCTCCTTGAGCAGGTCCAGGCTCGCGTCATGGAGGAAGTCCAGGGCTTCGGACCAGCGCCCATCGCTCGGACCGGCCTTGCTGAACAACTCGCTTAGAGGGCGGACGAGGGTCAACGCCGGATGGGGATGATCCTCGACGACCACCGTGCCGGAAGGCTTGGTCGGGTCCTGATCGGGGGGCAAGATGCGGATCTCCGTGCGGCCCACGAGCAATCGGTCCCCCTCCTGGATCGCCACGGGGTATTCCACACGGTGACCATTCAGGAAGGTGCCATGGCGCGACCCCAGATCTTCCACCCAGGCCCGGTTCTCCTTGAGGAAACAGCGGGCGTGGTGTCGACTCAACATGCCGTCTTCCAGCACGAGGACATTGCCCGAGCCCCTCCCCACCGTCACCTCAGGCTGCGCCGCGTCGAGGGCGCAGCGCCCTTTGCCGGGTACCTGGATGACGACGCCCACGCGGGCTCCGGAGGAACCCGCCAAGCATGGGTGGAGGCCTCGGATATTTCAAGCCCTCTCGCGAGCCGCCCCTGATTCGCCCCGTCCGCGCTAGGGTTGAGGGAGGAGTTCCCCATGCGCGCCTTCCTCGCCCTCCTTTTCGCTTGTGCCCTCTCCGCAGCCACGCCGCGTACCCTTCGCCTGGACTATGTCCATAGTGGCGATTCCAAGGGGGAGACCTTCGCCCTAGCGCGTGTGGTGGAGGAACCGCTCCCCTGGCCCGGTGATCCCGACCGCGCCGTGGATGATTCCAACCTCGGAAAATACAAGGCCGAGGTGCGCGACGCTTCCGGGAAGGTGATCTACTCACGGGGCTTCGCCAGCATCTTTGGCGAATGGCAGGACACGGACGAAGCCACCAAGCTCCAGCGGGCCTTCGAGGAATCCGTGCGCTTCCCGGAACCCGGAGGGCCCGTCACCGTCCACCTCCTGCGCCGCCAACCAGACATGGGATGGAAGGAAGTCTGGTCCTGCCCCGTGGACCCCAAGGCCCAAAGCGTCGAACGAGGCGCGCCGCCCAGCGCGGGCGCGCTCATCCCGATCCTGAAGAATGGGGACCCCTCCCACAAGGTGGACTTCCTCATCCTCGGAGATGGCTATACCGCGAAGGAGCGCCCCAAGTTCATCAAGGACGCCAAGCGCCTGGCCGCGACCCTCTTCGCCTACGAACCCTACAAGTCACGCAAGGCGGATTTCAATGTGTGGGCGCTCTGCCCCGTGTCCAAAGAGAGCGGCATCAGCCGCCCCAGCACGGGCATTCACAAGCGCTCGGCGCTAGGCTGCACCTACGACGCCTTTGGCAGCGAGCGCTACATCCTCACCTTCGATACCCGCGCCTTCCGAGATGCGGCATCCCAAGCGCCCTATGACTTCGTCGAGATCCTCGTGAACGGCCGCACCTACGGGGGCGGCGGCATCCATCAGCTCTATGGCACCGTCGCCAGTGACAACGCCTTCAGCCCCTATGTGTTCGTCCATGAATTCGGCCACCACATCGCGGGTCTCGCGGATGAGTACTACACCAGCGACAACTACTACAACCCCACCGCGGCCCGGCCTGAGCCCTGGGAGCCCAATGTGACCGCGGACCCGAAGCACCCCAAGTGGGCCGACCTCATCTCACCGGGCACGCTCCTGCCCACCCCCTGGAAGAAGGCCGAGTTCGAAGCCTACAGCCTGGGCATCCAGAAGCGCCGCCGCGCCATCCGGGCCGCCAACCAACCGGAATCCGTCATGGAAGCGCTCTTCACCGAAGAGCGCGCCCACGAAACAAAGCTGCTCGGGACCGATGCCAACAGCCACAGGGTGGGCGCGTTCGAAGGTGGCAACTACTACGCCACCGGCTACTACCGCTCCCAGGAGGATTGCATCATGTTCACCCGGGACCTCAGCGCCGGCTTCTGCGCCGCCTGCCGCAAAGCCATCGGCGGCGTGATTGACCAGTACACCGCCCATTAGCCCGGATTAGTCCGCCCTCCGAAACGCCACGCGGAAGGCCGCGCCCTGCCCTTCGGCGCTGTCCACCCAGATTCGGCCGCCGCACGCTTCGACCATATGCTTGACGATGGAAAGGCCGAGGCCCACGGAACCTTCGCCTGCGGTGGGTTGGGCGCTCAAGCGGGCGAATCGGCCGAAGAGGCGGCGCTTGTCTTCCTCGGTGAGGCCGGGCCCCTGGTCTTCCACGGAGAGGGTCACTTCTTCGTTTGCCGATTCCAGGCGAAGAATGACGCGACTGCCCGTGGGCGAGAATTTGATCGCATTCGAAAGGAGGTTGGCGAGGATCTCCTTCGCGAAAGTGTGATCCGCCTCGACCATGGGTATGCCAGGAGAAATTTCAGGCTGCATCGTGATGGCCTTGGCCTTGGCCAAGGGAACCATCGCGATGATGGCCTCATGGACGAGCGCCTCCAAGGGAATGGACTCGAGGTTGGCTTTCACCGTCCCCGCGTCAATGGCCGCGATATCCAGGAAACGGCCGATGAGCCCGCCCATGTCCTCGGCGGTTCGCATGATCTTCGCGGCGGATTGACGAACCGCAGGGTCCGCGGATTCCTCGCCGAGGTTTTCCGCCGTGAGCAGGATGCCGTGCAGCGGGTTGCGAAGATCGTGCGCCACGAGGCCGAGGTACTGGTCCTTCTGGTCGTTCAGCGCGTGGAGCGCGCGGTTTGCGTTCTCCAGATCGGCGGCTTGGTGGGCGAGGAGCTGCTCCCGCTCCCGTAGCTCTTCCGTGGCTTCAGCCACCTTGGTTTCCAGGCGTTCCGCCCGTTGATGAAGGAAGCGCGTCCGTGCGCCGATCCCGGCGGCGAGAACGCCTCCCGCGCAGGCGACCCAGAGCAGCCAGGCCCACCAGGTCCGATACCAGGGTGGAAGCACCTGGAATGGGAATATCGCCTCCCCCGTCACCTTTCCAAAGGCGTTTCGAGCCTTCACGCGGAACCGATAGTCCCCTTCCCGGAGGTTGGTGTACTCCTTCGAAGTGTCCAACGACCAGGCGCCCCATGCGTGGTCATAGCCTTCCAGCATCGCCTGATAATGGAGGCCGGAACTCTGATCCTGGCCCGGTGCGGCGAAATCGAACCGGAGCGCGTTCTGGCGGAAGGGAAGTTTCGTTCCCATCGAAGAGGAGGGAAGGAAGGGCCCATCCTTCACATGAATGCCGCGGATCAGGACAGGGAACGGACGATCCATGGGGCGAGGCACGGAAAGGTCATAGCGGATGAGGCCATCCGGACCTCCGAACCACACCAAGCCTGAAGGTCCCGGATAGATGGATTCCACCGCAGTGTCGGAGACGCGGCGGAGTCGGGTCGGATCCCACGCGTAGGATCCATCCTTGCCGGGGCGTGCCAGACCGCTCTCGTGCTGGCCCGTCGTCTCGTTGAGCGTGTCCATCCAAAGTTCGCCGTGGTCGCAGGGAGTCAGGACCTTCACCCACCTTGATCCTTCTGGGAACAAGCTTGAGAAGCGCGGGTCGGGCGAGAAGAGTCCAGAGTTCCCCTCAAATCGCAGAAGACCCGCGTGGGTCGCGAAGAGCGGCTCACCCTCGAATTCCTTCACGAGAATCTGATTGGGGGGAAGCCCCTGGGCGGTGCCGAAGCGGTCCACACGAGGGGGTGGACTCGCCGCGCCTCCGGACCAGCTCGGGCCGAAGGTGACCCGCAGCGCCCCCTGTCCGCCGGTCCCAAGCCAAAGGCGCCCGTTGGAATCTTCCGCCAGGGAATAAATGTCATCGCTCACGCCCGGGATGAGGCCTTCATCAAGCCATTGACCTCCCGAGAGGCGCATGGAGGCGAGTCCCCCCTGGAGCCCGACGAACACGCGGGACGGATCGCGGCGAGAGCGAAGAAGCGTGATGGCCACATTCCCCGAAGGACGAACGGGGCGAGCGGCGTCGTCTTTGATCTCGAAAACGCCCCGGGAGTTCGCGAGCAGGAGCCTCCCATCGAATTCCAGAAAGCTGAGGCTCTGGGTTTGGGAATTGGCCACCTGTTCGAAGCGGGGCCGACTCCCCGGCGCATCCGGTTGCTTCAGGCCATAGGCACCTTGTCCCGTTGCGACATAGAGCCTTCCCTCGTGGCGCATCACCGCCCACACCGTGCCCTTCAACCCATTTCGTTCGTCCAGGACCGTGAAGGGAGAGGGCCATTCGACCCTCGCCAAGCCATTGTCCATGGCGAGCCAAAGCGACCCATGACCATCCGGGTAGATCGCTTTCACATTGTCGCCTTGAAGGCCCGAGGATTGGTCCAAGGTCATCCGAACCCGGCCTTGGGCATCGAGGATGATCACGCCACCTTGGATCGTGGCCAAAGCGACCGTGCCATCCGGCAAGGCCGCGCCTCCGTAGAGCGCGTCCTTCTTCAGGAGGGTGTCTGCCTCCGTCTTGAAGGGTTCCACGCCCTTGGTGGAAAGAATGAACAAGCCCATGTTCCGGGTCGCCAGGAGAATGCCGTCCTGCATGGGCACCATCGCGAACACGCTTTCATGGGCAAAGCGATCACCACCCGGAACGAGTTGGAGCTTGCCGTCCACCATTTCCTCGAGGCCCACTTCCCTTTGGCGGACGAAGATCCGGTCGCCCACGGAAAAGGCCACATGGAAGGTCGTGGAGGATTTCCAGACTTGGAAGACGCCATCCTTGTAAAGCAGCAACTCCTCGCGGGATTGAAAGAGGATGCCCCTCGAAGTCGCGCGGGTCGCCCAGACATCGCTGAAGGCTCGGGCGGCGGGGGGCAACTTATCGGCGATGGAGACGAAGGCCATCCGCCCGGAGGGGTCCGGCGCGAGGTAGCCGATCTCCCCCACCGAGCCCACGAAGACACGGCCCTCCGCGTCCAAGGCGAGGGACCGGACGGTGTTTCGCCCCGGCGTGCGGATCAGCCGCCAGTGAACGCCATCATAGGAAAGCACACCTTGGTTGTTGCCCGCGTAGACGACCCCCCGGTTGTCCTGGACCACCGCCCAATTCTGGGAATCCGCTCCGTATTCCTTTGGGGTGAAGTTGCGGACGAAGGGCGTTCCGAGATCCTGCGCCCGCACAGGCAACGCCAGCGTCAGGAGATAGACGCCGAACACGAGGGCCGCCAGGCCCAGTCCATTCCGTGTGCGCTGCATGGGGGTCCTTGCCCGCAAGTCTCATCCCGGCGAGGGGATGGCGCCAGGGAAAATCATTCGACCGGCCCGGTGGCCGGGACGGCGCTGTAGAGGTCCGTAAGCCGTTCGCGGCGGAGGCGGAGAATGCGATCGCGAAGCTCGGCGGCGTCCTCGAACTTCATCTGGGAGGCCAGCTCCTTCATGCGCCTTTCCAGCTTGCCCATCTCTCGCTCGAAACCCTTGTCGTCCAGGTAGAGGATGGGCTCTTCCGCGGCCTCCTCCCGGGGGGGCGTGATGAATTCCCGGGCCAGGGCTTCGCCGAGCACATCGTCCAGGTTCCGCTTCACGGATTCCGGCGTGATGCCGTTGGCGGCGTTGTAGTCCAACTGCTTCTGGCGACGGCGGGAAGTCTCCTCCAGCGCGGCCTGCATGGAGCCCGTCATGCGATCCGCGTAGAGAATGGCCCGGCCGTTCAGGTTCCGCGCGGCGCGGCCCACGGTCTGGATGAGGCTGGAGCGGCTGCGGAGGTAGCCCTCCTTGTCCGCGTCCAGAATGGCCACGAGGCTCACTTCCGGAAGATCCAGGCCTTCGCGCAGGAGGTTGATGCCGATGAGCACATCGAACACGCCCCGGCGCAGGTTCTTGAGCAGCTCCACCCGCTCCAGGGTGTCCACCTCGCTATGGAGGTATTCGGCCTTCACGCCCACCTCGCGGTAGTACTCCGTGAGCTGCTCGGCGAGCTTCTTCGTGAGCACGGTGACGAGCACGCGCTCATCCCGCGCGACCACCTTGCGGATCTCCGCCAATAGGTCATCCACCTGGTTCGTGACGGGTCGGATTTCCACTTCAGGATCCACGAGGCCCGTGGGCCGCACCACCTGCTCTGCGATGACGCCGCCGCTTTGCTGAAGCTCGTAATTCCCCGGCGTGGCACTCACAAAAACGACCTGGTTCGCGCGCTTCTCAAATTCCTCGAACTGCAAGGGCCGGTTGTCCAGAGCGCTGGGCAGACGGAAGCCATAGTCCACCAGGGTCCGCTTGCGGGCCTGATCGCCGTTGTACATGCCATGGAGCTGGCCCGTGGCCACATGGCTTTCGTCCATGAAGAGGATGAAGTCCTCGGGGAAATAGTCCAGCAGCGTGTGGGGCGGCTCGCCGGGCTTGCGCCCATCCAGGAAGCGGCTGTAGTTCTCGATGCCGCTGCACACGCCCATCTCCCGCAGCATCTCCAGGTCGTAGACCGTACGCTGGTGGAGGCGCTGGACCTCCACGAGCTTGTTATCAGACCGAAGCTGGATCTCGCGAGCCTCTAACTCTTCCGAGATGTTCCGGATGGCGGTCTTGAGCTTGGCCTCGGGCGTCACATAGTGGGACTTGGGCCAGATAGTGAGGGCCTCCAGCTTCTCCGTCACGAGGCCTCGCAGGGGATCAATGCGGGAGAGCCGCTCCACCTCGTCGCCCCAGAGCTCGATGCGGTAGGCGCAATCCTCGTAGGCCGGGTAGACCTCGATCACATCGCCGCGCACGCGGAAGACGCCGGGCTCGAAGCTGACGAGGTTGCGTTGGTATTGGATGGCGACGAGGTCCCGGAGCAGCACGGCCCGGTCAATGGTCTGGCCCTGCTCCAGGCTCACGGAAAGGCTCAGGTAGCTGCTCGGGTCGCCCAGTCCGTAGATGCAGGAGACCGACGCAACGACGATGGTGTCCCGGCGCTCCAGCAGGCTCCGGGTTGCGCTGAGGCGAAGTTTTTCCAACTCCTCGTTGATGGCCGAATCCTTTTCGATGAAGAGGTCCCGCTCGGGCACATAGGCCTCGGGCTGGTAGTAGTCGTAGTAGCTGACGAAGTATTCGACCGCGTTTTCCGGGAAGAACTGCTTGAACTCGCTGAAGAGCTGGGCGGCCAGCGTCTTGTTCGGCGCGAAGATGAGCGCGGGCCGCGCGGTCTTCTCGATGACGGAGGCCATGGTGAAGGTCTTGCCCGAGCCCGTCACGCCGAGCAGGGTTTGAAAGCGGTCCCCCGCTTCGATGCCCGCCGCGAGCTGAGCGATGGCTTCGGGCTGGTCACCCGCCGGTGCGTAAGGCGCGTGCAGTTTGAACGGAATCGCCTTGGGCATGCCACCTACCTTGCGCGAAGATGACCAGGATAGCGCGGAGGTTCCCATGCAGGTCTGGCTCATCACCGGCTGTTCCACCGGCTTCGGTCGTGTCTTCACTGAGGCCGCGCTAAAGGCGGGCCATGCCGTCGTCGCGACGGCGCGGAACGCGGTCACGCTGGAAGGTCTCGGCGCATCGGCCCCGGAACGATTCCTCGGGCTGAACCTGGATGTGACGGACCCAGCCGCCTGCCACCGGGCGGTGGAGGCCACCTGCGCCCAGTTTGGACATCTCGATGTGCTCATCAACAACGCGGGCTACGGCATGGTGGGGGCGCTAGAGGAATCCAGCAGCGGCGAGATCCGCCGTCTCTTCGAAACCAATGTCTTCGGCCTCATCGAGATGACCAAGGCCGCCCTGCCGGTGATGCGCGCCCAGAAGAGCGGCTGGATCGTGAACCTCTCCTCCATCGCCGGGCTCGCCGCCACGCCGGGCTTCCCCGTCTACAACGCAAGCAAGTTCGCGGTGGAAGGGTTGTCCGAGGCCTTAGCGGGCGAAGTGGCCGCCTTCGGCATCCGCGTCCTTATCGTGGAACCCGGCCCTTTCCGCACCGACTTCGCGGGCCGTTCCATCGTTCACGCCACCCAGCTCCCGGACTACGCCAAGGCCATCGCTGCGACGCGGAAATACATCGCCGACGCCGATGGCCACCAGGCCGGCGATCCCGAACGCGCCGCACGAGCCATCCTCGACCACATCGCCCAGAACCGGTCCGAACTCCGCATGGTCCTCGGCAAGATCGCCATGACCCGCCTGGAAGCCAAGCTCAAGACGCTCCGAAGCGAATTGGACAGCGGCCTCGAACGCGCGTTGGGAGCGGACTATCCAGACTGAATTCACCACGGAGAACACGGAGAAACGCTCCGTGTCCTCCGTGTTCTCCGTGGTGAAAGAGTTTTTTAGACTTTCTTGAACGCCAAGCACCCGTTGGTGCCGCCGAAGCCGAAGCCATTGTTCAGCGCGTACTCAGCGTCGAAGGTGCCGGCCTTGTTGGCGGTCACATCCAGGTCGCACTCGGGATCCTGCTCATCCACATTGATCGTCGGCGGGATCTTGCCGGTCTTGAGGGCGAGGATGGTGACGATGCTCTCCAGGCCGCCCGCCGCGCCGAGCAAATGGCCGGTCATGGACTTGGTGCTGCTCACCTTCACCTTGTCGGCGTGGGCGCCCATCACCTTGCGGACCGCGAAGCATTCGAGCTGGTCACCTACAGGCGTGCTGGTGCCATGCATGTTCACATAGCCCACCTGTTCGGGCACGATGCCCGCGTCCTTCATGGCCGCGCGCATCACACGCTGGCCGCCTTCGCCTTCCGGCGCGGGGCTCGTGATGTGGTTGGCGTCGCCGCTCATGCCATAACCCGCCACCTCGGCGTAGATCTTCGCGCCACGCGCCTTCGCCATTTCGTAGTCTTCGAGCACGACGATGCCCGCGCCCTCGCCCATGACGAAGCCATCGCGGCCCTTGTCGAAGGGACGGCTGGCCTTTCCGGGCTCGTCGTTGCGGGTGGAGAGGGCACGCATAGCGGCGAAGCCGCCGAGGCCGAGCGGGTTGACGACGCTATCCGCGCCGCCCGCGATCATGCGATCCGCGTAGCCCAGCGCGATGAGGCGGGCCGCGTCACCGATGGCGTGATTGCCCGTGGCGCAGGCGGTGGCGACGGCGGAGTTGGGGCCCTTCAAGCCGTACTTGATGCTCGCAAAGCCGCTGGCCAGATTCACGATGAGCGATGGGATGAAGAAGGGGCTGATGCGGCGAGGGCCGCGGAAACCGTTGGCTTCCTCCCAGATGGTGTTGAGGCCGCCGATGCCGCTGCCGATGTAGGTGCCGAATCGCTCCCGCTCCTCCTGGGTCAATTCGACGCCGTCGAACCCGGCGTCCACCCAGGCTTCATGCGCCGCGCCCAGGGCGTAGCGGATGAAGATGTCCATCTTCTTCTGTTCTTTCTTGTCAATGAACTTGTCGGGGTCGTAGCCCTTCACCTGCCCGGCGATCTTGCAGGCGTACTCGGAGACATCGAAGCGGTCCACGAGACCGACGCCGCTTTTCCCGGCGAGCAGATTGTCCCAGGTCTCCTGGACCGTGAGGCCGCAGGGGTTGACGGTGCCCATGCCCGTGACGACGACGCGCCTGCGTTGGATGGTGGTCATGCGTTCACCTCGCAACCTCAATTATGCCACTGGAAAAGGTGAAGCGCCGCGCGGGGTTGGCCCGGCGGCGCTTCAATCAGCCCTTAAGGACTCAGGCCTTGGCGTGCTTCTCGATGTAGGAGATCGCGTCGCCCACGGTCTTGATCTTCTCCTGCTCGGACTCGGGGATCTCGAGGCTGAAGGCCTCCTCGATCGCCATGATGATCTCAACGGTGTCGAGGCTGTCCGCGCCCAGATCGTCCACGAAGTGACTCGTCTCCTGGATGGAATCCTCGGGCTTCGCGAGTTGCTCGGCGATGATGGCGATGACCTTCTTGCGCACGTCGGCCATTGTTTGGCTCCTTGATGGCGAAATCGAACCCAGTGAAGCTATCACGCCCCGGGCGGAAGTCAAACCATGCATTTCCCGGGACAATAGCCCCATGACCGGAATCGAACAGGAGCACGATCTGGGATGGGCCGCCAGCCTGCGGGAATTTCGCACGCACCTGGGCGTGGAGCGCGGCCTCGGGACGAAAACGGTGGAAGCCTACCTCTCGGATCTGGGGCAGATGGCCGCCTGGGCCGTGGAGCGGGATCAAGAGCCGGGAAGCCTGGACCGGGATGCCATCACCGCCTTCCTCGTCCATCAACAGGGATTGGGAAAGAAGCCCCGAAGCCTGGCGAGGCTCTCCTCGGCGCTTCGGCAATTCCTGGCCTTTCTTCGGCTGGAAGGCTCCACCGGCGCGGGACCGGAGGCTGTCGTGAAGCCACCCCGGCCGCCCCGCATCCTGCCCAAGACATTGAGCGAAGCTCAAGTCGAGGCCATCCTCGCCGCGCCGGACCTGGGCGACCCCTTGGGCGTGCGGGACCGGGCCTGGATTGAACTGCTTTACGCCACCGGCCTGCGGGTATCCGAACTGGCCGCCCTACCCGCCCTGTCCGTCTTCCTGGACGAAGGCTTCATCAAAGTCATGGGCAAGGGTCGCAAGGAACGCCTCGTGCCCTTCGGAGAAGGCGCCGAAAGCTGGCTTCGGAGCTGGCTCGCGCTGCGACCGGGTTTTCGTCCCAAGGGCGGCGAACTCTTTCTGGGTCGGGGCGGTGAAGCGCTCACCCGCCAGCATCTCTGGCGCCTCATCAAGCGCTACGCCACCAAGGCGGGCGTGGACGCGAAGACCGTGAGTCCCCATGTGCTGAGGCACGCCTTCGCGACTCACCTCCTAGACCACGGGGCAGACTTGCGAGCCGTCCAGGCCATGCTCGGCCACGCGGACATCAGCACGACCCAGATCTACACCCATGTCCACCAGGCGCGGTTGCGGGCGCTCTACGACCGCATGCATCCGAGATCGCGCGGATGAACTGGCGTCGGGCGTCAGGCCTCCATACAAGCTGATTTCATGGAACCAGCCACTCGATCGGCAAAGGGGCCCGACGCCTGAAGCCTGACGCCTGACGCCTGATCGGGCATGATGGAGATGGAGTTCCCATCCATGCCGACGAAGAAGATCGCGAAGCCCGCCGAGGCGGACGAGACGAAGCCCAAGAAGACCGCCGCGAAGAAGGTGGCCAAGGAGAAGGCTGAACCGAAGGCGACCAAGAAGGCCAAGGCCGTGGAACCGGCACCCGAGGCCGCGCCTAAAAAGTCAGCAACGAAAAAGGCCGCCAAGTCCGATCCCGCGAGCCTCACGCCCCATGCCGCCGCAATCCTTTCGGCCATCAGCGAAGGCCGTGCGGTGGAGTTCATCTTCGAGGACGAGACGGCCAACGCGCCGCGCACCTTCGAGCCCCGCCAGCTCGTCTTTGACGCCCTGGCCCAAGCCTGGTTCGCCTGGGGATGGGATCGCCGCTACAACGCCGAGCGCTTCCATAATCTGAACCTCCTCAAGGAGATCAACGCTGTGGAGGGCGTGGGCCGCAGCGCCCAGGGCCCCTATGCCGAAGGCACCCCTGGCAACCAGATTGGCGGCTGGCTGGGCGGCGACGCCATCGCCGTGAAGGTGCTGCTGCACAAGCAGTGGGTCTTTGCCGTGAAACAGGCGCCTCCGGCCTTTCCGGCCTTCCACTTGGAGGACAAGGAAGAGGGCAAGGCCCTCGTCTCCTTCACCGCCACGGACCTCCGCGCCATCGCCCGGTGGGTGATGCAGTTTGGGGATGGCGTGACGGTGCAGGAGCCGGCCCGACTGCTGGACCGCATCCGCCAGGCCGCCACCGCCTGGGGTGCCAAGCTGCCCGCGCCCAAGGTCGCGCCCGTGCCACCAGCGCCCGCGCCGAGGCCCGAGCCGCGCCACGAACACCGGGAGCATCGCGAGCCACGCCATCACGAGGAGCCCCGCCGCCGCGAGCATCACGAAGATCGGGACCGCGGACCCAAGGATTCCAAGATCGAAGTGCGCGTCGAGCGGCTCTAGCTTCTCGCCCTAACGCGCCTTCTCCAAAACCTCCACCACCGCCTCGGCGAAGGTTTCGTTCGCCTTGGGCGGATGCTCCACCACGCTTCCCACGAGGGTCTGCTGGCCTCCGGGGCCAAGGGCGTAGACCCAGGCGGTAGGAACTTTTTCCGCTTTCTGCGGCGCGAGACCGGTGGGCCAGGAGCCTGCTTCAATCTCCTTCGTGCGGGGGACGCCGATGAAGTGGACCTCCACGAAGGGGTTGGGCTGCCCATCCAGGGCCAGGAAGCTCGGAATCTCGTGCTGGCTGTCGCTGCACCAGGACCCGAAGGCCAGGACAAGGGTGAAAGGCCGATGGATGGCCATCCATCGGGTCTTGAGAGCCTCGGGGAGGTCCGCGTGCTCGGTCCCGGTCCTGAACACCTCCCTATGGGCCAGGATCTGAGCGCGGGAGCAGGGGCCCAAGAGCAGCGGCTGATGGTCCTTGGCATCACAAGGAAGGTTCGGCGCGGGGTCCTGCTGGATCGTCGCGGGCGGAAACAAGGGCAGCATCAAGGCACCTCGCCCCCATCATAGTCCCGAATACTTGACCAAGGCGCTTTGGAATCCTAGGCTGGTAGGTGAACGGAGGCGCGCCCTGAAGATCTCAGCCCGTGGCCGCTATTCCATGCAGGCCCTCTTCGATCTTGCCCATCACAGCCATGGGCAGCCGGTGCCGCTCCATGCCATCGCCGAGCGCCAGGGCATCAGCTTGCCCTTCCTGGAGCAGATCTTCCACAAGCTGCGTAAAGCCGGCGTCGTCACCTCGGTGCGCGGTCCACGGGGCGGCTATGTGATGACCCGGGCCTGCGACAAGCTCAGCGTGGGCGAGGTGTTGCGCCTCACGGATCCAGGCTTCTACGCCTCGGCCTTGGAGGACCCCGAAGCCGCGGTGGAACTGCTCAATCAGGACCGGACCATGACGCGCGTGTTGTGGCGCCAGTTGACGGATCACATCGTCGGATTCCTGGAGACCGTCACCATCGCCGATCTTTGCTCCGAGACCCACTCCAACACCTGCACCGCCTGTTCCTGCCCGGAGTATGTGAAGGAGGTCCAGGCCCAGATGCAGAACGGTCGTCCCAAGGGCTGCGCGGCACTTCTGTCCTGAATCAACTCCAGTGAGAAACCTGCCGATGGAGGCATGAGGCGCGGGACCTCGCTAGACTGGTCTCGAATCTTCCCCGGAGCACGGATGAAAGCCCTCAGCCAGGAGTGGGTGGACAAGGCCGAGGCCGACTGGACGACCGCCCGGCGGGAATTCGTCACCGAGGATCAGCCCAACTATGATGCGGCCTGCTTCCACGCCCAGCAGTGCGTGAAGAAGTACCTCCTGGCCCGCATGGAGGAGGCCGATATCCCCTTCCCGACCACCCACCATTTGGGGGTCTTGCTGTCCATTTGCGAGGATCTGGAACCCGCCTGGGGCGATCTGAAGGAATCCGCCCGGACGCTCACCGCCCACACCATCCAGATCGTCCACCCCGGTGCCATGGCGGATGAGGGGATGGCGCACCAGAGTCTGGACGCGGCCGCCGCCCTCCGGCGATCCATCCGCACGAGCCTTGGATTCGGGGATTGAATCAGGTCCACCACCCGGCGTAGGCTGTAAGCCTCACCTCACGAGGCTTACATGCGGAAACTGCTCGCCCCGGCCGCGATGGCCCTTTTCCTACCTCTCTGCGCCCAAGACGCGCACCAAGCCAAGCCCGATCTCAAGGCCCCCAAGGCGGGGCCGAAGGATGAAGCCGCAGCCCTGCCCAAGCCGGTCTCCACCCATCACCAGATCACGGCTTCCGGCAAGGTGCTGAAGTACACCGCCACCGTCGGCTACATGCCGTTGAGCGACGCCAAGGGCGACCGCGAAGCCAAACTCTTCTACACCGCCTACACCCTGGATGGCGGAGGGTCGAATCGCCCCCTTATCTTCTGCTTCAACGGCGGTCCCGGCTCCTCCTCCATCTGGCTGCATCTGGGCTGCATCGGGCCCCGTCGCGTGCACCTCCAGGCCGATGGCGAGCTGCCGCCGCCGCCTTTCCATCTCGAGGACAACAACGAGACCTGGCTGGACCAGGCGGACTTGGTCTTCATTGACCCAGTCGGCACCGGCTTCAGCAAGACCGAGAAGCCTGAGGATGCCAAGAAGTACTGGTCCCTCCGGGGCGATGTGAGTTCCGTGGCGGACTTCATCCGCCTCTACCTCACCCGCAACGAGCGCTGGACCTCGCCCTTGTTCCTGGCGGGCGAAAGCTACGGCACGACACGGGCATCGGCGCTCTCCAGTTATTTGCTGAATCAGGGCGTCGCGCTGAACGGCGTGATCCTCATCTCCTCCATCATGAACTTTCAGACCACGGAATTCGCCCGCGGCAACGACCTGCCCTTCGAGCTCTTCCTGCCCAGTTATGCGACGACCGCCTGGTACCACAAGAAACTCGGTGCGGATCTCCAGGCCCTTCCTGTCGCGGAGGTCGCCGCCCAGGCCAAGGCCTTCGCCACCGGCGCCTACGCGGACGCGCTTCGAAAAGGCGATCTGCTCACCCCCACGGAGCGCAACGATCTGGCCCAGAAGATCGCCCGATTCACGGGTCTGAGCCCGGCCTATGTGCTCCAATCCAACCTTCGCCCGGTGATCTACGCGTTCACCTCCGAGCTGCTTCGCGATCAGAACCGCCTCATCGGGCGGTTGGAAGCCCGTTTCAAGCAGATGCCTTCCCGCGGCACCGAGGAAATGTCCGAGACCGATCCGCTCATGGCCGCCATCACGCCGCCCTACACCTCCTGCTTCAATGACTATGTGCGCCGGGACCTGGGCTTCGAGACGGATGATCCCTACGAGACGCTCAGCTACAAAGTGAACGGCGCCTGGGACTGGAATTCCGATAACAGCATGGTGGACACCAGCACCAAGCTGTCCGAGGCCTTCCGCAAGAACCCCTACATGAAGCTCTTCGTGGCCAATGGCTACTACGACCTGGGCACACCCTTCTTCGCCACGGAATACACCCTGGACCACATGGGCCTGGAGCCCGCCATGCGCGCGCGCATCTCCCTCGGGTTCTATGAAGCCGGGCACATGATCTACATTGACGACGCCCAGCGCGCCAAACTGCGTGGCGATGTAAGGGGATTCATCGCGTCGGCGCTATCCAAGTAAAAGCACCAAGCGGAGGACAGCGGAGAAGCGGAGGGCAGCGGAGAAAATCAGGAATCCTCTGCTGCCCTCCGCTTCTCCGCTTCTCTCCGCGTAGTCGCCGTTCTATTGCACGGCGAGCAACAGCCCCTTGAGGTAGAAGCCTTCGGGGTGGTTCAGCGAAGCCGGGCACATGATCTACATTGACGACGCCCAGCGCGCCAAGCTGCGTGGCGATGTAAGGGGATTCATCGCGTCGGCGCTTTCGAAGTAATAAGCACCAAGCGGAGGACAGCGGAGAAGCGGAGGGCAGCGGAGAAAATCAGGAATCCTCTGCTGCCCTCCGCTTCTCCGCTTCTCTCCGCGTAGTCGCCGTTCTATTGCACGGCGAGCAACAACCCCTTGAGGTAGAAGCCTTCGGGGTGGTTCAAGGAATAGGGATGGTCTTCCGGTTGGCCGAGGTGGGCGACCACTTGGGCATCCCGACCCGCTTCAAGCAACGCGGTCCACACGGCTTCCTGAAAACGACCACGATCCAGATGCTGGCTGCAGGAGAAGCACCAGAGTAGGCCGCCATCGGCCGTGGCTCGGGCACCGAGACGGAACACATCCTTGTAGGCTTTGAAGGCCTGGGGCACATCCACCCGGCGCTTGGCGAAGGCCGGAGGGTCCACGATGACGAGGTCGAAGGACGCCGGTTCGAGCTGACGCATGAGTTCGAAGGCGTCTCCCTCCATGCGCGTGTGGGCGGCGGGGTCCAGGCCGTTGGCCGCCCAGTCCTTTTCGCAAGCATCGAGCGCGGGGCCGCTGATATCCAAGGTCGCGACTTCGTAGGCGCCGCCGAGCCCGGCGTGGATGGAGAAACCGCCGGTGTAGCCAAACGCGTTGAGCACGCGCTTGCCCACAGCGAGAGAACCCACCTTGAGGCGATGGGCGCGCTGATCCAGGAAGAAGCCCGTCTTCTGACCCTTCATGAGATCCACGCTGAGTTTCGCCGCGCCTTCACGGATCACCACCGGCGCGCCGAGACTGCCCTTCAGCAGGCGGTTCACGGGCTGGAGACCCTCCTCCTTGCGCCCGGATTGGCTACGCTCCACGAAGATGGTGCAGCCTTCCCGCTCGGCGAGGCTTCGCAGCACCGGCCACCAGAGATCGCGCAGGGCTTCCAACCCCGCCGTGCCCACCTGGATCACGAGGGCCGGGCCGTAGCGGTCCACCACGAGCCCCGGCAAGAAATCCCCTTCGCCGAAGATCCAGCGGCATCCGCCTTCCGGGTTCCAAAGGCCAAGCACCTTTCTCAAGGACAGGGCGGCCTCGAAGCGCTCCCGGAAGAAGTCCCCATCCAACGGGGCTTCCTCGAAGCGGAAGATCCGCACCGCCAGCGGGTTCGAGGGCGAAGCCGTACCCACGGCCAGCACGCGACCGCGCGCGTCGGCGAGTCGCACGAGCGTGGATTTCGGCGGCTCTTCCAGCGCGCCCGACAGAATCCACGGATGTCGCTTGCCCAGCAGGTCTTCCTTGCCGGGTTTGAGTTTGAGGATGGGATAGGGCCACGCCATGGCTTCACTCTAGCGGAGCGGGACCGCAGACTGGGGAGATGCGTGCTCTTCTGCTGCTCCTGGTCTGCGCGATCCTGGGTGCCCAACCCAAGGTCGTGATCCTCAGCTTTGATGGCTTGGCCGCGCGAAAGTTCAATGCCCACACCATGCCCCAGACTTGGAAGCTCAGTCGGCAGGCCTGGGTGGGCGAGGGCATCCCGCCTTTCCCGTCCACCACCTTCAACGGCCACGCGACGATCGCCACGGGCTGCTGGCCCGAGCACCATGGCATTGTCGCCAATGGCTTTGTGGACCCGGTCGCGGGCTTCGTTCCCTACACCGCCAAGGCGGAGTTCCTGGAGCGGGAACCCCTCTGGATCGCGGCGGAGCGCAGCGGCGTGAAGGCCGCCGTCTACCACTGGCCCTGCGCCACGGGGCCCTGGCGCGGCGAATCGCCTTGGCGGATGGAATCCTTCACACCAGGCCGACCCGATGCCCAGGCCCTCGCCTTCTGCGACACGGCGCTGAAGGAGGGTGCACGCCTCGTCATGGCTTACCTGAGCGGGATGGATAGTGAAGCGCACCGCCACGGACCCGACAGCCGCGAAGTCTACCGGAAGCTTCGCGCCACGGACGCGCTGCTCGCGCCCTGGATCGCGAAGATCCGAGCCGAGGACCCCGAGACCCGAATCATTCTCTGCGCCGATCACGGATTCGCCCGGGTGCCCAAGATGATGTCGCTTCCGAAGGTCCTGAAGGGCATCCCGGGCCGCATCAACGCGCACGGGGGCAGCGCCTTCGTGTACCTGGATCACAAGGCACAGGTGGAGGAAGCCCTCGCCCGCCTTCGCCACGCGGGCCTCCGCGCCTGGACGAGGGACACCTTGCCCCTGCGTTTCCATCTCGCGGCTTCACCCCGCGTCGGAGACATCATCATCTCCGCACCCAAGGGCACTTGGCTCAGCGAGGCCACGGACGCGGCTTCCCTCGCCAAGGAACGCGCAGCTCGCATCGGTTGTCACGCCTTCGATCCCGCGAACCCGGAGATGCACACTTGGCTCGTCGTCTTCGATCAGGGCAGCGGCCCCCTCGGATCCGTGCCCCTCTGGGACCTCGCGCCGACGGTGGCGAAGATGCTCGGCCTTAAGTGGGAGCAGGCACCCGATGGCAAGATCATCCCCTTCCTGCCCTAGGCTTTAAGCACCTTCTTCAAACCCGCGACAAGGCGATCCACCTCCGCGTTGGTCGTGCCGGGCAGCATCGAAACCCGGATGACGCTTCGGGCTTCAGCCTCGCTGTAACCCAGGCTCATCACCGCATGGCTGGGTTTCACCGCGCCGCTGTGACAGGCGCTTCCCGTGCTGATGGCGAGGCCTTCCAGGTCCAAGGCCATGTGGACGGCTTCGCCGCTGTGGCCGCGGAGCAGGAGGCAGCTCGTGTTGGGCAGGCGATCCTGCCCGCAGCCGATGGCCTCGAAGTCCGGCGACCAACCCAGCACCTCCACCTCCAGCGCGTCCCGCAAGGGCGCGAGGGCGGCGTTGCCCTCCAGCCGTTCGGGCAGGTGCTTCACCGCCGCCGCGAGGCCGAGGATGGCCGGCGTGTCCTCTGTGCCACCGCGCCGCCGCCGCTCCTGAGGCCCTTCCATCACCGGCTCCCAGGGCAGACCGGGCCGCATCCAGAGCAGGGCCGCGCCCCGGGGGCCGCCCATCTTGTGGCCGCTGAACACCGCCGCGTCGCAATCGGAGAGGTCCAGCGCCACCTTTCCCCAGGCCTGGGCGCAGTCCTTGAGCCGGATCGCGCCAACCCGCTGGGGCATCGCGTAGCAAAGACCCGTCTCATTGTTCGCGGCCATCTGGATGAGGGTTCGGACGCCATCCGGGATCTCTGGCAACCAGCTCACCCGGCTCCAGGTCCGAAGGGGATTCAGGCAGGCACTGTGCTCGCCGGGAAAGGCCGCGGCGGGCTCATCCCCCAACTCGCTCCAAAGTCCGTCCAAGAGCAGATGCAGCGCCTCCGTGGCGGAAGCGCAGAAGACCAGCTCCGCCGGGGCCACACCGAGTGAAGCCGCGATGGCGCGCCGGGCTTCTTCCACCGCATTGCGCGCCTTTTGGCCTTCCCGGTGGGTGCTCGTGGGATTGGCCCAGGCCTCCGTCATCGCCTTCGCCATGGCCTCCACAGCCGCTGGATGGACCGGCGCGGTGGCGTTGGCATCGAAGTAGAGGCGGGTCATGTCCCAAGTTTCGCGCAGTGCTAGCCTTTCCCCATGCCCAAAACGCTGGAAGGCCAGCTCGTCGTCGCCATTTCGTCCCGGGCGCTCTTCGATTTCGAGGAGGAAAACCGCCTCTTCGAAAAGGAAGGGGAATCGGCCTACATGCGCCTTCAGCTCGACCGCCTGGAGACTCCGGCCCGGCCCGGGGTGGCCTTCCCGCTGGTGAAGAAGCTCCTCGCCTTCAACGCGGGAGATGAAAAGCGGGTGGAAGTCGTCATCCTCTCCCAGAACGACCCGGTGAGCGGGATGCGGGTCTTCCGCAGCGCCAAGGCGGCGGAACTGGCCCTGGAACGGGGGGTGTTCACCAAGGGCAAGAACCCCTTCCAGTATTTGCGGCCTCTCGGTGCGAATCTCTTCCTGAGCGCCAAGGAGGAGGATGTCCGCTCCGCCCTGCTGGCGGGTTATCCGGCGGCTCGGGTCTATCCCAACAGCGCCGTCGCCGCCGAGAGGCACCCGGATGAAATCCGCATCGCCTTCGACGGCGACGCGGTGCTCTTCAGCGACGAGGCGGAGCGGGTCTACCAGGCCGAGGGCATGGATGCCTTCCAGAAACACGAGACGGAACACGCGGCGGAGCCCCTTCCACCCGGCCCGTTCAAGCCGCTGCTGGAGGCGCTGCACCGCCTCCAGTCCGGCGCGGGCGGAACGCCCACGCGCATCCGCACCGCGCTGGTGACGGCCCGGAGCGCGCCCGCCCACGAGCGCGCCATTCGCACGCTCATGCAATGGAATATCGGCGTGGACGAGGCGATGTTCCTGGGTGGGCTCACCAAGGCGGACTTCCTACGGGAATTCGAGCCGGATTTCTTCTTCGACGACCAGACGGGCCACTGCGACGCCGCGGCCCAGGTCATCCCCACGGGCCATGTGGCGAGCGGCGTGAGCAACGAGCCCAAGGTCTGACATGAAGCGGCTCATCGCGCCCGCGACCTTCAAGCTGCGGGAGAAGG
>JAFDVN010000052.1 GCA_018269025.1 Acidobacteriota bacterium | reverse complement strand
CTTGGGCTTCATCGGTTTCACCAGGTTTATAGATGCGGGTTCACGAATCTGGTGTTTTCAAACGCCCAAAGGTTCCATTGGAGCCTTGTCATTCCTGGAGGTTGTGGGTTTTTCAGGGCCGACTAGTCAACCAGATGGAAGTGTCTCGAACTGTCTGTCCAAGATATACATTGGCGGTCGCACCAGCAGTAGCAGCCCATGCATAGGATAAGCCACGCCATAGCGGCGTGGTGATAGCGCGACCGGTGGCTTGCCCTAAGGCTGACTCAAGCGCATTACCGACCGAAGTCAATGCCTGACCTAAACCCGTATTTGGAAGAACGGTGGCGCCATCGGCACTTGCCGCGCTCGCGGCTGCCTCACCACTCATGCCAGAGAAGAAGGCATGATCAGTCGTCATCCACAGATTAACCTCACTACTAACAGCACTAACAACACCACTGACCACCAGGGTTGATACGATCGCGGCAGTCTTGCCTGCGAACCTCCCCCACTGATAAGCCTTTGAGCACTTGTTGACAGATTTGATGCCGAGCATCTCCCTGAGAGCACTTCCATCTGCGTAGCCGAGGGTCAGAACCGTGAAGATCCCATCTCCGAATCCTGCCGACGCATTCCCGAAGTCATCCCAGAAGTCGAGCCCGAAGGGGTCTGAGAACCGAATCGGGTTGTTCAAGACATAGGCGTAGACATTCTGACCACCCGTTTCCTCGATCGGATCACGGGAAATCCAGCGCCCAAGGTTCGGATCGTATTCGCGCGTGGGCGTCAGCATGAGCCCGCTGAGGGCGTGCCACATCTGCCCCGTATAGAGGAACGGACTGCTCCGATCACCAGAAATCTGGGTCACGCGACCCCAAGGATCGTAGTCATACCGGGCGCGGATCACGCCTTGCGAATCAACCAGTTCCCGGACACTCCGCTTGGCATCAAGCGTGTAGTAAAGCGCGGTGCCGTCCGCATCCAAGAACCCCTTGTCGAAATAGCGCTGGAGGGTCGTGGATCCATCGGCGCTACGAGATTCCAGGACGACAGCCCCCTCCCACACAACCTTCGTATCCGTGGACGACACCCAATTGCCGTTCGCATCCGCGTCGAATTCGTGGATCTCCACGCGGTGCCCGAACCCGTCGTAGCCGAACTCGGAGCGGTGGGTGCCCTTTACCACGGCGACGAGGCGGTTCTCGGCGTCCCATTCGAAGCTGCGTGTGCCGTCGCTGGTCAGGTTGCCGCTGAGATCGGCGCTTGGATCTAGCCCAACTTTTCAAAGACCCATACCCATCCTACGGGGTGAGACCCCCCGATGCGACTCCTGGGTGCGTCTAGACTTACGCCGTTTGCTTGATGAGGCTCGCGGCTGGAATGCCGAAGTCATCGTGTAGATGCCGAATCATGGCGAGCGTGAGCGGGCGGGTCCGGTTCAGGACCTCGTAGACGCGGTTCATCCGCCCGATGGCGGGTTCCAGATCCTTGGGGGTCAGCCCGCGCTGCTCCATCACGAACTTGATGGCTTCGATGGGATCGGGAAGGTCCATGGGGAAGTGGACGCGCTCGTAGGCTTCCACGAGGGTCACGAGCACGTCCAGGCGGTCGCCTTCCGGTGAGCCCGCCTTGGCGGTCATCAGCGTCTCGATCTCACGCAGCGTGGCGCGGTAGTCGGTCTTGGTGCGGATGGGTTTGATGTCCATGGGGTCCTCCCTAGATGCTCTGGGCGTCGATCTGGTCGTATTGGCGATGGGTGCCGATGAACCGGACGTAGACCACGCGGTAGGGGTAGTTGATCCAGGCGACGAGCCTGTATTTGTTGCCTGCGATGTTGAAGACCACGCGCCCGTCCTGGAGGATGCTGGCGTTGCCGAAGTCGGCTTTCACCTCGGATGGGGATCGCCAGTCCGCGTGTTTAACGTGCTCATGCCACGCGAGAAGGGGCTGCTTGGCGTCTGGGTGGTGAGCCCAGAAGGTTTTCAAGGTGGATAGGGCGATCAGCCTCATACAGAACATTAGTCCCAAATTGGGACCAAGTCAATGGGGGCGTCCATATTTGCTCGCTGCCCTTGATGATCCTCATAGTGGACGCGCCAAATACCCGAATCAGTCAGCCAGGACATCATCGCCCTTCTTGATCGGCTGCCGCCCCGCCTCCGCGAGCTTCCCCGGATGGCTCGCGGTGTGGACCTCCTTGAGCTTCTGGATGCTGACGCGCGTGTAGAGCTGGGTGCTCTCCAGGCTCGAATGCCCAAGCTGCTCCTGCACGAAGCGGATGTCCGCGCCGCCTTCGAGCATCAGCGTGGCTGCCGTGTGCCGGAACATGTGGCAGCTCCCCCGCTTCTCGATACCTGCCTTCTTCACATAGGCGCCGAGCATGGCGGTGAGCCAGACCTGACTGAACCGCAGCCCGTGATGGGTCAGCCCCGGACACGGTAGACCCGGTCCACGAAGGTGAAGTTCCTGCGGGACGAGTTCGGGAAGGTCATGAAGGCACCCCGGCTCCGATCTGGACGCCCCTGCCTATTGGGTCCGATGCAGGATGGCAGACCCATCGACCCGGTTACTGGGCGGGTGGTCACTAAACCCACCCGAGCCTGGGAGCTGACCCTCAGGCACATGAATGGCGGCATCCTGTTGCCGGAAGAAACCTGTGCGGAGGACGCCGCCCAAGGGTCCTGTGATCCTGAAGACGAAGACTTGCCCTCGCGGGTGATGGCACTTGCCTCCTACCAGAGCTTCCAGATCCTGATCGAAGCCCGCGATGGCGTCAGCCCAGAAGGCGCTCAGCCCGCCCTTGGTCCCTACCATCACCCTGTAGGCAGCCTCCGACGCCGTCGTCCCCACCACGAACTTCGGCGGCGACAGGAAGATGTTCTGCAACGCCTCCAGCCGTGCTCCCGTGGACGCCTCACCCGGCGCGGCGGGCTTGCAGGGCTCCTTTGGAATGCCAGGCGTGCGCTTCACCGTCATCGCGGCGTCCGGGGCAGCAGCATGGGCGTACAGAGGTCCATGAGCCCAGGCTAGTGACCCCGCGAAGTGTCACGAAGGGTGGAACCGTGTGTGTCCGGATGCCTCTAACAACGGGTCCTACGCTAGTCGGCCCTGAGAAAGCCTCCACCGCGTTCATGCGGCCTCCAGTCTGGGATTTGAGGGCGCCAGTAGAGTCTGAAGCCAGATCCAGATCTGGACAAAAAGAAGCCTGAGCCGGGCCAGGATCT
>JAFDVN010000051.1 GCA_018269025.1 Acidobacteriota bacterium | reverse complement strand
CTCTTCGGCGTGGATGAAAAGGGCAAGCATGTCTACTTCGCGGCGGACGCGCGCAGCCCCATCGCCGTGGACGCCTACCGCGCGGATCTGGGCAAGACGGCGAACGAAAAGATGACCCTGCTCACGGGCCGCGTTGGTTCGCACCGCGTCAGCTTCGATCCCAAGTTCCGTTACTTCCTGGACACCTGGAGCGACATTCACACGCCGCCCCAGATGAGCCTGTTGGATGCCAGCGGCAAGACGATGCGCCTCATTGACGACAACCCGCCCACGGCCGCGTGGAAGGCGCAGAAGCTCGGCGAGGTCACCTTCCAGACCGTGAAGACCCGGGACGGATTCCCCATGGAGACCATGCTCATCAAGCCCGTGGGCTTCGACCCGGCGAAGAAGTATCCGGTCTACGAACACCTCTACGGCGGCCCCGCCGCGCCCCAGGTGTCCAACGCCTGGAACCGCGAGATGCCCTGGTTCCAATTCCTCGCCCAGCAGGGCTATGTGGTGTGGGTCTGCGATAACCGCAGCGCCTCCGCCAAGGGCATCGCGTCAGCCTATGGCATCTACAAGAACTTCGGCGCCCAGGAATTGCAGGATCATCTCGACGGCCTCAAATGGCTCGGGGACCAGGGCTTCGCGGACCTCTCGCGGGTCTGCATCGAGGGCTGGAGCTACGGCGGCTTCATGAGCGCCTACGCCCTCACCCACTCCAAGGCCTACAAGCTCGGCATCGTCGGCGCGCCGGTGACGGACTGGCACCTCTACGACAGCATCTACACCGAGCGCTACATGGACACGCCCCAGGCCAACCCCGAAGGCTACAAGACGAGCTCCGTGGATCTCGCGGCCAAGGACCTGCACGGCAAGATGCTGATCATGCACGGCACCAGCGACGACAATGTCCACCCGGCGAACACGATCCAGCTCATCCAGGCCCTCCAGAACGCCGGCAAGGACTACGAGCTGCAACTCTTCCCCGGCTCCGACCACGGCAGCGCCTTCGGCAAGCCCATGCAGCGTTTTTCCATCTACCGCGCCCGCTGGGACTTCCTCAAATCCAATCTGTAGGCAGGACGCGGCCGGGAAGGCATACTGACCGGATTACCCCAGGATTCCCATGAGCTTCGCCCTGCTTCAAGCGCCCACCGGCTCCAGCTTCGGCTGGGTGGTGCCGGTCCTCATCTTCATCGTGGTGATGGCCGCGGTGCTCGCGCCTACCTTCATCGAGATGAAGAAGCACCACCCGGTGGGCCTGCGGGTGCTCTTCTTCGTGGAGATGTGGGAACGCTTCAGCTACTACGGCATGCGGGCGCTGCTGCTGCTCTACATGACGGCGGACGTGGCCCATGGCGGCCTGGGCTGGCCGCTGGCCAAGGCGGCGGTGATCTACGGCACCTACACCATGAGCGTCTATGCCTTCGGACTGCCCGGCGGCTGGATCGCGGACCGCTTCATCGGCTACCGCAAGGCGGTCTTCATCGGCGGGCTCTTCATCGCGCTCGGCCAATTTGCCCTGGCTTTCTCCGCCGTACCCATGTTCTTCACGGGGCTCTCGCTCATCATCATCGGCACGGGCCTGCTCAAGACCAACAGCACGACCCTCGTGGGTCAGCTCTACGGCAAAGACGACGCTCGGCGGGATGGCGGCTTCTCCATCTACTATGTGGGCATCAACCTGGGCGCCTTCCTCGCGCCGCTCATCTGCGGCTGGTTGGCCCAGGACCCGGCCTTCATGGCCATCCTCTCCAAGATGCACCTCGCGACGAATTCCGGCTGGCATTGGGGCTTCGCCACCGGCGGCGTCGCGATGATCGCGGGCCTGATCCAGTACGCGCTCCAGCAGGACAAGCTGGGGACGGCGGGACTCAAGACCGGTGCCCAGGAGGAATCCGAAGAACGCCATTCGGACAAGACGCCTCTCACCCCAGAGGAATGGAAGCGCCTCGCCGTCGTGATGATCCTTTTCGTGTTCTCGACCTTGTTCTGGGCCGTGTACGAGCAGGCGGGTTCCACCTTGAACCTCTTCGCCGACAAGCATGTGGACACGAAGCTCTTCGGCTACGCCTTCCCCTCCACCTGGTACCAGAGCGTCAACAGCTTCTACATTTTCCTGCTGGCCCCGGTCTTCGCCTGGCTCTGGGTGAAGCTCAGCGCCGCGAAGAAGGAACCCAGCAGCCCGGCGAAATTCGCGGTGGGCGTCTTCCTCGTGGGCGCGGGCATGGCGGTGCTCATCCCCATCTCCAAGCTCATTGACGCCCACGGTGCCCAGGCCGGTCCCTACTGGCTACTGGGGGTCTACTTCCTCCACACCGTCGGCGAATTGTGCCTGAGCCCCGTGGGCCTGTCCCTCACCTCCAAGCTCGCGCCCCAGAAGATCGCCGGCATGGTCATGGGCCTCTGGTTCTGGTCCATGGCCCTGGGGAACCTGCTGGCGGGACTCGCGGCGAGCCTCTTCCTCGGCATGTCGCTCACCCATGTATTCGAGCTCATCTTCGTCATCATGACCGTCGCCACTCTCGTCCTCATCGCCCTCACGCCCTCCATCAAGAAACTCATGGGCGGCGTCCACTAAGGCGATGTGCGGCGGGATGCAATTCAAGCTCCGCCGCCCTCAGGTGGGCGGGCTGGGACTGCTGGAGGCCGAGGACGAGGTCGTCCGCGTCCTCTTTCCCAACCCCAAGGCCGCGATCCCGATGGATGAAGCCGGGAGCGCATGGCTGCCCTGGGGAAGGCGATCGGAACAGCCCGGCGACTGGCCCGAGGGCGGCTGGGCGCGGGCCGAAAGCCTCGCCAAGACCTACTGGACCCGCTGGGAGCCCGAGGAAATCCTGCTCCGCCCCGAGCGTTGGATGGAGAAGGACCCCAGCCGAAAAAGCCATTGGTTCGACCTCGATGGCGCGATCCGCGGAGTGCGGCTGCTCAAGGCCCCGGGCACGCCCATCTATGTCGTGACCATCCCCTCCCCGCCGGACTTCATGGACATCCATCCCCGGATGCCCGAAATCATGCAAGGCTAGTGCATGGCTGCCTGCGACGAGCATGGACTGCTGGGTCTCGACGAGGCCATGGCCCGGTTGGCGCGGGTCATCCCTTCGCCGTCCTGGGAGGCGCTGAAGGCGGATCGAGATGACCCGGCTCTGGATCTTTCGGCCATGGATGGCGCGGCTATGCGGAGCGCGGATGGGGCTTCGCTGCGGACGGTGATGGGCGCGCTCTATGCGGGGGACGATCCCTCCCGCTTCCAGGTTGGACCCGGCGAGGCGGTGCGCATCATGACCGGCGCGGCCCTACCGGGAGGCGCGGACTGCGTCGTACCCGTCGAACAGTTGCGGGAGGTCGTGAACGGCATCACACCTTCTGAAGCGCCCAAAGTGGGCGACCACATTCGCCACCGAGGGTGCCACGCGCACACAGGCGACGCGCTGCTTCCTGAAGGCACGCCCCTCAACGCCGCCCGGGTGGGCCTGCGGGCCTGGACGGGCCTGCCGGTGCCTCCGCCCAAACGGGTGCGGGTGGGCATCGCCAGCACCGGGGATGAGTTGAGCGGCGATCCGGCGCCGTGGCAGATCCGGGATTCCAACGGCCCCATGCTCGCGGCGCTGGCCCACAACCTCGGGGCCTGGGCGCTGCGCCTGCCGCCGCTGCCGGATGTGAAGGGCGCGCTGGAAGAGCGGCTTTCGGACCTCACGGGGCTTTCCGTGCTCATCACTTCGGGCGGCGTGTCCATGGGCGAGAAGGATCTGCTCCCTGGCGCGTTGCGGGCCCTCGGAGCGGAGATTCTCTTCCATAAGCTCGATCTCAAACCCGGCAAGCCGATGCTCGCCGCGATGCTCGGCAAGACCGTCGTGCTGGGCCTCCCCGGCAACCCCCAAGGCGCGTACCTCAACGCGCGGATCTTCCTGCCGATCGTGCTCGCCCGGTTGACCGGCACGGAATTGCCGGAGCTGTGGCGGCGGGGATCGCTTGTGGAAACCGTGCCGAACAAGGGGCCGCGGCCGCTGCTTCAGCCTTGCCGAAGGGAAGAGGCCCACCTCGTCCCGCTGCCCAATCGCGGCAGCGGTGACCTCGTCACCCTGGCGAGGGCCGATGCCTGCGCGTGGATTCCTCCGGGCGGAGCCGAGCCGGGGCCAGTGCGCTATCTGGACCTGCCGTGATCCTTCGTGCCGCCCTCGTGCTGCTGGCCTGCCTTGGGCTGGCCGCCCAGGACGGCCCTTATGTGCAGTGGGACGCGGCCCGTCCCGGCCGCGCGCGCGTCTTTACCACCGATGGCACGACCGTCACGGAACGGGATCGGAAGGCGCCCTTCCTGCTCGCCTTGCCAGGCCTGAGCGCGGAACCGCTGCGCCTCACGGGCAAGCCCTACCCACCCGATGGCGACACCTTCCCGGCTCCGCCGAAGATCACGGCGGTGAGCGACATCCATGGCAACTTCAACGGGCTGCTGACGCTGCTCAAGGCTCACGGCGTGGTGGATGAGAAGCTCCATTGGATCTATGGCAAGGGTCACCTCGTCATCGCGGGGGATGTGGTGGATCGCGGCCTCCAGGTGACGGAGGCGCTTTGGTTCATCCACGCTCTGGAAGGCGAGGCCCGGCGTCACGGAGGTCGCGTCCACTTGCTCATCGGCAACCACGAGCAGATGCTCCTCTCCGGCGATTGGCGCTACACGCAAGCGCTCTACACGGCCCCACCCCAAAGGATGCCGAGCCTCGCGGAGCGCTTCGGGATGGATTCGGAATTTGGAAGGTGGCTCCGCTCCAAGCCCGCGATCCTGAAGCTCGGCCCCTTCCTCTTCTGCCATGGCGGCATCTCCCCAGCCCTCGCGGCCCGGGGCGCTTCCATCTCCGCCACCAACCAGGTCCTACGCTCGCACCTCGCCGATCGCCCCCGGGAGGCCAGTGGAGCGGCCGCCTTCCTGCTCGGGCTTGAAGGGCCGCTCTGGTACCGCGGTCTCCTCCCCGATGAGAAGAACGAAGCGACGGATGCGGAGGTGAACGCGATCCTCGCCCGTTACCGCGTGAAGGCCCTCGTGGTCGGCCACACGACGGAATCGGAAGTGGAATCCCTCCATGGCGGGAAGGTCTTCGCCATTGATGCCGGTCTCAAGAAGGGCAAAGGCCAGCTCTGGATCTGGGAAGGCGGGTGGGCCTATCGCGGCCTCATGGATGGGCGGCGCGTTCCCTTGAAATGAGTCGCTCTGCGAGACCCGTGGCGCGGCGTTCTTCTTTCCGCGAGGCGAGGGGTGGCAGGGCGGGGTCGCCCACGAGCAGTGCATGGGCGCGAGCGCGGGTGAGCGCGGTGTAGAGGTTCTGGCGGGTGAGCAGCGGATGATCGCCTTCCGGAAGGATCACGGCCACCGCGTCGAATTCGGACCCTTGGGCCTTGTGAACCGTGAACGCGTAGGCCAACACAAGGTCCGCCGCGATCGCACCGAGGGGATAGGCGCGCAGGCCCTCTTCCTTCAGGAAGACGGCTTCCCGATGCACCTCGCCCTTGCGCCGCACCTTCAGGACGATCCCCTGATCGCCATTGAAGAGGCCGCGCCCGTAATCGTTCCGCGTCATCATTACCGGCTCACCCAGATAGAAGGGCAGCTCCCGCTGAAGGCCACGGCCGTTGAGGGTCCAGGCCGCGGCGTGGAGGGCGGCGTTCACCCCCTCCGCGCCCCTGGGCCCTTCCTGAAGCAGGGTCAGGATGCGAAAGCGGTCGTGGTGGGTCATCAGCTTTCGGATCGTGAGATCCGCTTCTTGGACGAAGCCTTGGTCTTCAGTGGCATATTCGGCGTGGATGTGACCTTCATAGCCGTCCAAGGCCACGATGCGTTGCCTCCAAGCCGCTATGAGTTCTTGTAGCGCTCCAGACTCCACCATCTCGACCCCCTGCCCCGTCAGGTCACCGACCGCCGCGCGAAGCGGAGCGTCCTGGGCTTCCGCCGTGCCCTCCCGCACCCGCCCGGCGTAGGAAAGGATGGCGCTGCCGGATGGGTTCGAAGGGTCCATGCGGTAGCTGCGCGTCAGACGCGCCACCACCTCGGGACAGGCCGCGACGAGATCCCGCAACACGGCGCCCTGCCCCACGCTCGGGAGCTGGTCCGCGTCGCCCAGAAGGATAAGACGGGCCTCGGGCCTTAATGAATCCAGCAGCCGGAGCAGGAGAGTCTGATCCAACATGCTGGCCTCGTCCACAACGACGAGACCCGCGTCGAGGGGCCGCTCCAGGCCATGCTTCCACCCGCGCGGGCTCCAGCCCAGCAAGCGGTGGAGCGTGCGGGGCGTGACCAGGGTGCCCATGGACGCCCCGAGGCGCTGCACGGCCTTGCCCGTGGGGGCGGCCACCTCCACGCGCAGCTCGCCCGCGCCCTGGAGCAGCGCGGCGACGATAGAGGATTTGCCCGTCCCGGGCCCGCCTGTGATTACCGCGAGACGGGACGATGCCGCGAGTCGGAGCGCCGCCCGCTGCTCCTCGTTCAAGGCGAGGGGCTGATTGAGCGCCGCAGGTGGAATCACCAGTTCAGGCGCGGGCGCGAGGCGCGCCGAGAGACGCAAGGCCAGCTGCGATTCGTGATGAAGGGACCGCCCGGTGGCAAGCCACCCCGCTCCCGCGACGAGGGGCGCGACGGCTCCCTCCGCTGCGATGAAGCCCTTGAGCGCCGGGTCGGATGCCAACGCTTCCGCATCCGGCACGGGCCCAAAGGCCCCGAGCCAGGAAGGTCCCTCGCCACCCAGCCTCAATCGCGTGTGGCCCTGGGCCTCCGCGAGGCGCACCTGAAGCGCGGCGGAGAAGAGGCGCTTGGCGGCCTCCGGTTCCTTCACGAGGCCTGCCAACACCGAAGGTTCCCAGGTCAGGTCAGCGTCCTGGCCCTGGGCCTTCAGAGCCGCGGCCCAGGCGGGGGAAAGCGCGATGGGTTCACGCATGGACCGGCTCCAACATCCGCTCCAACTCCGCCGCCCAGGCGCGAGTCTCGCGCCAGCTCGGTCGCTGAGCCCATTGGCCGCCTTCGGGCAGGCCCCGGAGGAACACATAGACGACGCCGCCGAAGCGAGCTTCGTAGGCGGCTTCGTCCTCGATGTGGAGGAAGCGAAGGGCGGCGAGGGTGTAGACCTTCACCTGCAGGCGATAGTCCTCCTCCACGCAAGCGGCGACGGAAGCTTCCCCGTAATCCGGCAGCAGGTTGCTCTTCCAATCCAGGAGATGAACGCGGCCCCCGTGCTCGAAGAGCGCGTCCAGGGCGCCGGTGAGACGGCCACCCGGCATGGCGGCGAGGAAATCCAGTTCCCGCGCGATGCGGGAAAGGTCGAGCTTCGCGAAGGGGATGGGCGAAGCCTGGGATAGGCGCAGCGGCGTTCCAAGTCCTGCATGGGCGAGCTTCGCCGCGGCTTCGGCCCAGCGCGGGTCGAGCCCCGCGACCTCGCAGGCCCGTTCCGCCCAGGCGCGGCGAGCCTCCGTCCACCACTTCGAAAAACTCAAATCGAAGGTCGCGGGGTCCGCCGTTTCCAACATGCGATGCAGCGCGATGCCCGTGGCGGTGCCTCCGGGGAGACCTTCCGAGCGAGGCAGCCGGTCCGGCTCGGGATCCTTCGCGCCAGCCTCCGCCTCCACCCGGCGATGGAGGCTCGTGAAGGACTCCACCCGGGGCGGCCATGCCTTCGCCTTCACGGCGTCAAAGGGAAAGGGGGGAGGCAGGATCAGCGGCGCGCTCGAAGGCGCGGGCGAGGTAGCTGGAAGCGGAGGCAGGCCCCAGTGGAGCCAAGGCGCGCGGTCCTTCCAAGCGAGCACGGCGCGTTGCAGGTGGCCGTAGGCGCCCTTGGGGATCCAATCTTTTTCGAAGGAGCTGTTCCAGGCGGGAGGCTTTTCATCCGGCCCAGGAAGGTCATGCACCGGCAGAAGCAGCAGACCCTCCGCGCGGGTGAGACCCACATAGAGCAGGCGCCGCTCTTCCGCACGGGACTCGGCCTGGGGAGAGGCGCCCTCCGGCGCGGCCGCCGGATCGCCCGCCCACACACGCCGCTCCCATCCATGATCCGAGGGGCGGTGGTAGGGCTGTAGGCCCTTCCCACTCCGTTCTCCCATTTCGAACAGCGCCACCACCGGGGCCTGGAGCCCCTTCGCGGCGTGGAAGGTGAGGATGCTCACCGCGTCGCCTTCCTGCTCCACGCGGCGCACGGATTCCTCTTCTTCCTTGGGGCGGTCTTCGCCCTCTCTCCATCGCGCGAGCCGCCGCGCGTGATCGCGGGCGTTGTCACAGGGGCCCGCCGCCTCCTGAAGCAGCTCCACCAGGTGGAGCAGGTCCGCGACCCTTCGTTGGCCCCCGGGCTCCGAGAGCAGGCGCGTCACGATGCCGCCCCCGAGCACACGATCGAAGAGCGCGGCGGTGCGCCCTTCCCGCGCCAGAGCCTCCCATTCGGAGAGCTGGCGCGGAAGCGGATGTCCTTCGTCCAGGTCCGCCGCGCCTTGAGCCTCCGCGAGGGGCACGCCGAAGAAGGGTGTGAGGTAGGCGCGCATGCGCGCCGAGGCGTCGCGTGGATCCTCCAGGGCGCGGAAGAGCGCGTGGAGATCGGCCGCCACCTCACCCTCGAAAAGCCCCCGAGCCTTGTGCTGGACGAAAGGAACGCTCGCTTCCCGCAGCGCGTCCGCCATCATCTCCGCCCCGTCCTTGTCCCGCACCAGCACGAAGATGTCCGCATAGGCAAGGGGTCGCGCCAGGATCTCCTTCCGGGGGCGAAAGCGCGGGCCCGATTGGACCAGAGCTTTCAACGCCTCCGCCAGCACCTTCGCCGAGGCGGGCGCGGCCTCCTCCTTCGTCCGATAAAAGGGCACGGGCAGCGCCACCACGGCGGGCATGGGGTCCGCCCACTCCGCGGGCGCGGGACAGGGCATAGCCGGAGCGAGATCGGCGGCGGTGAAGGCCTGCACCGGGTCTGCGGGCTCGATGAGCATGGGAGCCTCCGTCCCCAGACCGAGCAGGGCGTTGCACGCCTCCACCATCTCCGCCGTGGAACGCCAATTCTCCGTGAGACTCCCTTCCGCGCCGCCCGCGTCGAGGAGCGTCTTTCGTGCGGCGAGGAAGGCGGGCAGGTCACCCCCTTGGTAGCTGAAGATGGCCTGCTTCGCGTCTCCCACCAGCACGAGGCGCTTGTCCTTGAAGAGCCGCCAGAGGATCGCCCACTGGGCTTCGCTCGTGTCCTGGGCCTCGTCCAGCAAGCAGAGGTCGAAGCGGCTGGAGAGTCGTTCCGCGAGCTGATCGCCGCCAGGGCCTTCCAGGGTTGCCCGGAGCTGATGGATGAGGTCGTCGAAATCCACGAGTCCTTCGGAGGCTTTGATCGCGGCCAATTCCCGCGCGGCGGCTTCCGCCAAGGGACGGAGGTGGAGCGCCTCTATGTTGAATTTTTGAAGCCGCGTGGCGGCTTCCCGGATCGCGGGAGGAACCGCGTCAGACCAGGCATTTTCGAGCTTCTTCCAACCCTTGGAGGAAAGGTGGAAGGAACGCGCGTCCCCCACCTGCGCTCGCGAGGCGACGACCTGATCCACGAACTCGGCCAAGGAGCGCTTGGAGGAGGCTTTCTTGAGCCCTTCTCTGGCCGCGCCCAACGCCGCATAGAGATCCGGATCCCGGAACGGCGCGATCACGGCTTCGAGCTCCTGCTCGGTGGGTTCCAAGATCGCGAGAGCGGGAATCAGATCCGCCAGGGTCTCCTCCAATTCCCCGGGCCCCTTCTTTTCCATCGCCTGGATCCAGGCCTCCACATCCGGGCCCACGAGGCCCTTCCGCATCGCCTCCCGTACGGCTCTCGCCCGAAGCGCCCCAGCCGGCGCGAGCTCAGACTGGAAGGCGCGGCCCGCGTGAAAGGCTTCTTCCTGGAGCGCCTGCTGGCAGAAACTGTGGATCGTCGCGAGGGTGGCCCGTTCCAACTCCCGGCGCGCGCGCATGCGGTTGGCGCCTTCGCCCTTCTGTAGGGCGGCGCGGAGGCGCTCCTTCAATTCCATCGCGCCCTTCTTCGTGTAGGTGACAATGAGAATGCGGTCCAGCGCCTGACCCCGGGCCACTTCGTCCAGCACGAGCTGTTCGAGGAAGTGGGTCTTCCCCGTGCCCGCGCTGGCGGTGATGGCGGCGTGGCCGCGCCCCAGCTGGGTAAGAAGCGGATGACTCATGGCGCTTCGCCTTCGGGATAGAGGGGGCCGAGACGGAAGCGCAGCGCGGCTTCGGCCGTCTCCGCGTCGGGCGCGGGCAGGCTCCGCCGCAGCGCAGCAGGCAGACGGCTCCAGGAAGCGCGGAAGGTCTTCCGATCTCGTGCCGCGATCCAACCTTGAGGATCGGAGCGGTCCTTCTCCACGGCGAAGGCGATCGGTAGGCGTTCCACCGGGAGTTCGGAGACGAGGGCACCGAGCCAACCTTTCAACAGCGCCTGGGCCTCATCCTGAGGCGGTGCCGCGAGGGGGAGCCGCGGGGCCTCGCCCTTCTCATCCAGGACCACGAGGGTAGCCGGGGCCGCATCCCCGGCGGCGGCGAGCACGACCTGGCTGAGGCGCAGGCGAAGCCGAGCCCGGAGGAGTTGGACCTTCTCGATCTTGCTCTTCTCCAACCGCGCGAGGCAGGACGCGGAGGCGGCTTCGGTCCGTCCTTCAAGGGAGATGCGGACGATCCGCTCATGAACCGGAACATCGAATTCCAACGCGGGCCTCGTGCGGCCGAAGTGATGGACGACGAAAGGGCCCGCTTCGCCCAGCAAGGGAACCCAGGCCGCGAGGCGCGTCTCCACGCTCCGTCGCGCGAAGGCCCCGGGCGGGCCAAGTGGCGCGCGGCCTTCCAATTCAGCCTCGCGCCAGATCCTGGCGAGGGCTTCGCCCCTGGCCTCGCCCTTGAAAATGCGCTCGAGCGCCTCCTGCTCGATCACGGTCGCATCGTAGCGATCGAGGTCCAGGGCTTCGCAGTCTTCCGCGCCGCCATCCTCCTCCTCGGATCGGAGTCCAAGCAACACCTGGGCGCTGCCTTCCACGGGCTCCTCCAGCCACGCGCGAAGGTGGGTGAGATTCACCCGGATCGTCTCCTTCGGCGAAGGCGTCGGCAGATGGAGAGCCGCCACCACCCCTGATCCCGCCAGCGCCTCCGCCTCCCGCGCGGCCTCGGGGGCGAGACTCCGCAATGCACCTCCTCGGAAGTAGGTGGAATCGAAACGGCGGAGCGGATGCGACTCCACGAGGGTGTTCGCATCGCCGGTCATGGCTTCGAGAATCTCCTTCAGTTCTTCCAGCACGGAGGAACAGGGCAGGTCCTCGCCGGAGACGGGATCGGCGGATGGGTAGGAGAGCCGCAGCGCGTCCCGGGCGCTGAGGATCAATTCGAGGAAAAGGTAGCGGTCCTGTTCGGCGCGGCTGAGGTCGCTGCCACGATAGGCGCCGGCCCCTTGGCGGAGATCGAGGGGATCAACCCGATCTGGCGCAGGGAAGAGACCTTCACCCAGGCCCATGACGAAGACGGCGCGGAAGGGCACGGCCCGCATAGGCAGGCCCGTGCTGACGCGGATGCCCGCGCCGCCTTCGGGACGCTCATCCAGCCGCGCGAGCTTCTCGTGCATCAAGGACCGAATTTCCGCAAAGGCGAGCGTGGGGGTGGGCAATCCCTCAGGCGCGAGCCGGGACAGCTCGCTCACCTTCTCCCGGGCGAGTTGGCGCGCGCGGACCCACGCTTCGCTGGCATCGCCCAGGTGGGATTCCACGAGGTCGAGGAAGGCGTCGCTCCAAACCTTCGGCGGAGCAGGAATGCGGTCGCGCCAAGCGCGGAGATCGGCCACGAGCCGGGCGAGGGCGAGGGGCGCTTCGCGGTCCGATTCGGCGAGAGCGGGAAGGTCTCGCCCCGGAGGACACGCGCCTTCGGGCAGGAAGGCGCCGAGAGCCGCGCGGGTGAGGCCTTGTTCCCATGAGAGTCGGTCCAGGCCGCTCAAGTAGGTGCCTTTGAAGGCCGCATCATCGAGACCGCGCAGAATGCCGCTCCGTTCACAGAACCCGAGCAGGGCTTCCGGGTCGAGATCCGGATAGCGCACCGCGCAGGCGGGATGGGCGAAGAAGCGCAACACTCGGGCCCGGCTCATGTCCGAATCCAGTAGGTCGAGCAGGAGAGCGCAGGCCTCCGCGAGCAGCGCCGCAGGCCCGGCGGTCGCGGCCTCGAAGGCCAGGGGCAACTTCCCAGTGGCCTCGAAGGCCGCGCGCAGGTGTTCGAGGTAGGCCTCCGCACTTCCCGCGGGGATCACGACCGCGAAGTCCTGGAAGGTCCAGCCCTCCGATTCGAGGAGAGTCCAGATCTCCGAGGCCACCACCTCCGCCTCCCGGCGTGGGCCGGGCGCGGCAAGGATGCGGATGGAGGCATCGCTTCCCGTGAAGGGCTCGGGCGGGCGCAGGGCGCGGATGTCGTCCTGCAAGGCGCGAAGCAGCGTGGCTCGTCCCGGCGACTCGAAGCGGGGTTCGTCCTGCCCTTCCGCCGCGTCGTAGAGTCGCGCGACGAAGTCCCGGCCAGGGCGACCCCACAGGCCAAGGGCGGGGTGTCCCTCCGGCGCTTCGCCGCCTTCCAGGAAGGCTTTGCGCGTGGGATGGTCGGCCCAGAACTCCTCGCAGGGGTTGAGCACGAAGAAGGCGAGGTCCATTCGCTCACCGAGGCAACGCATCGCTTCCAGATAGGACGGCGCGAGGGTGTTGAGGCTCACCAGCGCCGCGCCCTCAGGCCAAGCGAGGCGTGGCGCTTCGTCGGCGAGATCCGCCGGACACAGGAACCCGGCCTTCGATAGCTCGGCGTCCACGACCCGGAAGAGCTGTCCCTGCCATCCCGCCTTGCCGGCCTCCTGCCCCTTGCGCCACGCCCGCACCCAGTCGGGACGGTGAAGCGCGTAGTCGTGGAAGCGTGCGCCCAGACGCTGGGCCAACTGGAGTGCCTTCCGGGGTCGGTCCGTTCCCGCCAGGTAGGCGGCGAGCTCCGGTTCCAAATCACGACCCTCAAAGTGAAGCAGAAGCCGACCCATCAGCGTCTCGGGCGTCCAGAGCTTCTTCCCATCCGGGAGCGCGCGCTCCAGGCGGGACTCCAGGAAGGCGAAATCCAGGTTCGCCACCGCGCCGTTCCGGGCGGCGAGCCCTTCCCGCACAAAGCGCTTCACGAGCGGGTTGGGTACGAGGATCGGAATGGGCTTCCAAAAGCCATCCCCGACCTGCCGCGCGGCCACGCGTTCCGCCAAGGCCTCGATGAGAGCCTCGGCGCGGTTGGAGAAGACGAGTTCGAGCATGGAGGCCTCCAGGTTAACGGAGGCGAATGGACAATGATTGGCGTCAGGCGTCGGGCGTCGGGCCGCTATGCAGGCCTGGACACACGCCCAGCGACGGCAGGCATGAGGGCCTGACGCCCGACGCCCGACGCCCATTCAAGCCTTGCCGCCCAACCTCGTTGGGTCGAAACTATAGGGTCGGGCCATTCAGGCCCAAGGAGTCCCCGTGGCGCAGAAGGGCGTGCAGGTGATCGCGACCGAGCCGGATGGGCTCGCCGCGGCCATCGGCCTGGAGCCCGGCGACACGATCCTGGAGATCAACGGCGAGAAGGTTCTCGACCAGCTCAACTACCAGTTCCTCATCTCCCAGAAGGACGAATCCGTCGTGCTCTACCGCAAGGCGGACGGCGACCTTGTCGAAGCCGAAGTGGAAAACGGCGGCGACGGCCTGGGCCTGGACCTGGCGGCGGACGAGGTGAAGACCTGCAAGATGAATTGCGTCTTCTGCTTCGTCCATCAGATGCCCAAGGGTTACCGCAAGAGCCTCTACTTGAAGGACGAGGACATCCGCCTCAGCTTCCTCTACGGCCACTTCAGCACCCTCAGCAGCAGTGATGAGCATGAGCTAGACCGCATCATCCGGGAAAAGCTTTCGCCCATCCATGTCTCCGTCCATGCCACGGACCCGGAGGCCCGGGTGCGCACGACAGGCAATCCGAAGGAAGGCCACATCCTCCGCAAGATTGACCGGCTGCTGGAGGGAGGCATTGATGTCCACACCCAGGCCGTCATCGCGCCGGGCTACAACGATGGCGCGATCTGGGAGAAGACGCTGGCCGAACTGTGGGAGCGCCGAGCCTTTCAGGAAACAGGTCCCTGGTCTGGAAAAGGCGGGGTCCTGAGCCTATCCTGCGTGCCCCTCGGCCTCACCGCCCACCGCGAAGGTCTTACCCAAGTCCAGGAAATCGGCCCGGCCTACGCGAAGGACTGGGTGGAACGCTGGACTCCGGAGGCGCGTCACCTCGCCCGGGATAACGGTGGCGAGCCCTGGCTGCTGCTGGCGGATGAATGGTTCACCCGGGCGCGGGTGGAGGTGCCCTCCCGCGCCTTCTACTCGAAGACTTGGGCGCAGCTCGAGAACGGCGTGGGCATGGTCCGCAAGTTCCAGGATCACGCCAAGCGCTTCCTCGGCTCCAAACGCGCCGAAGGTTTCCGAGGGCGACGCGCCCTGTTGCTCACGGGCTCCAGCTTCGCGCCCATCCTGAATCAGACCCTCATGGCGCTGAACAAGCAGGTGGGCTCCCACCTCCGCGCCGTGGCGGTGAAGAACAACGATTTCGGCGAGAGCGTGACGGTTGCGGGCCTGCTCACGGGCCGCGACCTTCAGTACGCCGCCCACGCGGACCGCACTGCGTCACACGCGAAGTGGGTGGATGCCGTCGTCGTACCCAGCGCCTCGCTCCGCACCCACACGGGCCCCACGGACCAGTACACCCTCCACGGCCAGGTGGCCCGCGCCCAGGGCACCTTCCTGGACGACATGACCCTCACGGGCCTGAGCGACGACCTTCAGGTGCCTGTCGTGCCCAGCGGCGCCAACCTCGCCCAGCTCCTGGACCACCTGGAAGCCGCGGACCGCCTCCCACCCATGCAGGGCCGAGATCTCGCGAAGGTCTTCCACACCGAAGGCCTCAACCTGCCCCAGGGTGCCTACAACCCCTGATGTGGATTCCTACCACCACGAAGAAGGGCGCCTCGCGGCGCCCTTCTTCGTGGTGAGTCGGGTTTCAGATCAGGCTGCCGGAGCGGTACCGGGAGCCTTTTCCAGCGTGATCGGAATCTTGATGTCGTACTGGGGATTCGGATCGCTCTTGTCCTTCTGGATCTCCCCCGCTTCCGTGCGCACCTTGGTGGCCGCGCCGCGGATGGCGTCCAGGGCGTTGACCGCGCCCTGGAAAGCCGCCTCGCCATTCACCTTGAGGACCACCTTGCGGTCGTCAATGCGCATGAGCTTGATGGAGTCGTAGAGCTTATCCCGAAGGGTCTTGGCATCCACCTTGTCCTGCTGGAGCAGGAAGGTGCCGTCCTTCTGCACCGTGACCACCACCACCGGGGGCGGGTTGGGGTCCGCGGGCTGCACCTTGATCTCGGGCGGGATGACATTGTCCGCCTTGGTGAGGCCCGGCACCATCACGATGAAGACGATGAGCAGCACCAGCACGATGTCAATGAGAGGGGTCACATTGATATCGGAATTGGACTTGGACTTCTTCTCGGCGATCTTGGACTTCCGCTTGAGGTTGCGCATCAGTTCATACCTCCCTCAGGCTTCTTGTCCTCGCCCGTGACGATGGAGGCCTGCTGGGCACCCGCGGCGCGGGCCAGCTGGAAAAGCTGGTCCACGACCTTGTAGGGCAGATCCGCGTCCGCCTTCACGAACACGCGCTTGTCCTGGAGGGCCGAGACATTGGCGTTGATCGTGTCGCTGAGCTTCTGGGCCGAAGCCGGGATGCTCAGGTCGAAGGTCTTCTCTTCGTTGCCAGTGCCGGAGGTCTCGGTGACGCTGATGAGACCCGGGGCGACATAGCCGCCGAACGGGTCGCGCTTGGCGGCGAAGATGATGGTCATGTACTTGTCGCCGGGGTTCTTTTCGACCTTGGGCGTGTGCTTGGCGAGCGGCAGCTTCACGCTGTTGTTCACCGCGGGCGTGATCACGATGAAGATGATCAGGAGCACCAACACGATGTCCACGAGCGGCGTCACATTGATGTCCGCCTTAACCCCGCCTTTGCTGCCTACATCAAAGCTCATAGGCGCTCTCCTTCAAGGAGCCTGGAAGGGGCCGGTGGCCCCTTCCAGGGGAGTTGTGGTTTAGGCCTGGCTCTCGCGGCGGATGAACTCGTCGATCATCTGGGAGGCGGCGTTGTTGATGTTGGTGACGACCATGTCCTGCTTGTTGACCAGGATGTTGTAGAAGGCCACGGCAGGGATGGCGACGATGAGGCCGAGGGCGGTGGTGCCGAGGGCCTCACCGATGGAGCCGGCCAGAGCGTTGATGTCGCCCGCGCCCTTTTCCTTCAGATCGGCGAAGACCTTGATGATGCCGGCCACGGTGCCCAGCAGGCCGATGAAGGGGGCCAGGGCGCCGATGGAGGCGAGGATGCTCATGCCCTTCTTCAGGAGCTCAGTCACCTCGGCGGTGCCACGCTCAATGGCGCGTTCCACGGGCTGGATCACATCGTGGTTGGGGTTCATGGCCTTGAGCTGCTTCTCGTACTGGAAGATGTCCAGGCCGTGCTTGAGCACGAGGGCGACATGGCTCTTGTTGTGGGTCGTGGCGGCGCGCTTGGCGGCCTCGAAGTCACCGCGGCGCAGGGTGTCCATGAACAGCTTGAGGAACTTCTCGGAGGCCGAGTTGCTCTGGGAGTACATGATGAAGCGCTCGATGGCCGTGTAGATCTGCAGGGCCAGGAGGATCAGCAGGATCGTGATGATGCCCTTGTTGAAGAGCGAGGCTTCCTTCCAGATGCTGGCGACATTGAAGGCGGCGTCATCGAGGAGGCCGAGGGGGAGGGTCAGCAGGTTCATGGGGTGGGTTCCTTAGGGTGGAAGAGGGTTGGAATCAGGTCAGGTTCAGGCTTTGGCCTTGGGGGCCTTGGGGACTTGGGGCGCTTTGGCATCGGAAGCTTCAGGCTTCGCAGCCTCGGCAGGAGCCGCGTCCGCCGTTGGAGCGGCCGGGACCTCGGAAAGCGTCTCGATGGTCGGCGAGAGACTGGCCGCATTCGCGGGCATGGCGCTCACTTCGGCAGAAGCTGGGGCCTGCTGGTGCTTCTGGTAGCCGAGGTGGTTGTCCCGGCTGAAGACCAGGGCCCCGATCAGGGTCGCGAAACCCAAGACGGCGAAGAGGAGGGCGAAACGGTTCTTCATAGCGGTCCCTCCTTTAATTCAGACGGAAGTTCATGTTGATGCGGAAGCGGCCGTACTGGGGCTGGCCGTTCTGCATGAGGGGATCGAACTTCCAACGCATGGCCCACCTCTCGGCGTACTCGCGGAGGAGCGGCGGACCTTCCACGGCGTGGGCCTGGGTGGGAATGCCATCCGGACCAACGCTCACTTCGACGACCACCGTGCCCTGGATGCGCGCCATCTTCGCCATGGGCGGATAGGGCGGCTGCGGGGGCTGGTACTTGATCTTCACCTGGCTGAAATCGAAGTTCAGCACCTTGCCGGTGCCGCCGACGACACCGCCGGGGACGCCGCCTTCCTGGCCACCGGGGACGCCAGCGGGAGCCGCGGGCTTCTCCTTGCTCAGGTCAATCTTGGGCAGTTCCTTGGGCGTGTCGGGAACGATGTCCTTCACATCCGGCTTCACATCCGGCGCCTTCGCGCTCGGCGGCGGTGGAGGTGGGGGAGGCGGGGGCGGGGGCGGTGGGGGAGGCGGAGGCGCGTCCTCGGTGAGCACCACGCCCACGGCCTTGACGAGCTTCTTGCCAACGCCCGTCTGCTTCATGATGTACCACCCAGCCGCGCCGAAGCCGACCCAGATGGCGAGGGTGACGGGGATGCTGACCCACGGATTCGCGCCCTGCACCGCCTTGTTCCCGGCGGTGAGCGAGGACTTGTAGACCGAATCCTCCAGCGACTCGGGCTTCGCCGGGGCTCTTCCGGCGGGCGCCTTGCCCGGAGGGGCCTTTCTGGGATCGGTGCTCATGCGGCTCCCTTGGTAATGCGAAAGAGAAAAAAGGAGCCCGCGCGGCAGTCCGCCGGCATGGCTCCGAAGGTGGTGAAGAGATAAAGATCTGGGGTTGGCCCAACGGCTAAGATGACAAGAGGCAGGTGCGCCGTCAAGGCCGCGTTGTCATCAGAAACCCCGCTCCCAGCTTGGGTTTGCATAAAGTTCCGAGTCCATGACACGAAGGCTTGGATTGCGCGTGCAACACCCGTCTTTTTCGCATCGGACCTTCATGGGCGTCACCGGTTTGTCATACGACTTCACCCCACCTTTATTCCGCTTCACCCCAGAAGCGCAGCAAGACTCCGCACGAGCAGGCCGATTCGAGACCGCCCACGGGACGGTGCTCACCCCCGCCTTCATGCCCGTGGGCACCCAAGGCACGGTGAAGGGCATCACGCCCGAACAGCTCAAGGAGATCGGCCCGCAGGTCGTTCTCGGCAACACCTACCACCTGGGCCTGCGACCCGGGGATGCCCTCGTGGCCAAGCTGGGCGGGCTCCATCGCTTCATGGACTGGGACGGGCCCATCCTGACGGACTCGGGCGGCTTCCAGGTCTTCTCCCTCTCCGGCATGCGGAAGATCACGGAAGAAGGGGTGAAGTTCCAGAGCCACATTGACGGGTCCACCCACTTCCTGAGCCCTGAGCGGAGCATGGAGATCCAGGCGAACCTCGGTTCGGACATCGTCATGGCCCTGGATGAATGCCCCCCCGGCCGCCTGGAACGGGGCAAGTTGGAGCTGAGCATGGCCCGAACGACGCGGTGGCTGGCGCGGTGCCGGACGGCTCCCCTCAAGGACCACCAGGGCCTCTTCGCCATCAATCAAGGGGGCACGCACCTGGATCTGCGCCGCCGCCACCTCGCGGAGATCCTGGATCTCGACGCCAAGGCGCCCTTCCAGGGCATCGCCGTGGGCGGGCTCAGTGTCGG
>JAFDVN010000050.1 GCA_018269025.1 Acidobacteriota bacterium | reverse complement strand
CGGCTCCTGGAGGCGCACCTGCCTACCCTTCGCCGAGAGCACGGGGTGGATTTCGTCATGGTGAACGGCGAAAACGCGGCCCACGGCCACGGCATCACGGAGCCCATCGCGCGGCAGTGGTTCGGCGAGCTCGGCGTGGACGCCATCACGACGGGCAACCACGCCTTTGATGTGAAGGGCATCGAATCCTACTTCCGCCAGGAGCCGCGCCTCCTGCGGCCCGCGAACCATCCGCCCACGACGCCCGGTGGCGGTTTCGTGAAGCTCCACACGAAGGAAGGCGCCGAGGTGCTCGTCATCAACCTCATGGGCCGAGTCCACATGCCGCCCTGCGACGATCCCTTCCGCTGCGTGGATGGCATCCTCCAGAAGGAGCGGGCGGACCTCGTGATCGTGGACATGCACGCCGAAGCCACCAGTGAGGCACAGGCCATGGGCTGGCACCTGGATGGCCGCGCCGCCGCCGTCGTCGGAAGCCACACCCATGTGCCAACGCTGGATGCGAAGGTCCTGCCCGGCGGCACCGCCTATGTGACGGACATAGGCATGACGGGCCCCTACGACGGCGTCATCGGCATGAAGAAGGAAGCGAGCCTCAGCCGCTTCCTCGGCCCCCTGCGCGCGAAATACGAAGTCGCCAGCGGCGATCTCCAGCTTCACGCCGTCCTCATCACGACCGAAGGCAAGCGCGCCCTCTCCATCGAGCGCATCGCGCGTTCGCTTTAGCCTTCCATCGCCGGGAAGACGAGGGTGAATTTTGTGCCCTTTCCGGGTTCGCTGTGGACTTCGACGCCGCCTTGGTGGGCCTGGAGGATGCCGCGCAAGGCGCTGAGTCCGAGGCCGCGCCCGAGGGTCTTGGTGGTGAAGAAGGGGTCGAAGATGCGATCCATCGTCCCCTGGGACATGCCGATCCCGGTGTCCGCGACGGTGAGGGCCACGAAGGTGCCCGGCGCGAGATCAAAGCCTGGGAACCGGCGAGCGATCTCGTCCGCCGCCAATCGCTCCTGGCGGAGGCCGAGGCGGATGCCGCCCGGCCGATCCTCCAGGGCTTCCGAAGCGTTCATCAGGAGGTTCATCAGCACCTGCTCCACCTGGACCGGGTCTCCGAAGATCATCGGCAAGTCCGGCTCTAGGGTGAGGGTGATCTCGGCCTTGCGGGAGAGGGTGCTGCGAAGCAGCTCCGCCATGTCGCCGACGAGCCGATGGAGGTCAATGGGCGCCTTTTCCGCGCCGCCCTTCCCGGCGTAGGCCAGCAACTGTCGGGTGAGGGCGCCGGAGCGCTCGGAGAGGGTCGTCACCGCCGCCAAATGGGGGGTGGCGGGATGGTCGGCGTCCACCAGCTCCCGCGCCAGATCCAGGTGACCCATGGCCGCGGTGAGCAGGTTGTTGTAGTCGTGGGCGATGCCTCCCGCCAGGACACCCAGGCTTTCCAGCCGCTGGGTCTGGCGTAGCGCGGCCTCGGCCCGCTGCGCCTCGCGCAGATCGTGGCCGATGGAGCCGAAGGCTTCCGGCCGGCCATCCAAGGGATCATCCATGCGGAAAAGGAAGTGCCGGGTCGGGATGAGGGTGCCATCCCGGAGATTCCGCACGACGATGTCCCCGGACCAGCTTCCGGTCTTCATCACCTGGGGCAGGATCTCCTTCATGAAGCGGTGCCGCTCCTTGGGTGCGACCACATCCACGACGCGAAGCTCCCGGAGCGGCCGGGTGGGCTCGATCCCGAAGAGGTCCCGCGCGGCGGTGTTGAGGCGAAGGACGCGGCCTCCCGGACTCGCCATGCCGATGGCTTCCGTGGCCAGTTCCATGAGTCGCGCCTGCCCGCGAAGCTCCCGGGACCGGGCCCGCCGCTCCTCCCCGCCCGCCGCGAGGAGCAGGGAGGTCAGCGCCAGCAGGGCCAGGAATCCCGCGAGGAGGATGAGGTAGTCCCGCCCCGCGACGGACCCGGAAAGCGCGGTTCCCAGGTGCTGGGCGAGTAGCGCGGAAACGGCCGTGGCGAAGGTCGCCAAGGACCCACCCCGCGGCCCATGGCGATCCGCGGCGACGAGCACGAGGGGAAAGAGCGCGTAGGTGAGGTTGAACTGCACCGCCGCATTCCCAAGCGTCCCACCGAACACGAAATAGCCGAGCAGACCCGCCATCACGAACAGGGACGCGAGCTCAAGCCGCGCCCGGATCGGATGCCGGTTCCGGATCTTCCGCTGGGTCGCCAAGGTGAGGATGGGCGGGGCCACCACCAGCACACCGAGCAGGTCCTCCATGCACCAGGTCCACCACCCGTCGAAGGCTTTCCCCCAATCATGGGGCGGCGCGAATCCGAGGGAGATGGAGCCAACGGTCGCGCCGACACCCGCGCCTAGAACCGCCGCCGGGATCGCCAGGAGCAGGACATCCCGCCTTCGGGAGAGGGACGGCCGGAACCCATAGCTTCGGAGGATGCCTGCGCCCAGAAGGGCTTCCGCTAAGTTCCCCAGGCTGATCCCAAAGGCGGGCAGGAAGGGCAAGCCCGAGGTCCACAGGCTGCTGAAGCATCCCAGCAGGACGCCGGGAAGGGCCTCCTTCCCGAAGAGGACCAGCGCGGAGAGCGCGATGCCGGTGGGAGGCCAGACGGGCGAGAATCCCCCCGCGATGGGCGCCTTTCCGATGGACTTGCCGACGATGTAGGCCACGGCGATGCCCAGGTTCAGGCCGATGAGCCTGAGGAGGCGCGCCTGCTTCGGAGAGATGCTCATCATCGGGTTGGGGTGAAGCTACCCGCTCAGAGCCCGCCCGACAAGCAAAAGGCCCCGCTCGCGCGGGGCCTTTCTGATTTGGAGGCCGACGGTCTCCGGCCTCCAGCCTGGGCTTTAGTACATGTCGTCCATGCCCATGCCGGGGGCCGCAGGGGCGGCGGGCTTGGGCTCGGGGATCTCGCTGATGATCGCCTCGGTGGTGAGCATCATGGCGGCGACGCTCGCGGCGTTGCGGAGCGCGGACTTGGTCACCTTGGCGGGATCAATGACGCCGGCCTTGACCAGGTCCTGATACTCGCCGGTGGCGGCGTTGAAGCCCGTGTTGCCCTTCTCCTCGCGGACGCGGTTCACGACGACGGAACCTTCGGTGCCGGCGTTGTTCGCGATCTGGCGGAGGGGCTCCTCGATCGCCTTGCGGACGATCTCGACGCCGGTGGCCTGGTCGCCGGACACCTTCAGCGCGGCCAGCTTGGGCACGGCGCGCAGCAGAGCCACGCCACCGCCGGGGACGATGCCGTCCTCGACCGCGGCCTTGGTCGCGTGCATGGCGTCCTCGACCCGGGCCTTCTTTTCCTTCAGCTCGGTCTCGGAAGCCGCGCCGACCTTGATGACGGCAACGCCGCCGACCAGCTTGGCGAGACGCTCTTGCAGCTTCTCCTTGTCGTAATCGGAGGTGGACTGCTCGATCTGGCTGCGGATCTGCTTCACGCGGCCCTGGATGTCGTCCTTGGAACCAGCGCCTTCGACGAGGGTGGTGTTCTCCTTGTCAATGACGATCTTCTTCACGGTGCCGAGGTCGCTGAGGGTCAGGTTCTCGAGCTTGAGGCCGAGATCCTCGCTGATGGCCTTGCCGCCGGTCAGGATGGCGATGTCCTCGAGCATGGCCTTGCGGCGATCGCCGAAGCCGGGGGCCTTCACGGCGGCGACCTGGATGGTGGCGCGGATGTTGTTCACCACGAGCGTGGCGAGCGCTTCACCATCCACATCCTCCGCGATGATGACCAGGGGGCGGCGGGCGTTGACCGTCTGCTCCAGGAGGGGCAGGAGGTCGCGCATGTTGGAAATCTTCTTCTCGTAGGCGAGGATGAAGGCGTTCTCGAACTCGACCTTCATGAGCTCGCGGTTGGTGGCGAAGTAGGGGCTCAGGTAGCCGCGGTCGAACTGCATGCCCTCGACCACGGTGAGCTCGGTCTCACGGCCCTTGGCTTCCTCGACGGTGATGACGCCATCCTTGCCGACCTTGGCCATGGCCTCGGCGATGATCTTGCCGATTTCCTCGTCGCCATTGGCGGAGATCGTGCCGACCTGGGCGATGGCATTGCCTTCGACGGGCTTCTTCAGCTCGTCAATGGAGGCGACGACCGCGTCCACGGCGACATCAATGCCCTTCTTGATTTCCATGGTGTTGGCGCCGCTCACGACGGCCTTGATGCCCTCGCGGTAGATGGCGCGGGCCAGCACGGTGGCGGTGGTGGTGCCGTCGCCGGCCACATCGGAAGTCTTGGAGGCGACTTCGCGGACGAGCTGGGCGCCCATGTTCTCGTGCTTGTCCTTGAGCTCCACTTCCTTGGCGACGGTGACGCCGTCCTTGGTCATGAGCGGGGCGCCGAACTTCTTGTCAATGAGGACATTGCGGCCCTTGGGGCCGAGGGTGACCTGCACCGCGTCGGCGAGCTTGTTCACGCCGCGCAGGATGGACTGGCGGGCTTCTTCGGCGTAGATGATGGACTTGGCCATGTTCTATCT
>JAFDVN010000004.1 GCA_018269025.1 Acidobacteriota bacterium | reverse complement strand
TGGTGGACCTGATCAGGATCGAACTGACGACCTCCTCATTGCGAACGAGGCGCTCTCCCAGCTGAGCTACAGGCCCTTCGATCCTCCAGTCTAAAGCAAAACCGCCGCCCTTGCGAGCGGCGGTTCCGGGAGTCGCGGAAGCTTCAGGCCAGCTCGGCCATGAGCTTATCCAGCACGGCCTTGCCGGGCTTGATGGCTTTCTCGTCCATCTCCACCAGGGGCGTCTGGGACAGGTGCGCGTGGTCGTGGAGGGTGGGCTTGCCGGGGTTCAGGTAGAGAAGGCCGGTCACGAACTCGCCCTTCTCCAGGCCTTCGTGGAGGGCGCGGATGGCGTGGAAACGGTCGGAGGGATCGTAGTCCTCCTTGATGGCGCGGAAGACGACCTTGGACCCGTCGGGGAAGGTGACAGTCTTGGCTTCGCCCGCGGGGATCTCCACCTGCTCCAGCTCGCTGAACTGGACGAAGCCCAGTTCGTGGAGCGGCATGTCGTGATCCTTCACATTCTTGTAGGACTTGGTGGAACTGTCGTGGTTGTTGAAGGTGACGCAGGGGCTGATGACATCAATGAAGGCCGTGCCCTTGTAGGCCATGGCGGCTTTGAGAATCGCGTTGAGCTGCTTGGGGTCGCCGGAGAAGGAGCGGGCGACGAAGCCGCAGCCCAGTTCGATGGCGAGGCTGCACGGGTCAATGGGAGGCAGTTCGTTGATGGAGCCGTGCTTCTGGGCCGACCCAATGTCCGCCGTGGCGCTGAACTGGCCCTTCGTGAGGCCGTAGACGCCGTTGTCCTCGCAGATGTAGATCATCGGCACATTGCGGCGGATCATGTGGATGAGCTGGCCGATGCCGATGCTCATGGAGTCGCCGTCACCGGAGACGCCGATGTTCGTGAGGCCGCGGTTGGCGAGGGCCGCGCCGGTGGCGACGGAGGGCATGCGGCCGTGGACGCTGTTGAAGCCCCAGGCCTGGCTCAGGAAGTAGGCGGGGCTCTTCGAGGAGCAGCCGATGCCCGACATCTTGGCGACGCGGTGGCCCTCGATGTTCATCTCGTAGGCCGCCGTGATGATCTGGGCCGTGATCGAGTCGTGGCCGCAGCCGGGGCAGAGGGTGGACTTGGAGCCCACATAGTCCTGGCGGGTGAGGCCGAGCTTGTTGGTGGGGGCGGCGGGGGTCGGGGTCGTGGTGGTCATCGCTCGCTCCTTACTTCTCGAAACCGTTGATGCCGTCCACGACGCTCTGGGCGTCGAGGGCGAGGCCGTCGTAGTGCAGGACGCTGTGGAACTTCGCGGCGTGGACCGGGTAGAACTCCTTCAGCAGCGCGGCCATCTGACCATCGCGGTTCTGCTCCACCACATGGATCACCTTCTTGGCCGCCACGAAGGCGTCCACCTCGGCGGTGAAGGGCAGGGCGCGCAGGCGCAGGTAGTCGAACTTCTTGCCGGAGGCTGCGAGCAGATCCTGGGCTTCCTTGATCGCGGGGTCGCTGGAGCCGAAGGCGAGGATGCCGTTTTCGGAACCCAGATCCCGGGAGACGGGTTTCGGCACGAAGGACTTGGCCGTCTCGATCTTCTTGCGGAGCCGGTCCACGATGGCCATGTATTCAGGGCCCTTCTCGGTGTAGAGGGCCTTGTCGTTGTGGCCCGAACCGCGGGTGAAGTAGGCGCCCTTGCCGCCAGGGGTGCCGGGCAGGGTGCGGTAGGGGATGGCGTCCCCATCCACATCCTTGTAGCGGCCCCAGTCCTTCATCTCCTTCAGTTCCTTTTCGCCGAGGACCTTGCCACGGTCCAGCTTGCCCTCGGGATAGGTGAAGGGATCGCTCATCCAGCTCTGCATCCCGAGATCGAGATCCGTGACGAGGAAGATGGGCGTCTGGAAGCGCTCGGCGAGATCGAAGGCGTCGTAGCCGAAGCGGAAGCACTCCTCCATCGTGCCGGGCAGCAGGCAGATGTGGAGCGTGTCGCCGTGGCTGCACTTGGCGCAGATCTCGATGTCGCCCTGCATGGTGCGGGTGGGCATGCCCGTGCTGGGGCCGGTGCGCTGCACATTCACGAAGACGCCCGGAATCTCGGCGAAGTAGCCGAGGCCGATGAACTCGCTCATGAGCGAGATGCCAGGGCCGCTGGTGGCCGTCATGGAACGGGCACCCGCCCAGCCCGCGCCGAACACGAGGCCGGCGGAAGCGAGCTCGTCCTCCATCTGGACGATGGCGACGGTGTTGCGGCCTTCCGCGTCGAGACGATGCTCCTCGGACAGCTCGATGAGGTTCTCCACCACGGAGCTCGAAGGCGTGATCGGATACCAGCCGACCACCTGAACGCCAGCGAACATCGCGCCCATGGCCGTGGCCGCGTTGCCTTCGATCATGATCTTGCCCTTGGTGCCGTCCGCGTGGACGACCTTGAGCTTGTCCTGGGGCTTGAGATTCGCGGCGGCCCAGTCATAGCCCGCCGCCACCGCGCCCTGATTGAGCTCGATGGCCTTGGCCTTGCCGCCCAGTTGGGCGGCGATGGCGGCCTTCACCGCCTCCATGTCAATGGAGAGGATCTGCGCAGCCACGCCCACATAGATCATGTTCTTCACGAGCTTGTGGAGCTTGGGCTCGGGGCAGGAGGCCGTGACGAGCTGCTGGAAAGGTACGGGCACGAAGGTGAGGTCGTCGCGGAGGCCATCGAGCTTCAAGGGCTCGTCGTAGATGACGAAGCAGCCGGGGGTCGCGCTGGCCACATCTTCCCGGGCTGTCTCGGGATTCATCAGGATGAGAAGGTCGTTCTCGGCCTTGCGGGCCACATAGCCCTGCCCCGAAGCCCGAATCGTGAACCAAGTCGGAAGCCCGGCGATGTTCGAGGGAAAGAGGTTCTTGCCGCTCACCGGCACGCCCATGCGGAAGATGGAACGCATCAGCACATTGTTCGCGGTCTGGGAGCCGGAGCCGTTGACCGTGGCCACCTGGATCGAGAAGTCGTTGACCTTCGTTCCCTGGCTGGAGGCGGTTGCGAGCGCGGTGGACATGGCTCTCCTTTCCCTTTGTCAAGTCTCCGAGAGTCAGGCGGACGCGCCTCGGCTTCTTTCGGAAAACCGGCCTTCCAGTATTGCAGGTGAGGCGCGGCTCGCCCAAGGGAGAAGGTTGGGGAGCGCATGAAATCGGTGCCGATAAAAAAACGAAAAAAAGGGATTGACCATGGTCGGAACCCGACCTACCTTGAATTCCATGAAATCCGGCGATCTCACCAAACGGCAGCTAGCTGTGCTGCAGTTCATCCGCGCTTTCCTGGACGAGGAAGGCCGAAGCCCGACCCTTCAGGAAGTGGCGGCGGGCGTGGGCTCCAACGCCGTGAGCACCATTCACAAGCATGTGCAGCACCTCATTGATAAAGGCTTCCTCCAGCGGAGCCATGGCAAGGGGAACAACCTTGTGGCCACGGGAACGGCCCCTCATGGTCGTGATGGTCATCACATCTCCGCCCGGGGAGAACGGGCAGAACGGGGAGATGCTCCCTCTGAGCCATTGGCGATGCCCATGCGACTCATTCCCTTTTGCGGCGAGGTGGCCGCCGGCGCGCCGATCCTGCCCGAGACCCGGGCCGTGCCCATCGAAGTTCCGAACACCATCCACCGCAACAAGGACGAAGTCTTCGTCCTGCGGGTGAAGGGCGATTCCATGGTGGAAGACGCCATCCTGGACGGCGATCTGGTCGTGCTCCAGCGCAAAGGCGAGTACCGCAATGGGGACCGGGTCGTGGCGCTGCTGGATGGCGAGGAAGTGACCCTCAAGGAATTCAAGCGGGACATGAAAGGCGTGTGGCTCATCCCCCACAACCCCAGCCTCAAACCCAAGTGCTACACGGCGGATCGGGTGGAAGTGCAGGGCGTGCTCGTGGGCGTGATGCGCAGTTGCTAACTGCCAGGAGCTAGGCGCACATTTAGCCCGGCGCGCAGCGCCTCGCCCATCTCCTTCGTGGAAAGGTGCCCCCCCAGATCGGGTGTGGCGGCTCCCGCCCGCAGCGCTTGGGCCGCGGAAGCTTCGATGGCGCT
>JAFDVN010000049.1 GCA_018269025.1 Acidobacteriota bacterium | reverse complement strand
TTGCCCGCAAGGGTGCCAAGAAGAAGCCCTTCTACCACATCGTCGTGTCCGAGAACGAGCTCATCCCGACGGCTTCCGCCATCGAGATCCTGGGCTTCGTGAACCCCATCGCGACCACCACCGAGTCCTTCCGCATTGACGCGGAAAAGGCCAAGGGCTGGCTCGCCAAGGGCGCGCGTCCCTCCAAGACCGTCGCCGACCTCTTCAAGAAGCACGCGATCCTCTAACTTCGCGTTCCCTGAAGGACAAGCCGGGCCTCCCTCCTGGGATTCGGGCCCGGCTTTTTCGTACCTGTCTGGCAGAATGGAACCCATGAATCTCGAAGCCTTCCTCGTAGATGTCCTGAAGCCCCTGCTGGACCACCCGGACGCGCTCCGCGTCGAATCCAAGGGCGAAGGCCGCCGCCTCGACCTGACCATCCACGCGGACACCAAGGACATCGGCCGCATCATCGGCAAGAGCGGGCGCACCATCCAGAGCCTACGGACCCTCTGCCAAGTCGCCGGCGAAAAGGCCGGACTGCGGGTCGAGGTCGAGGTCCACGACGAAGATCGCGCCTGATGCTCCTGCTGGGTCAGCTCGCCAAGATCCAGGGTCTCAAGGGCGAATTCCTCTTCCATCCCGTCATGGATGATCCCGATCGGCTGGAGGGCGTGGAAGGCCTCGTCCTCGCGCCCCCCGGGATGGATCTGGAACACGGCGAGCCTCTCCCCCCCGCCCGCGCAGTGAAGCTGCGAATCTTCCGCTGGCATCAGGACAGGCCCTGCGTGGCGTTTGACGGCATTCCCGACCGCACGGCGGCGGAAGCCTTCAAGGGCTGGGTGCTGTGGATGCCCGAATCCGAAGCCACGCTGGAGGAGGGCGAGAGCTTCCGCCACCAGTGGATCGGCACGGAAGTGAGCGCCCATGGCGCGCTCCTGGGCGAGGTCATGCGCCTCGATCCCACGCCCATGGGCTACGACCTTGTCGTGATCCGCGATCGCCGTCCCAATCGCCGGGGCACGGTGGAAGTCCCCTACATCAAAGCCTGGTGGACCCTGGACTTGGCGAATGGCAAGGCTACGGTCGCCCCCCCCGAAGGCCTGCTGGACCTGCACAAACTGTGAGCGCGACGATGACGAAAACCAGCGGACCCAAGATCCAAGTGCGGCGCAGCGGCGTCCACGGCAAAGGCGTCTTCGCCCTGCGGCCCATCGCCAAAGGCGAGCGCATCGTCGAGTACAAGGGCGAGATCATCTCCTGGAAGAAGGCTTCCGCCCGGGAGAACGCCTCCAACGACCCCGACCACACCTTCCTCTTCGGGCTCGATGAAAAGCGCGTGATTGACGCCAATGTGGGCGGCAATTCGGCGCGTTTCATCAACCACAGCTGCGATCCCAACTGTGAAACCGAGCAGATCGGCGACCGGGTGTTCATTGACGCCCTGCGGGACATCAAGCCCGGCGAAGAACTGTCCTACGACTACCAGCTCACCCTGGACGAACCCCACACCGCCAAAGCCAAACGCGCCCACGCCTGCCGCTGCGGCGCCAAGGCGTGCCGCGGGACGATGCTGACGAAGAAGCGGTAAGTACAATCAAGAAAACCACGGAGACTCAGAGGCTCAGAGAAGCAATCTCTGGGTCTCTGAGTCTCTGTGGTTCAAATTGCTTTCGAACTACTTCATCACCAGATCCATCGGCATCCGCGCGTAGACGCCGTTGGGGTCGTTGAGGCTGGAGAGTTGGTCGTAGGAGCTCCGCGCCTGATCCATCATCTGCTGGAAGGGCCCGGCCTTGATGATGGGGCGGGGACGGGCTTCGTCGTTCAGACTCTCCAGCAGCTTCTGCATGGTCGTCTTGGGTCCACCACCGCTGGTCACCTCGTAGTCGCTGCCGAGGTTCGCCTTCGTGGCGGCGTAACGAATGGCGTCCTGGAGCCCGCCAATCTCATCCACCAGATGGAGCTGAAGCGCCCGCTCACCGCTCCACACGCGGCCCTGGGCGATTTCGTTGACGCCGTCCTTCGGGATGCCGCGGCTTTCGCTCACCTTGGTGAGGAACTGGTCGTAGATGCGATCCACCAAGGCCTGGATGCGAGCGAGTTCCTCCGGCGTCTTGGGCCGAGCGATCGTCATGGGATTCGCCATCTTGGCGGTGGTCACTTCGTCGAAGGTGATGCCATGGTCGTTGGCGAGCTTTTGGACATTCGGCAACATGCCGAAGACGCCGATGGAGCCGGTGATGGTGCCCGGCTCCGCGAAGATGCGATCGCCGTAGGTGCTGATCCAGTACCCGCCCGAGGCGGCGACGGTGCCCATGCTCACCACGAGAGGCTTGGCCTGGCGCGTGAGGATCACTTCGCGCTGGATGAGATCCGAGGCCGCCGCGCTTCCGCCGGGGCTGTTCACCCGGAGCACCACCGCCTTCACGCTGGAATCCTGACGCAGGCGACGGAGCTCCCTGGCGAGGGAATCCCCGCCGATCTGGCCCGGCTGCCCATCCCCATCCACGATCTCCCCCTCGGCGTAGACGACCGCCACCCGGGCCTTGGCGGTGGCGGTGGGCACGAGCTCGGCATAATCCGACAGATCAATCTGGGAGAAGGCACTGTTCCGATCCCCGCCCCCGCCGAGCTTTTTCAAATCGGCGAGCATCCCGTCAAAGGGCTGAACACCGTCAATGAGACCCGCGACCTGGGCATCCTCCGCGTCCAGGATGCCCCGCGTGTCCGCGAGGGTCTGGAGCGCGTCGGCGGTCGTGTTGCGGCTCTTGGCCACATCGTTCTTCCACTCGCCCCACACATCGTCGAGCAGGGCCTGAACCTGCTGGCGGTTCTCAGGGCTCATCTTGTCGAGAATGAAGGGCTCCACGGCGCTCTTGAACTTGCCCACGCGGGTCACCTGGACCTGGACCCCATACTTCGCGAAGGCGTCCCCGTAGAACATCGGCTCAGAGGCGAGTCCGTTCACTTCCAGCTCGCCGGCCGGATTCAGGTAGACCTTGCCGACAGAAGCCAAGTAGTAGTCCCGCTTGGCGAAGCTCATGTCGTAGGCGATCACCGGCTTCTTCGCGGCCACATCCTGGAGGGCGCGACGGATCTCTTGAAGGGCGGCGAAGCCCGAGCCGTAGCCCTGAGGACGGAGATTGCCCGTGAGATAGACGGCGGCGATGCGGTCGTCCTTGGCGGCATGTCTCAAGGCCGCGAGCACTTCATCGAGGCCCATCTCACGCCCACCACCGCCAAAAGCGCGCTGCAAGGCGGCCCGGGGATCGTCATCCCGGACATGGTCGGGGATGTTCGTGCCCAGGTTGAAGACCAGCACGGCCTTGGCCGGGACTTCCGGCTTGGCGGCGGAAGAGCCCACCGCGGCCACGAATCCGAACACCAACACAAGGGCGAGGGCGGTGAAGGCGCACAGGGCGAGCACCACGGCGAAAAAGGTCTTCAGGAATTCCTTCATGGCGGCCCCTTGGACGGAACCTCCAGGATGGCAGGCCTACCGCACGGTTCCCAGAGCCGCGGCCAGTCGCAGAAGCATGGCGAGCCCGGCCTCCAGCGCCTGCTCGCTGCGTTCGTCCCGCATTCGCCCAGCCTCCGCAAGGGCCTTGTCCGCATGGGGCACGCCCACCACGCTCGGGCAAACGAAGGCCCCCAGGGCCGAGAGCGTCGTTCGCCAGGGCATCAGGCCGCGGTGTCCACCGAAGGCACCGGGCGTGGCACAGGCCAGCAGCACGGGGAGTCCCTTCCAGGGTTGAGGTTGAATGCGGCTTGTCCAGTCCACGATGTTTTTCAGATGGGCCGGGATGCCGAGGTTGTATTCGGGCGAAGCGATGAACGCGCCCTGCGCCTTCACCAGCGCCGCCGCAATCGCTTCCGCGCCCGGGGGAATCGGCCGATCCATGTTGATGAGCGCCATATCCAGGGCTTCGCCTTCAAACCGGGTCACAGCATGTCCCTGGGCGGTGATGCGATCCGCGGCCAGGTCCATCAGGCGACGGTTCCAGGATCCGGCCCGCAAGCTCCCACCCAACACCACGAATTCCATCGTTTCCCCCTCAGACCCATCATGGCAGGCGGTTGATTTCCGTCATTCCCCGGGAGCGGTAAAATGGAAGGTTGGAGGAACCCATGAGCAACTACCCCGAAGCGATGGTCGCGCCGATGCGCCAGGAACTGGTGGACGCGGGCTTTGAGCAGCTCATGACGGCGGAAGCCGTGGACACGGCGCTCCAGCGTCCCGGCACGACCCTTCTTCTCGTAAACAGCGTGTGTGGTTGCGCCGCGGCGGGCGCGCGCCCGGGCGTGGTGGAAGCGCTGGGCCGCGGTTTGAAATTTGATCATCTCGTCACGGTCTTCGCGGGCATGGAGAAGGAAGCGACGGCCCAGGCCCGGGAATTCTTCGAAGGCGCGATGCCCACGAGCCCTCAGGCCGCGATCCTGAAGGACGGTCAGCTCGTCCACCTCATGCAGCGCTCGGATTTCCTCGGCCACGATCCCAACGAAATCGCCACGGACTTGGAAAGCGCCTACTACGCCGCGACGAAGTAAAAGAAGCTAGGTCGCGAGCCCCACCCGCGCCAGAAGGCCGTGGAAGCGCGGCTCCGCGCGGATGGAATCCAGGCGGGGATCAATGCCCAGGTAGACCATGAGCTCGCACCGGGCATCGGCAGCTTCTTCCAGGCCTTTCAACGCGACTTCCCGCTCTCCCAAGGCCAAGTGGATGAGCGCCCGACCGTAGCCGTTCACATACCGGGTGGTAGCCAGCTCGTCCAACCGCGCGAGCACGACCCGGGCTTCACCCTCGCGACCCGCGCGGGCAAGCGCGTGACCCAGCATGGCGAGCCCATCCGGTGTCTCGGCGATGGCGAGCCCTTTCTCGAAGGACGCGATGGCTTCAGCGGTGTGGCCCAACTCCAGGGTCGCGAGGCCGAGCATCAGATGCCCGATGAGGAACTGGGGCGTGGCCGTGATCGCATGACGGAAGGCGGCGACGGCCTCCTCGGGCCTGCGCTCGAAATGGGCGGGGAGCCCCTTCGCCACCTGGATCAGCGGCGAGAGAGGATCCAACTTCCGCGCCCGGTGGAAGCGCGCCGTCGCTTCATGAAAACGGCCCCGGTAGAGCAGGTGAAGGCCGTAGCGGTGATGGAGATTGGGGTTGTCAGGGTCCAGCTCCAGCGCCCGGGTGTGCTCCCGTGCCGCGCCGTCCCAATCCCAGGCATGGCTTTCCAGGATCATCGCGAGAGAGGCGTGGGCCTCGGCCATGTCGGGCCGCAGTTCCAGAGCCCGCTTCGCCGCCGCCCGGGCGAGGGGCATGGAATCCTCGGGCGCGACGACGCCCACGAGGAAGGACAAAAGCGTATAGGCGTCCGCGAGTCCGGCATAGGCGGGCGCGAAGGAGGGATCCCGGTCCAAGGCCGCCTGGAAATCCGCCACCGCCCGCTGGAGCCCCTCCGCGGTGCGGGATCTCCAGGCATGGCGGCCGCGCAGGTAGAGGTCGAAGGCCTCCGAATCCACGGAGGGCGCCTCGACGAATTTCTCCCGAACCTCGCCGCTGACCCGCAATTTCAAGCGATCCGCGATGCGGGTGCAGAGCTCCCGCTGAACTTCCATCAACGCGGTGAAGGCGCGGCTGTACTGTTCGCCCCACAGATGACTCAGCGTCCGCACATCCAGGAGCTCGGCGCTCACCGAAAGCTCGTCTCCACGATGGGCGACGCGCCCCGTGAGCACCGCCTGCACGCCCAGGTGTTCCCCCACATCCCGCAAATCGTGGCCCGCGCCCTTGAGCGGCATCACCGCGCTCCAGGGACTCACCCGCAGGCCTGGCACCAGCGAGAGTCGTTCGATGAGGCCCTCCACCAAGCCTTCGGCGAGGTATTCCACCTCGGGATCCCGCGAGCTGTTCTCGAAGGGGAGCACGGCGATGGCCTCCACCTTCTGGGCCCGGAAGGGTCGCCACCCCGCGAGCCTCGCCAGGAGGCCCCGCTTGCGGAGCGGTCCGGGCGAAGGGCGGAAGATGAGTTCCTGGGTGGGAATCTCCGTGGAGAGATCCATCCGCGGCACGGGCGATGTGAAGTGGGAGAGGGAGCCCTCCCCAGAGATCGCCCGGATCTCTCGAAGGGCCTGGGCGGCCTCCCGGGCGCTTCCAATGCGATTGAGCGGGTCCTTCTCCAGGCAGCGCGCGACGAGTCGGCGCAAGGCCGGGGGCCCAGAAGCTGGCGGCGCGGGGTCCCGGAGAATGGAGGCGAGCACTTCGGGGATAGTCGCGCCCACGAAGGGGCGGCGGTTCTCCACCATCTCGAAGACGACGCAGCCGAAGGCGAAGAGGTCGCACCGGGCGTCCAACTCCCTGCCCCGAACCTGTTCTGGCGCCATGTAGCCCACGGTCCCGAGCACGAGCCCAGGTTGGGTGTCCAAGGCCGGATCAGAATGCAGGTTGGTCGGCCCCTGCCCCGGGGCGAGCCGCGCCAAACCGAAGTCGAGGATCTTCACCTGCCCATCGGTGGTAAAGAAGATGTTCTCCGGCTTGAAATCACGATGGATGATGCCCTTGGCGTGGGCGGCGGCGAGGCCATCCGCCAGCAGTGCTGACACCTTCAGGGCCTCAGCCACCTGCAAGGGCCCGCTTTCCAGCTTGCGCCGCAGGGTCTCGCCTTCCAGCAATTCCATGATGGCGAAGTGCAAGCCCTCGCCCTTGCCCAGGTCGTAGAGCGCCCGCAGGTTCGGATGAGAGAGGGCCGCGAGGATGCGCGCTTCCCACTCGAACCGCGCGAGCGCCTCGGGATCGGAGGCGAGGTGCTCCGGGAGAACCTTGATGGCGACTTCGCGCCCCAGGCGCAGGTCCGAAGCCTGGTACACCTCGCCCATTCCGCCCGTGCCGAGAAGCCGCTGGATTTCGTAGCGGCCATCGAGGCGGATGCCAGATGAGAGCGGCATGGGTGTAAGCGTAGCCGCGGAATTACTTCATCACATGCAGGAAGAGGTTCACGCCGCTGGGTTCGGCCTCGATGGTGATCTCAGATGGCTTCGGTTTCAGGTGGGAGGCGAGGGCGCGGAGCTCTTCCGCACTGCGGTGGATGACCATCCAATCCACGAAATACTCCATGGCCCAGCGACTTGGGTTGTGGGCGGCCACATTGCCCAACAACAGCCTGCCTCCCGGTACCAACGCGTCATAAAGAACCTGGAGCAACACCTTGTAGGCCCGGTCACCCAGGTAGTCGAAGAGCCCCCCGCTGTAGATGAGGTTGCGCTTGCCGAAGGTCCGCTCGGATTCCCGCACGGTGAGGAAGCGGCGAATGGACTCCCGGTGGAAGTGGAAGCGCGCGCCGGTGCTGGCCGCGAGGGGAGCGAGCACGCTCTCGCAATGGGCGATGGCGCCCTCGCCCTGGTCAATGAGGCCCACATCCAGCAACCGCCCAAGCTCCGGGGCATGGTGGAGCAGCTCCTGGACCTCCCGGGCGGGCCCGCAGCCGATGCTCATCACCTTCAAGCGGCCCTTGGCACTGAGAAGGCCATCGTGGATTCGCCTGCCGATGAGTTCCAGACGGTTGATGTTGGCTTGGGCCACGTGGGTCTGGGTCGCCCAGATGTTGAGAGCCTGCCCGAAGAGCGACTCTCCTTCCGCGTGATCCCGGTAGAGCATGTTCATCATTTCGAAATCGCCCGCGTAGCCCAGCGGCTTGTCGAAGGCCCGGCGGAGGAAGGGCGATGCAGACAGGAGCGGCACGAGGCGCTGTCGGAGCAAACGGCGATGGGCCTCGTGACCCGCCGCGTCGAGTCCGTCCACGAGATCACGAAGCCGGTCACCGGCCTGATCCATGCGGCCGATGATCTCCGGCGCGAGCGCGTCCAACAGATCCTGCCGCGCCTGCCGTCGGGTGAGCAGATCCGCCTGGTCCAGCCCCCGTTCCTCCATATCCAGGAATTGTTTGGCGGTCTCCAGATGCATCCGGAGGTCGAAGAGCCACGCCCGGAACTCCGGCAGGGTGTCCTCGTGGGCGCTTTCCCGGCGGGCGGCCTGCCAGCGCTCCCGGGCGCTGGTTCGGCTGGAGAGGTGGTACACGCCGCTCAGGTCCAGAGCCTCCGGGTCCAGCTCCAGACCCACGAGGAGGTCACTCCCGCGCCGCTCCAACCTACGGACCAGAGCCGCGCCCCGATGTAGCTGTTCCAACTCCTGGTGCACCGCCAGGCTCTCGACCCGGTCGCCGCACAGGAACAGATGAGACCGGCCCGCCCCGGATTTCAGCAATACGGCCACGCCGTGGTTGGAGAGGTCCTCCACCGGGCCGTGGAAGGCCCCATAGGCCCCGTGGGTTCCCTGGGCCGTCAGGGCCAGCTTGAGGTCTTCGGCCCGCAGGCGTCTTGCCCGTAGGGGGCGCGAACGGGGATCCTCCGCCTCCGGGCGGATCGCCCCTGTGCCGTGGATCATCCTGTCCATCTTGGAGCGAAGTGTAGGCGTCCCTACGCGGTTAGCTAGACCCTATCGAATCTTTTTTGACGGATTCTTCCATGTTAAGGCTTGTGAAGATGCCTGTCCCGACCCTCGGTCAGAAGGCCAGCACACGCTTCGCCGCAGTGAAGACCTTGTCGGCGTTGGGCAGGATCGCGCGCTCGAGAATGCGGTTGAAGCCCACGGGGATGAACTCCGAGCCCACGCGCTCCACCGGCGCATCGAGCCAGGGGAAGGCCTTGGAGGCCACCAGCGCGGCCAGTTCTCCGCCGAAGCCGCCGAAGACCTTGTCCTCGTGGGCGATGAGCACGCGGTGGGTCTTCTTCACGGAGGCGAGGATCGTCTCCTCATCGAGCGGGCTCAAGGAGCGAAGATCCACCACCTCGACCGACTTCCCTTCCGCCGCCAGCTTCTCCGCGGCTTCCAGCGCGAAGTGGACGGGGGTTCCGAAGGCGAGGATCGTGAGGTCGCTGCCTTCCCGGCGAATGCGCGCCTTGCCGAAGGGGACGGTAAATCCTTCCGGCACGACCGCATGGGCCAGCTTGGAGTTGTAGAGGAACTTGGGTTCCAAATAGCAGGTCATGCCTTCGGAGCGCAGCGCCGTACGGAGCAGGCCCGCCGCGTCATCCGCGAAGGCGGGCACGACCACGCGAAGGCCGGGCAGCGTCGTGAGCCAGCCTTCCACATTCTGGGAATGGTAGAGGCCGCCGCCGATGTAGCCGCCGGAGGCGAGGCGCATCGTGATGTTCGGCGCGAACTGTCCCTTCGTCCGCCAATACTCATGGCTGCATTCCACGATCTGCTCGGCCGCGGGCCAGATGTAGTCGGCGAACTCCGCGCCCTCCACGACGACGCGGATCTTCTTGTCAAAGCGGCTCATGCCATTGGCGGTGCCGACGATGAAGTCCTCGGCGATGGGCGCGTTGAAGACGCGACCCTCACCGAACTCCGGCTGCATGCCCTTCGACACATTGAAGATGCCACCCTTCTCCTTGTTGGCCATGTCCTGGCCCCAGATGAAGGTGTCTGGATTCGCCCGGAACTCCTCTTTCAGAGTCTGGTTCAGCGCCGTGATGAGGCTGATGGGCGTGCCGGCTTCAGAATGAGTACCATCCACCCACTTCGGATCCGTGTAGCCTTCGGGGATCACGAAATCGTGGATGCTTTCAGGGCTCGGCGCGGGCGCGGCCATGGCCTTGTCGTGGGCGGCGAGGTACTGGGCTTGATTCTCCGCCTCCAACGCCTGCAGCTCGGCCTCCGTGAGACCGTGCTCCAGGCAGTACTTGCGGAAGCGCGGCAGGGGATCCGCGGCCTTCGCGGCGGCGAGCTCGGCTTCGTCCCGGTACCACTCGTGGCGATCCGAGTTGGAGTGGCTATGGATGCGCACGCACATTGCGTAGACCATGGCCGGGCCACGGCCCGAGCGTACATGGTCCACGGCTTCCTTCATGCCGCGCAGCGAATCCAAGAGGTCAAGCCCGTCGCACTTCACGATCTTCAAATTCGGCAGGCCGGAGAAGGTATCGCACAGCTGCTCGTTGGCAGCCTGGTCGCGCTTGGGCACGCTGATGCCGTAGCCATTGTCTTGCACGACGAAGACGACGGGCAGCTTCTCCCGATCCGCCCCGACGATGGCTTCGTAGCAGTAGCCTTCGGAGAGGCTCGACTCGCCCTGACTGCAGTAGACGATCGCGTCGGACTTGTAGTGTTTCGCCGCGCGACCCAGGCCCGCCGCGTGCTGGGTGTGGTTGCCCGTGAGACTCGACACATTTTGGATGCCGATGCTGGGCTTGGCGAAGTGGTTGCTCATGTGCCGACCGCCGCCGGCGATGTCTGTGTCCTTCGAGATGCCGTTGAGGATGATCTCCTCTGGCGTGATCCCCGCGGCGAGGCAGGTGGTCATGTCCCGGTAGTAGGGGAAGAGGAAGTCCTTGCCCGCGCGGAAGGTGAGGCCCAACGCGAGCTGGATGCCGTCATGTCCCGCGGAAGGCGCGTGGTAAGACCAGCCGATGGCCTGCTTCAGGTAGTTCGGCGCCTTGTCGTCCAGGACCCGGCCAAGGTGCATGAGCCCGTACCACCGAGCCAACTCCGTCTTGGAAGGCGAGTAACCGTTCTTCTTCGAATCCTGAGACTTGGCTGCCGTCGGCGCACCCACCATCCACCTCCAAGACCTGGCCCGACCCATGGTCAGACACAACATTCCATCATCCCACGGGGCAGAACGAGGGCCAAGACCAGCGGGCGGAGTGTGATCCGCGACACCAGCCGATGGCTCTCACCGCATGTGGCGCTTGAAACGAGAGAAGCCCCACGGTTTTGCCGTGGGGCTTCTGGGTATTAACGTCGCAGCGACCTACTTTTCCGCCTCTGTGCGAGGGAGTATCATCGGCCCTCCGGAGCTTAACGGCCGTGTTCGGGATGGGAACGGGTGTGGCCTCCGGGGTATAGCCACGACGAAGTCG
>JAFDVN010000048.1 GCA_018269025.1 Acidobacteriota bacterium | reverse complement strand
CAAGATGCTCCTTGATGGCCTCCTTCGTGAAGGGGCGAAGCGTGTCGTGCTTCTGGGCGAGGTCCCATTCCTCCTTCGAGCCCGAGCGGATGCCGAACTGCTTGAGGTTCTGGAAGCCGATCTTATCCGCCACGCGGCCCAGGATCGTCGCGTGGGTGAAGGGATCCCCCCAGAGGTCGGGCCGCAGGTCCGCATGGGCGTCAAAGTGGACGACGGCGAGGTCGGGGTGCTCGTCGAAGGCCGCCATGATGAGCGGGTAGGCCAGCAGGTGTTCGCCGCCGAAGGCCAGCGGGAACTGGCCCTTGCCGCGAATCTCCTTCACGGCGGATGAGATGTCGCTGAGCACTCGCTCCTTCTGGCCCGGGGGCAGGAAGAGGTCACCGTAATCGGCGAAGACCACATCCATCAGCGTTCGCTGCTGGTAGAAGCTGAATTCTTCCATGCCGAAGGAAGCCTCCCGCACCGCGAACCCCGCGAACCGCGAGCCAGCCTTGAAGCTGGAGGTGCCATCCCAGCACACCCCAAAGAGCGCGATGTCCACGCCCTCCGCGTCCGGTTCCTGGCTGCCCAGAAAGTAAGGCGGCACGAATTCGTGCTGCGGCTGGTGGTGCGCGTGGTCGAGCGGCGTCTCGTGCATGAAAGTCCTCGTCCCCAAGCCTACGGTATCCATCTTGTGTTGGATCGGAATTGGGACTATCTTCCCCGCCATGACTCTCTCGAAGCCACCCGCTTCATCCGCGTCGGGCGAGGAAATTTCCGCGCTTAGACGCCAAATTTCCGAAATGCAACGGCGGCTATCGGAATTGACCGGCGAGATGGAAATGGGAGTGAATCCGGTGGGAAGCCCGACGGACGCCTTCCTCACGATGGATTCGGAGTGGAGATTTACCTATCTCAATGAACCCGCCGAGCGGATGCTGGCCCAGACCAAGGAATCGTTGATGGGAAGGGTGGCCTGGGAAGCCTTTCCAGAGGCCGCTGGGAGTGTGTTTCAGAGGCAATACCAGCGCGCCCTCGATGAACGGCGCATGGTCGCTTTCGAGGCGTTCTTTCATCCCTTAAGCACCTGGTTTCACATTCGAGCCTACCCCTCCCAGGGCGGGGTGGCGGTCTGTTTCCAGGACATCACGGTCTTGAAGAGGTTAGAGGCTTGTCGCAATGACCACTGTGCCTTGCTGGAACGAGTGGCTTCGGATGCTCCGATCGCCGAGCTGTTGCTCCAGTCCGTGGAACTCATGGAATCCTTCCATCCCTCGTCCAAGGCGTCCATCCTCCTCCTGGATGAAGAGAGACGGCACATCCGTGTCGCGGCCGCGCCATCCATCCCCTCTGCTTTCACCAAGACGGTGGAAGGCCTGGAGATCACCTCTCAATCGGTAGCCTGGGGGGATGCCATCCGAAATGGCGAGGTAATCGTCGTGCCAGATATCTCCGAGAGCCCGCTCTGGGAGGGATTCCACGATTTGGCGGCGGCCTGCGGGCTTGGTTCGTGGTGGTCAGTCCCGATACGGGCGGGAGTCGGCGCCGCCGTTGGCGGGTTTGGAGTCTATTGCCCCTCGCCGTGCAGGCCTACCCAGGAGGAACTGGAGATCGGTGAGGCATGCGCGCGCCTGGTGGGTTTGGCGCTCCAGCGGGACAGGCTGAGGGATCAGCTCCGCGCCCAAGCTTCCTACCTGGATGAAGCCAGGGAGGCGATCATCTTCCGGGACTTGGATCATCGAATTCGATACTGGAACCAGGGCGCGGAGGTCATCTACGGGTGGTCCGCCGAGGAGGCGGTGGGTAAACGGGCGAGTGACCTCATCTATGAGGACGCGGATGTCTATTCCGCGGCCTTCGACTCGTTGGTTACCCACGGCGCATGGGATGGCGAGGTGAAACATCGCCGGAAGGATGGATCGGTGTTCACGGCCGGGTGCCACTGGGCGCTCGTGGCGGATGCCGAGGGGAGGAACAAGGGCACGCTGGCGGTCAATACCGACGCGACGCGTCGTTTGGAATTGGAAGCCCAGCTCCACCGGGCGCAACGCCTGGAAGCCATCGGCCAACTCACCGGCGGGGTGGCGCACGACTTCAATAATCTCCTGACGATCATCCTTGGGAATTCCGACCTTCTTGCCGAAAAACTCGAGCACGAACCCGCGTTGTACCGATCCGCGGACCTCATCCGGAATGCCGCTCAGAGCGGAGGGGAACTCACCAAGCGACTGCTAGCCTTCGCCCGCCGTCAGGCTTTGGAGCCGAAAGCGGTGGATGTGAACAAGGTGCTCACCGGCATGGACAGCCTTCTCCGCCGAACCCTTGGAGAAGACCTCGACCTGGAAACCATCCGAGGGGCCGGGTTGTGGTCGGCCCTGGTGGACTCCGCCCAACTGGAGAATGTGGTCCTCAACCTCTGCATCAACGCACGGGACGCCATGTCCGAAGGCGGCAGGCTCACCCTTGAAACGACCAATGCTTCCATTGACGAGGCCTATGCGGATCAGCACCTGGAGGTTGAACCCGGCCAATATGTCATGATCACGGTCTCGGACACGGGCACAGGAATCCCGCCTGAGATTCTCGCCAAAGTCTTCGACCCTTTCTTCACCACCAAAGAACCGGGGAAGGGCACTGGCCTTGGGCTGAGCATGGCGTATGGATTCGCGAAGCAGTCGAATGGTCATATCAGCATCTACTCTGAAGTGGGCCACGGTACGACCGTGAGGCTGTATCTACCCAGATCCGAGCATCCCGCGGAGGGCGTCGCGTCCGTCCACCAATCGGATGCCGCCTACAGGGGGACCGAAACCATCCTGTTGGTGGAGGATCATGAATCTGTCCGGGTCACGGCGGAACACCAGCTCCAGTCCCTGGGGTACCGCGTCCTAACGGCTTCCGATGGTGAATCAGCCTTGGCCATGCTCCTGAATGAGCCCTCCGTCGCGGTCCTCTTCACCGATGTGGTCATGCCGGGTGGCATGTCGGGCCGCGAGCTGGCGGAAGCCGCGCGGGCCATTCGTCCGGATCTGAAGGTGCTCTTCACCTCTGGCTACACGGAGAATTCCATCGTCCACCATGGCCGCCTCGACCCGGGTGTCCACTTGCTTCACAAGCCCTACCGCAAGACGGACCTTGCAAAGAAGCTCCGTGCCGTGATCCTGGAGCCCAAGCTGGATAGTGGAAACACCTTCACTTAATCCATCCTTGTCCCAAGAATTTGCCAAAATGCATTGGATCAGTGGGGTCGAGAAGAATCCCTTGCCGGAGGGGTTTTGTTTTCAGGCCAAAGCATTCGCACTTGCTCATGCTGGGGGATGGGACTATCTTCCCAGGCGTGACCTCCGGCGAATACAGAGCCCAGGCGAAGCGGAGCGAGGAGACTTCCGCGCTTCAACGCCGGGTTTCGGAATTGGAGCAGCGCCTTGCCGATATTTCCAGCAAGGTGGTGCCAGGCCTTAATCCAGTTAGTAGCCCCTCGGATGCCTTCCTCACCATGGATGCCGAGTGGCGATTCACGCACCTCAACGAGCAGGCAGAGCATCTGGTCGCAAGGTCTGAAGAGTCCCTTCTGGGGAAGGTGGCCTGGGAGGAGTTTCCAGAGGCCGCAGGAGGGGAATTTCAGCGGAACTACCAACTGGCGAAGGATGAGCGGCGCATGGTGGCCTTCGAATCCTTCTACCCCCCTCTCAACACCTGGTTTCTGGTTCGGGCCTATCCCTCTCACGAAGGCGTGGCTGTCTGCTTCCAGGACATCACGGCCCTGAAACGCCTGGAGGCCTGCCGCAACGACCATTGCGCGCTCCTGGAGCAGGTCGCCGCGGGTGCTTCCATCTCCGAAGTCCTGGCGAAAGCGGTGACCCTCATTGAAACCCTTCATCCCGCGTCCATGGTTTCCATTCTCGTACGGGACGAAGATGGGCGGTGGATGCGCGTGGCGGAGGCACCTTCTCTCCCAGTCGCTTACAACACGGCGATAGACGGGCTTGAAATTGGCCCTGAAACCGGATCCTGTGGCCGGGCCATGGCTACCGGAGAAACGGTGATCGTAGAGGACATTTCGGTAAGTCCCCTTTGGGACGGATTCCACGACCTGGCGGAAAAATCAGGGCTGCGCTCCTGTTGGTCCATCCCGATCCATGCGGGGGAAGGCCCCGCGGTGGGCAGCTTTGGTGTCTACTCGCCTGAGCCTTGCCAACCGAGTGCGGAGGAATTGGAGTTCGTGCTGGCAAGCGCCCGACTCGTGGGCATCGCGATGGAGCGCCACCGTTTCCGGGAGGAATTGCGGGACAAGGCGTCTCTGCTGAACGAGACCCGTGAGGCGATCATCGTCCGGTCCATGGATCACCGGATCCAGTACTGGAACAAGGGGGCGGAGCGGATCTACGGCTGGAGCGCCAAGGAGGCGGTCGGGAACCCCGCGGATGAGCTCTTCTATGTGGACCCGGAGGCTTACCATGCCGCGTTTGACGCTCTCGCGGCATCTGGGGCTTGGGATGGTGAATTTCAGCATCGGCGGAAGGACGGTTCGGCCTTCATGGCGAGCTGCCATTGGACCCTCGTGCTGGACAATCTCGGGAAGCCAAAAGCCATGCTGGGCATCAACTCCGACATCACGAAGCGCCTGGACCTGGAAGCCAAACTCCACCGCGCCCAACGCCTGGAGGCGGTCGGACAGCTCACGGGCGGCGTCGCCCACGATTTCAATAACCTCTTGACGGTCATCTTGGGCAATTCGGACATGCTCTCCGAAAAGTTGGCGGGACAACCGGCTCTTCAGCGTGCGGCGGACATGATCAGTACCGCCGCCCAGAGCGGGGCGGAACTCACCGCTCGTCTACTCGCCTTCGCCCGGCGGCAGGCCCTCCAGCCCAAGGCGGTGGATGCGAATAAAGTGTTGGCCGGCATGGACAGCCTGCTTCGGAGGACGCTTGGCGAAGATCTGCACCTCGAGACCATCCGCGCCGCAGGGCTGTGGATGGCCATGGTGGATCCCGCCCAACTTGAAAGCGCGGTGCTCAATCTCTGCATCAACGCCCGGGACGCCATGCCGGAAGGTGGGAGCCTCACCCTCGAAACGGCCAATGCCGCCATTGACCAAGCCTACGCGGATCTGCACGCGGAGGTGACCCCGGGCCAATATGTGCTAGTCACGGTTTCAGACACGGGCACGGGCATTTCATCCGAGCATCTCGCCAAGGTGTTCGATCCCTTCTTCACGACCAAGGCGCCCGGCAAGGGAACAGGGCTCGGCCTCAGCATGGTCTACGGGTTCGTGAAACAGTCGAAGGGGCACATCTCCCTCTACTCCGAGGTCGGTCACGGCACCACGGTGCGGTTGTACCTTCCTCGAGCCGAGCATGGTGAAGAGGGTGCGGTGGTCGCGCCGATCTCGGACGCCGCCTACCGAGGGACCGAAACCATCCTGCTCGTAGAAGACAGCGACTCCGTCCGCGATACCGCCGAACAGCAGCTCCATTCCCTCGGCTACCGGGTGGTGTCGGCCGCGAGTGGGGAGACGGCTTTGGCGGCCCTGCTCGACCACCCTGACATCGTGCTGCTCTTCACCGATGTGGTCATGCCGGGAGGCATGTCGGGCCGCGAGCTGGCGGAAGCCGCGCGGGCCATTCGTCCGGATCTGAAGGTGCTCTTCACCTCCGGTTACACCGAGAATTCCATCGTCCACCATGGCCGCCTCGACCCCGGTGTCCACCTGCTTCACAAGCCCTACCGCAAAACGGACCTCGCAAGAAAACTGCGGGCCGTGATCCTTGAACCCAAGTCAGATAGTGGCAAGCCCCACGAATAGCCACCCAGTCCGAAATCCTGCCCAGGTGTTTTGGTCGGCGCGAGAGAGGTTCCCGCCTCCGCGAGGCACGAGCGGGAGGACAGCGCAGTGCGCTGTCTGATAGACAGAGGCTCCATCTCCAGGAGCCGAAGGCGACTGGGAGGGCGCACTGCGCCCGATAGCTGGAGGGAACCTCCGACCTTCAATATCGTCTCGGAGGTTTGAATCCGTGGCTCGAATGCCACCCAGAAGCGAAAAAGGCAGGTCCCGAAGAACCTGCCTGCCTGTTGGTCGGCGCGAGAGAGGTTCCCGCCTCCGCGAGGAACGAGCGGGAGGACAGCGCAGTGCGCTGTCCGATAGGCAGAGGCTCCGGCTCCAGGAGCCAAAGGCGACTGGGAGGGCGCACCGCGCCCGATAGCCGGAGGGAACCTCCGACCTTCAATATCGGCTCGGAGGTTTGAATCCGTGGCTCGAATGCCACCCGGAATTGAAAAAGGCAGGTTCGAAGACCTGCCTAGGTGTTTTGGTCGGCGCGAGAGGATTCGAACCTCCGACCCCTACCACCCCAAGGTAGTGCGCTACCAGGCTGCGCCACGCGCCGAATCTTCAACTCTATCGGTGAGGGGCCTTCCGGTCAAGGAAGGGAAACGGGCCGGGACAGCCGCGCGATCAGATCTTTCAGGCCCTGCTTGATGGACGTGAGGTTCCCGGTGGACCGGATGGGGGCGATCTTTTTTCCCTTCGTGCCGGGCTGCTCGGGCAACTCCTCGGGCTCGAGCCCCAGGTCCAGGCGCGGGGTGAGATGCCCGTGGAGCATGAGCTGTCTGCAATCGCTGACGGTGAGGCCTTCCAGCAGCCAGGCCTTGATCTGGACGAGGCGGGGCAGGTCGTCCCGGTGGTAGTAGCGCAGCTTGCCTTCGGAGCGGCGGGGGCGGATTTCGGGGATGCGATCTTCCCAGTAGCGGAGTTCCTTGGGCGACGCGCCGACGAGGTGGGAGGCTTCCCCGATCTTGAACCAGAGGCGCTCGGGGCCAGCTTCTGACTGCCGACTACGGGCCACCGGGGAGGCTTTGGCAGCCGGGGGGCGGTGGCCGGAAGTCGGTTCCTTCATGATTCCCGGGCCTCGATGCCCAGCGCCTTGAGGCGCTTGTAGAGGTTCGAACGATCCATGCCCACGCGCTCGGCGACGCGGGTCATGTTGCCGTTCTGCATCCGGATTTCGCGCTGGATGTAGGCGGCTTCGAACCAATCCCGGGCGTCCTTCATGCTCGCGAATTCGGGGAAGGAGAAGGGATCCACTTCCGCGATGTGCCGCGTGGCGAGCGGGCCGAGATCCTTCGCGGTGATGTCGGAACCGCGGCTCAGGATGACGGCGCGCTCCATGAGGTTTTTTAGTTCGCGCACATTGCCCGGCCAGTCGTGGCGGAGCAGGGCGTCCTTGGCATCGGGCCCGAGGCGCTTGGGCGGACGGCCGTACTGCTTGGCGATGCGTTCGCTGAAGCCTTCGGCGAGGAGCAGAATGTCCTCGGGGCGTTCCCGCAAAGGCGGCACGCGCAAGGGCACGACGGCGAGGCGGAAGTAGAGATCTTCCCGGAAGCGCCCGGCCTTGATTTCATCCTCCAGATTTTTGTTCGTCGCCGCGAGGACGCGGGCATCCACCGCCACGGCACCGCCGCCTCCTACGGGCTCGATGCGGCCTTCCTGGAGCGCGCGCAGGACCTTGGCCTGGGTCTTGAGCGACATGTCGCCGACCTCATCGAGGAAGAGCGTGCCGCCATGGGCTTCCCGGAACTTGCCTTTCTGGTCCCGCACGGCGCCGGTGAAGGCGCCTTTCTGGTGACCAAAGAGTTCGCTTTCGATGAGTTCTTCCGGGATCGCCGCGCAGTTCACTTCGACGAAGGGGCCGTCATGGCGCGGGCTTTGAGCGTGGAGGATGCGGGCGATCTCTTCCTTGCCGCTGCCGTTCTCGCCGGTGAGCAGCACGCGGCCTTCGGTTGGCGCGACGAGGCGGAGGTCGCCGAGCAGCCGCTTCATCGCCGGGCTTTCGGCGAGGAAGAAGCGACCGCTTTCCACCACCGCGTGGAGGCGCTGGTTCTCCTGCTCCAACCGCGACTGCTTCAGCGCGTTGCCGACGACGAGCAACAAGCGATCCAGATCAATGGGCTTTTCGAGGAAGTCGAAGGCGCCCTGTTTGGTGGCCTGGAGCGCGGTGTCAATGTTGCCGTGGCCGCTGATCATCACCACGGGAAGGTCCACGCGCTTGGTGCGGAGGCGCTGCAGCGTCTCGATGCCATCCATGCCCGGCAACCACACATCCAGCAGCACGAGGTGGATGCCATCCCCTTCGGGGCCTTCCAGCAGCTCCAGCGCCTGCTCGCCCCGCTCGGCCTTGAGGACGGTGTAACCCTCGTCCTTCAGGGCTTCGCCCAGGGACTTGCGGATGCCGGGCTCGTCATCCACGAGCAGGAGGGTGGGGCTGGGGGCCATGGGGAAAGATTAGCGCAGGCTTCAGACGTCGGGCGTCAGGCGTCGGGTCAATATGCCTGCCGGGTCGCCATGGATCAGCCGGCAAGATCGAACTTAGGCCCGACGCCGGACGCCTGAAGCCCGAGGCCTGCTGGAGGCTACGCCTCCAGCAACGGCAGCGAAATGATGAAGGTCGCGCCTTGGCCGGGCTCGCTGCGGACACGGAGTTCGCCTCTCTGAAGATCCAGGAGGCTGAGGCAGATGGAGAGGCCCAGGCCCCAGCCCCGGGCGGCGTCCTCGGCCCTGGCCTGGGCGAAGGGTTGGAGCACGCGCTCGGCTTCTTCCTCCGAGAGGCCGCGGCCCGTGTCCCAGACCTCCAGGCGCCACACGCCCGGGGTGGGTTCGATGGTGGAGCGGATGCCGATGCGGCCGCCCGTGGGGGTGAACTTGAGGGCGTTCTCGAAGAGGTTGAGGAGCACCTGCTGCATGGCGCTGGCGTCGGCGGACACCCGGGCCTCGGCTGTGCCGGGGCCTTCTTCGATCTGGAGGTCGAGTCCCTTGTCGGACGCTTTGAAGCGCAGCACCTCCTCGATGCTCCGCACCAGCTCCTGGGGCGAGCAGGGCTTCAAGTCAACCGAGTGGAAGTAGGATTCGGCGCGGGAGCGGTCCAGGAGCTGGCGCACCATGCCCTCCATGCGCTGCGTCTCGCGGTGCAGGATGCCGTGGAGCATGTGGCGCTCGCCTGGGTCCTCGGGCTCTTCCTGAAGGCGATCCACGCTGAGGGTGAGGCTCGTGAGGGGCGAGCGCAGGTCGTGGGTGACCATGTCCATGAGGCGCAGGCGGCTTTCCAGCTCCCGCTTGAGCTGGCCGTGGGCTTGTTCCAGGGCGCGATTCTGTCGAGCGAGGTCATCGGTGCGTTCCTGAACCTTTCCTTCCAGCAGATCGGCCCGCTTCCGCAAGCGTCCGAGCCGCCACCACACGGCCCCGCCCGCGAGCAGGAGCAGCCCGAACACCGCCAGCAGGCGCACCCAGAGCTTTTCGTACCACGCGAAGCGGATGGAAAGCTCGACGGGCTTCGCCTCCTGCCAGTGAACCCCATCGCTGGAAACCCGGAGGCGGAGCCGGTAGCGCCCGCCCGCCAGATTCAGGTAGCGCAGCGTTCCGCCTTCCGCCGGCTTCCAGGTGGCATCCAGGCCTTCCAGGAGCGATTCCATCTGGGGCTGGTCCGACACGAGGGGCGATGCCACATCAAAGGCGAAGGTGACCGCCGAAGGGTGCGGAGGTAGCTCAGCCTGCGCAGGATAGAGCAGGGTGCCGCCAGGCCAGCGCAGTTCCCGGACGATCGGTGGGGGAAGGCCGGGGCTCGTGAAGGTGGCCGCGTCGTAGAGCACATTGGCGCCGCCGATCATGCCGATCCAGAGGCGGCCCTGATCATCCATCAGCGCGGCGGCGTGATTGGTTTCATCCGACAAGAGCCCTTGGCTCCGGGTGAGTCGTCCTTCCGCGCCCGATGGGCCAAGGATGGACACGCCCTTGCCGTGCCCCACTGCCAAGCGATCGTTCGGAAGCGGTTCGAGGAAGGTGATGTTGTCATCGGGCAGGCCTTCGTGGAGCCCGCGGTTCATCCAGCCCTTCGGCCCCTCTTCGAAGAGGCCGTTCGTCGTGCCCACCCACAGGTGGCCCCCGGCATCGCGAACCATCGCGCTGATGTTCTGATTGGCGAAGGGCGCGTCCGTGAAGCGCTTTTCCCAGGCGCCGTTCTTGAAGGCGTAGACGCCCAGGCGGAGGCCCGCCAGCAGATCGGGGCCGTCCACCATGAGGTTGAACACTTGGTTGAGACCTTGTTCCCTGGGCGTTTGCCAATGCCCGAGGTACTTGCCCTCTTCATCAAGCTCGTAGATGCCCTGGTCCGTGCCCGCGTAGATATGGCCGTTCAGGCGAGCCAGAGCCACGACGGTGATCAGGTCCAGCTCCTTGGGGCCGCGCTCCAGGCGACCATCGGGATGCCAATGCACCAGCCCGCGGTCCGTGCCCACCCACGCGCCGCCATGGCCATCGCTGAGGGGCGACCAGCACTCGCCGGAGGCCATGCCCGAGTCCTTCGTCCAGCGTCGGGTGATGCCCTTGCCGTCTTCGTAAAGGTAGATGCCCGTGCTGCTCGCCAGGAGGAAGCTACCCTTGCCGAGGTGCAGGAATCCCATGACCGCGCCGAGGCCTTCTTCGGGAAGCCCGCCTCGGGTGATGGCTCGGAGGTTTGGAAGCACTTGGGCGAGCAGGCCACCGCCATCAGAGCCAATCCAGAGCACGCCCCGGGTGTCCTGCAACACCGCCGAAATGCTTTCGTGGGGAAGGCCGTCCTGTTGGCGCAGGATGCGCGTCCGACCTTCCGAGTCCTGGATCCAGAGCCCATCCCCGGCGAGGGACACCTGCATGCCGCCGCCGCTCAGGGTGAGGCTTCGGAGTTTGGGATCGGGTCCCACGCCTGGGAGAGGCACCGGCACCCAGGCTTCGCCTTCAAGGCGGACCACCTCGTCCCGGAGCAGGAGATAGGGCACGCCGTCGGGCGCGATTTTCATGTCCTGAAGGGCCGGCTGCATGGCCTGGGGCAGGGGATGTTCTTCCATCCGCTGGCCATCCCAGCGGGCGATGTGGCCGCCCCGGCTGGCGAGCCACACATGGTTCGGCCCGTCCTGGCGAATCACGAAGATGGGCAGATCGGACCAAGCGCCCGGCAGGGCGACGCGGGCGAAGCCGCCATCCTTCTCCTTCCGGTAGAGCCCGAGCCGGGTGCCGGCCAGCAAGCGGCCTTCGGGATCCAGAGCCAAGGTGTAGACCTGAGAACTGCCCAAGCCCTGGTCGGGGCCGAAATTCCGAACCTCGGTGCCTGAAATCACGCTGATGCCATTGTCGAAGCTGGCGGCCCAGATGCGCCCCGCGCGGTCTTCCACCAAATCGGAAATGGAGCGGGCCTGGACGCCCTCGGCGATGCCGTAGGGCGTGAAGCGCCCCGCCGCCAGCCGGGCCAGGCCGTTCGTGTTGGTGCCCACCCAGAGGAAGCCGTGGCGGTCTTCCAGCAGCGCGGTCACCTGGCTTTGGGGCAGGCCGTCTTCCAATCCGAAATGGCGGAAGGCCGCTTCCTGCGCCGAGAGGGGCAGGAGGGCGAGGAGGGCCAGCAGGGCCACGGTGCCCCGGCGCAGGAAGCGCATCACGCGGGGCGCCATCGGGGAAGCGGGCATGAGTAAGGTCCGTGGACATTATCGAGGCGACGCCAGGAATTCCAAGGGGCCTCCTTCGAAAATGCGAAGATGGAGGCATGTTGGTGGACGCGCATTGCCATTTGACGGGTTCCTACCTGGCCGAGGGCCAGGACACCGAGTCCCTGTTGGCCCGGGCTAAGGAAGCGGGCGTCTCCGGCTTCATCGCCGTGGGCACGGATTTGGAGGATTCCCGCAGCGTGTTGGCCCTGGCGGGGAAGCACGGCGAGGTCCGGGCCTCCCTGGGCGTCCATCCCCACGAGGCCCAGCATTGGACCGAGGACACCGGAAGCGCGCTCGACGCCATGCTAGCCGATCCGAAGGCGCGCTTCGTCGGCGAGACCGGCCTCGACTTCCACTACGACCACAGCCCCCGGGACATTCAGGAGGAAGTCTTCCGCGCCCAGATCCGCCTCGCGAAGAAGCACGGCAAGCCCCTCATGATCCACACCCGCAGCGCGCCGGGCGACACGCTTCGGGTCTTGCGGGAGGAAGGCGCGGAAGCCTGCGGCGGCATGATCCACTGCTTCAGCGAGGACAAGGCCTTCGCGGAAGGCGCGCTGGACCTTGGCTTCTATTTGAGCTTCTCCGGCATCCTCACCTTCAAGACGGCGGAGGCCATCCGTGAAGTGGCGAGCTGGGCGCCGGAGGACCGCATCCTCGTGGAGACGGACGCGCCCTTCCTCGCGCCGGTGCCCATGCGCGGCAAGGCCAACGAGCCGGGCTTCGTGCGCTTCACCGGCGAGCGCATGGCCGAGCTGCGCGGCCTTGCCCCCGCGCGCCTCGCGGAACTCACCACGCGCAACCTGGAGGCCCTGTGCGGCTGGTCGCCCTCCTCCTGAGCGCCGGGGCGGTCCTTGCCCAAGTGCCCCAGGTGGGGAAGGGACCCCGTACCCTTCCCTGGCAATCGGGGGCCACGCCGCCCTGGCAACCGCTGGACGCCGTGCCTGGATCCGTGGTGGATGCCCTTCCTCCCAGCACCGGACCGGTCACCGTCAAGGTCTCCCAGGATGGCACCGTGGAAGTGTGGAGCGGCGCTGGCGTCCGGACCCTGCGTTTCGGACTTCCCGGAAGGCCGCGCAAGGCTTGGCGGGATGGGGGCGTGCCTCTTCCCGGGATCGGCTCGGCGTGGGCCTTTCCCGCCACGGACCCTTTATCCAATGGTCTCGGCGGCCTGGATTGGAACGCCGGGGACTTTCGGGCTTCCCTCTCGGGTCTGCTCTGGATCCTGGAGGATGGCGACCGGGTCCTCACCGTGGTGCATCCCGCCACGGCCCAGGTGGCGTTTCTCCCCTTGCCCCGGGGGGACGCGTTCGAGCTCGCCTTCGAGCCCAACCGCCTGGTCCTGAAGACTGGAACGGCGATGGAGGGCCGCCCTCAGGCCTGGGCGCTGCCCTGGCTGGCCCTGCTCCCCCAATTCGCCCGCCTGGGGCCGCCCAGCACGCCCCCACCCCTCGGCACGGCCCTCAAACCCTTCCCCACGGGGCAATGATGGGTGAAGGTATTGAAAAACCTGCGGTTGAACCCATTTTGGGAGGGATGAGGCCGAGGTGGCACGGCCCTGGCTTCAACCCTCCCGGGAGCCCTCGGGTCCCCCAACGCATCCAATCCCATAGGAGGCAGCCATGATTCCCCGCACCCGCCTAGCCGCCCTGCTCGCTTTGCCCGCGCTTCTTTCTCCGGCCCTGCATGCCCAGGACTACACCCAGGGCAATGCTCAGGGAGGCCCTCAAGCCCAGGACGCGAGCAATGAGCAGTACCAGGGCGAAAACCCCGACCGCTACGCGATGGTGCGCGCCCTGGATGGCCAGGCCCAGATCACCAAGGGCGAGGTCCAGGACACCCTCACCAAGGGCACGCCGGTGGGCGAGGGGGATGTGGTGGATAGCAGCGGCCGTGGCGTCCTGCAACTCGCGGACGGTACCCGCATCGCCTTCGGCGCGGGCACCCGTTTCACGGTCGCCAGCCTCTTCAAGGATCAGAACGGCGACCGCCAGGTGCTCCTGCGCCTGGATCGCGGGCGCCTCCGGGTCAAGGCCGATGACGATTCCGGCGCGATGGTCCGCATTGACACGCCTTCGGGCAGCATCGCCAGCACCACCCGTTCCACCTTCAATGTGCAGGTGGATTCAGACGGCGTGACGCGCATCTCCGTGCGCAGCGGCAGCGTCCGCGTGAGCAACCAGCGCGACGACATGCGCCTCGCCGCCGGCGAGCAGCTTTCGGTGTTCGGGTCGCAGGATCCCCTGAGCCGCGTGCGCGCCTTCAACACCTATGACCAGGACGACTTCGACCGCTGGGTGGATGGGGCCTGGACCGTGAAGCGCGGCGAAAGCTGGGACCGCGTTCCCGCCCAGTTGCGCTACTACTCGGACGATCTGGATTCCAACGGCTCGTGGGTCTACTCCGAGGATTACGGCTGGGTGTGGAAGCCCAACCGCGTGGCCGACGACTGGCGTCCCTACTATTCCGGCCGCTGGGCCGCCTACCCCGGCGGCATGACCTGGATCAGCTACGATCCCTGGGCCTATGTCACCTACCACCACGGCCGTTGGGCCTGGGCCGCGGGCGGCTGGTGCTGGATCCCCGGCGTCTACTACAGCCCCGCCTGGGTGGCCTGGAGCAACTGGGGCGGCTACTGCGGCTGGGCGCCCCTGGGCTACTACAACACCCCCGCCGTCTGGGGCTATGGTGCCTGGGGCGGCGGCTACTGCTGGAATGTGGTCAGCATCAACTACATCAATGTCTACAATGTGAACCGCTACTGCTCCTACGACCGCACCATCATCCGCGGCTTCAACCGCGGCACCGGCGCGAGCGGGTGGGTTGCGGGTCGCGGCATCCAGCCCCCCTGGCGCACGCGGCCTCTGATGGCCACCCACGCGGAATTCCGCAGCCCCGGCAACGGCGCCTTCAACCGCGCCTTCCAGCCCGCAGTGGAACGCCAGCGCTTCACCGCCTACCAGGAGCGGGCCGCGAGCCATGGCCGCACGGTCTACTTCCGTCCTGGCAACACCGGCATCGTTCCGCCCAACCGCGGTGGGGTCGCCAGCCCCGTGCGCACGCCCTTTGAAGATCGTGGCGCGTTGAATCGCCAGCATGAAGGTCGGCCGGGCAATACGGGCGGCAATACGGGTATCGTCCCGCCCGATCGGCGCGGCAATGGCGGCGTCATCAACCGTCCAGGCACCACGGTCCCGGATCGCGGCTTCCCCGACCGCGGTGGGCGTCCTGAAAACACGGGCCGTCCCGGCAACCCGGGCCGTCCTGGCAATACAGGGATCGTCCCTCCGGACCGCCGCATTCCCGATCGTGGCATTCCAGATCGTGGCATTCCAGATCGCGGCAACACCGGCCGTGGCAACACCGGAATCGTTCCCCCGGATCGCCGCCCGGCGCCCGAGCGGACGCCCGATCGCAGCTTCGACCGCGATTTCGATCGGCCCGCGCCGCGGCCCATGCCCCAGGCCCCGCGCCGCGAGGCGCCCCCGGTCCGGGAAGCTCCACCCCGCTTCGAAAACCGCCAGCCCGCGCCGCAGCGTGAGAACCGTCCTTCCGCACCGGCCCGCAGCGAGCCGACCCGGAGCGAACCCACGCGCAGCGAACCGTCTCGCGGTTCCTCGGGTGGATGGCGCGGCCGCCGCTAAGGGGGCTGATCCCAAGCCAAAGGGCCCTTCGGGGCCCTTCGCTTTGTGAAGGTTCCTTCCCTCAGCGAAGATGGAGGTTGGAGCGTCCATGCCCGAAGGCAAGCAGGTCCAAAGCATGTTCAGCGGCATCGCCGGCCGCTACGACCTGTTGAACCATGTGCTTTCAGGTGGGATTGATTTCTACTGGTGGCGCCGCATGGCGAAGGCCAGTGGCGCGAAACCTGGCCTGCGCTACCTGGATGTGGCCGCGGGCACCGGTGACAGCTCGATTGCCCTCGCCCGGCGTGGCGCGGAGGTGGTGAGCACGGACTTCACCCATGCGATGCTGCGCCTCGGCCCCGCGAAATTCGCCAAGAAGCGGAAAGACCACCTCATCTTCGCCAGCGCCGATGCCGACGCGCAGAGGCTGCCCTTCAAGGACGCCAGCTTCGATGGCCTCACCATCTGTTACGGCATCCGCAATGTGGAGAAGCGCGAGGCGGCTTACGCCGAATTCCTCCGCGTGCTGAGGCCCGGAGGCCGCCTCACCATCCTCGAATTCAGCACCCCCGTGATTCCCGGACTGCGCGGCCTCTACACCTGGTATTCGCTGAAGGTGCTTCCGAAAATCGGCGGCTGGCTTAGCGGCGACCGCAGCGCCTACGAGTACCTGCCGGACAGCATCCGAAAATTCCCGAAGCAGAAGGAATTGGCAGCGGAGCTTGAGGTCGCGGGCTTTCGCGAGGTGACCTGGACGAACCTCACTGGGGGCATCGTGGCATTGCATTCTGGAATGAAATAGGAACCGCGAATTCCGCGAATGAACGCGAATATGGGAATGGTTCATTCGTGTTCATTTGCGTCATGAGCGGTTTCCCGGTAAGATAGAACTCCAATCGAGCGTGCCCCCGGTCGGCGTGGCCTCGATGCTCTTACTTCCCTCGCCTTGACCGGCCCCGGCCTTCCTGAAGGAAGCGCGCGGGCGGGCCGGTGCCGAGGACTGCCTCCTGGCGCCGATTGATCTGGGCCTGAAACGGCCCCAGGAGATTCCATGTCCTTTGAAACCCTTGGCCTCGGGCCCGAACTGCTCCGCGCCATCGCGGAGACCGGCTACACCGAGCCCACGCCCGTGCAGAAGCAGGCCATCCCCGCCGTGCTCGCGGGCGGCGACCTGCTCGCCGGCGCCCAGACCGGCACGGGCAAGACCGCGGCCTTCATGCTGCCCATCCTGGAGCGGCTCAAGCCTGGCCTCAGCACGAGCCCGTCCCCCGCGCGGCACCCCTTGCGCGTCCTCATCCTCACCCCCACCCGCGAACTCGCGGCGCAGGTGGAAGAAGCCGCGAAGGTCTACGCCAAGCACCTGCCCCTGCGATCCACGGTCATCTTCGGCGGCGTGAACATCAACCCGCAGATTGACGCGCTCCGCCGTGGCGTGGATCTCCTCGTCGCGACGCCGGGCCGCTTGCTGGACCACGCGGGTCAGAAGACCATCCGCCTGGATCAGGTGGAAGTGCTCGTGCTGGACGAAGCCGACCGCATGTTGGACATGGGCTTCATCCACGACATCAAGCGCGTGCTGTCGCTCCTGCCCGCGAACCGTCAGAACCTGCTCTTCTCCGCTACCTTCAGCGACGAAATCAAGGCCCTCGCCGATCGCCTGCTGAAGTCGCCCGCGATGATCGAGGTGGCCCGCCGCAACACCGCCGCCGAAACAGTGGCCCAGACCGTCCTGCCCGTGGATCGCGGCCGCAAGCGCGAACTGCTCTCGAAGCTCATTCGCGAAGGCAAGTGGAGCCAGGTGCTCGTCTTCACCCGCACCAAGCACGGCGCGAACAAGCTCTCGGAGCAGCTTGAGAAGGACGGCATTGATTCCGCCGCCATCCACGGCAATAAGAGCCAGGGCGCGCGCACCAAGGCCCTCGCCGACTTCAAGGCCGGCCAGGTGCGCGTCCTCGTCGCCACAGACATCGCCGCGCGGGGCCTGGACATTGACCAGTTGCCCCATGTGGTGAACTTCGAGCTGCCCATGGTGGCGGAGGACTATGTGCACCGCATCGGCCGCACGGGCCGCGCGGGCTCCACCGGCGAGGCGCTGTCCCTCGTCTGCGTGGACGAGCATAAGCTCCTCGGCGGCATCGAGAAGCTGCTCAAGCGCACCATCACGAAGCGCGTCGTGCCCGGCTTCGAGCCCGATCCCAACGCCAAGCCCGAACCCATCGTCGCGGGCGGTCGTGGCGGCGGCCGTGGCCCAGGTGCGGGACGAGGGCCTCGCGGCCCACGCCCAGGCGGATCCCAGGGGCGGCCTTCCGGCAGCGTGCGCGGCCCTCGTGCGCCGCGCAGCCGCCGGTCCAGCTAGAGGCCTTTACTTCGCGGCGGGCGCGGGTGTCCCGGCGGGCGCGATGCGGTGGTGGTTCAGTTCAATCACCTTCTGCATGGGCCCGCCGTCCATGGACATCTCCCCCGTGACGGTGAAGCCGTCCGCAGTGATGGCGGAGATCGTCGTCCGGCTCTGGTAGGGCTTGCCGTTCATCGTGCCGGAAGACTTCAGCACGAAGCTGTCCCCTTCCCAGTTTCCCGTGGCCACCTCGATCATGGGGCCCATGCTGTCCACCCACACCTGCTTGTAGGTGCCGGAGCCCGCATCCCATCCCATCACGCCATGGCCCTTCATTCCGTGCTGGGGCCCCGAGAGGGTGGAGTAGTTGATGAGCAGCGTGAAGCCGCCGGGGCCTTCGCTCACCCGGGAAAAGCCCGCGCCGACCACCGAGGGCGCGCCGGGCCCGCTGAAGTGTTCATCCACCTTGAAGGAGCCGACGAGAACCTTGAGGCGATCCATTTCGGGCCCGGGCTTGGGCGCTTCCTGGACGACCGGCTTGGGAGCCGGAGCGGGCGCGGCAGGGGCGGGCGCCTGCGCGACGAGCGCGAAGGAAGAAAGCGAGAGAATCGAAACGAGCGCGAGGCGCATGAGGACTCCTTGGGATGAATTCCCAAAGGATAGACGCATCATCTCGCCTGTCCAGCTAGAAGAGGCTCGTTCCGTCCATTTCAGTTGGCTGTGACAAATCCATGAGTTTTATCAGCGTGGGCGCCACATCGCAGAGCGCGCCGCCCGCGCGGAGCTGGCGGGATTCGAAGCCCTTCGCGATGAGCACGGCGGGCACGACATTGGTCGTGTGGGCGGTGTGCGGGTTGCCCTGCTCATCGCGCATGCATTCGCAGTTGCCGTGGTCGGCGGTGATGAGGAGCGCCCCATCCATGGCCAGCGTCGCTTCGGCGAGGTCGCGGATGCAGGCATCCAGCACCTCGCAGGCTTCCACGGCGGCGTTCAAAAGCCCCGTGTGGCCCACCATGTCGCCGTTGGCGAGGTTGCAGACGCAGAGCTTGAAGTCGCCGGAGCGGATGGCACCCACGAGCCCCCGCGTCACATCCAGCGCGCTCATCTCGGGCTTTTGATCGTAGGTGGCGACCTTCGGCGAGGGCACGAGCCGCCGCTCCTCACCAGGGAAGACTTCCTCCCGCCCGCCGTTGAGGAAGAAGGTGACATGGGCGTACTTTTCCGTCTCCGCCGTGCGGAACTGCTTCCAGCCCTTCTCGCTCACGAGTTCGCCGAGGATGCGCGTGAGCTTCTGGGGCGGGTAGGCGATGGTGACGAAGGGATCCAGCGCGGCGTCGTATTGGGTGAAGGTGAGCAACTTGACGACCGGGCGGTGCTTGGCCGTGAAGCCCTCGAAGGCCGGATTCACGAGGGCGTGGCTGAACTGCCGGGCGCGGTCCGCGCGGAAGTTGAAGAAGAGGACGCCGTCGCCCTCCGCGATGGGATGGAAGGCCGTGAGCTTCGTCGGCTTCACGAATTCATCCGTCTCGCCCCGGGCGTAGGCGTCGCGGATGGCGGCGTTCGCGTCCGCCGCCGTGAACGCGCTCTCGCCATCTACCATCAGCTTCCATGCGGCTTCGACGCGGTCCCAGCGCTTGTCCCGGTCCATGGCGTAGTAGCGTCCCTGCACGCTGCCCACTTCCACCAGGGGGCAGGCGCGGAGTTGGAAGGCGAGCCATTGGAGGTAGCCCTCGGCACTCTTCTGGGCCGTGTCCCGGCCATCCAGGAAGGCGTGGATCGTCGTGGGCACGCCTTCGGCTTGCGCCCACTGGGCGAGGGCGACGAGGTGGTTCTGATGGCTGTGGACGCCGCCATCGCTCACGAGGCCGAGGAGGTGCAGGCGCTGGCCCCGGGCCTTCAGATCCGCGAGCAACGCGGCGATGGGCGCGTTGTTCCGAAAGGTGCCCTCGCGGATGGCCTTGTCAATGCGGGTCAGCTCCTGCCACACGACGCGCCCCGCGCCGATGTTCATGTGGCCCACTTCCGAATTGCCGAACTGGCCTTCGGGCAGGCCTACAGCCTCGCCGCCCGTCACGAGCTGGGTGCAGGCGTAGCGGCGACGCAGATCATTGAAGGCCGGCATCCCCGCCTGGAAAGTAGCGTCAAAGGCGTTGCGCGGCCCGTCGCCGAAGCCATCGAGGATGAGGAGGGTGACGGGGCCGGAGATCATGCTTCGCTCGAAGGAGGTGTCTTCCCCTCGCGGCGGAAGGCTTCCGTCACGATCTTCTCAAGCGCCTGCCCGCGCAAGGCCGAGGCGCGAAGGTGGGCCCGGGTGCCGAGGGCGAGAAGGGCGAGGGACCCCGCGCCCAGGGCCAGAGCGATGAAGAGGTGGTGATGGAAGGCGCAGGCCACGACGAAGAGCACGAGCCCCGAGGCCAGGAGCAGTTTCATCTTCCGCTGTTCCCGGTCCTTGGCGGCGACGATCGCCTCCAGCTCCCGGGTGATCTCCGCGTCCTGGGTCTCACTCACGGCTTGCTCCTGAACCCGATGGGCTTCTTCGCTTTCACGGGTGGCTTCATGAGGGCGCGGTCGCTGCGTGGCACGCGGGAGAGCATCGCCACGCCCTGTTCGGTGAAGGCGTAGGGTGCCGTGGGGCGACCGCCCCGCGCGTTTGAAATGCCAAGTTGGCATTTCAAACCGGACCACTCCTCCGGGCTCAACTGGAACATGAAGTCCGAGGGGAAGCGTTCCGGGTTGCGCTTCACGGCTCGCACCAGCGCGCCCGTCTCCACGCCATACATCGCAGCAAGGTCCGCATCCAGCATCACCTTCTCGCCCCGAAGGACGAGGATGGACTGGAGGATGCGCTCAACGGGCAGGGTCAACGCCGGTCCTTCCCTTCGACTTCGCGTTCGTCGCGCTCCTTGGCCTTGAGGCCGTGGGGCAGATTCTCCCCGACGAAGCCGATGGGGCGTTCGGATTTGGGCTCTGCGCCTGTGCCCTTGATGAGCTCGGCGAGGGCCTTGAATTCAGCTTCCAGGACTTCCACCCGCTGGGCGAGGCGGGCCTGCTCCAGCCAGGCACCCCGGGCTGCCGCCAGATCCTTCAGCGTGGCCATGACCTTGGCGCGATCCAGTTTGGGATCGAGGAGGGCCACGCCGCCTTCGGTGAAGGCGAGGATGGGAGCCCCTTCCAGGTGGGAGCGTTCCTCGGCGCTGAGTCGGAAGACCAGTTCCTCCGGGAAGCAGGTAGCGTCCTCCGCGACAAGCGTCTGGAGCGCGTCCACCTCCATCCCCAGTCGCGCCGCGAGGGCGCCGTCCAGCACCGCGGGCGCGTCCCGAAGCAGGTGGATCCCGGCGAAGAGGGCGAGGTTCACGGCACCTGCTCGCCGATTGGAGGAAGCCAGAGTTGCATCGAAGGCCTTTCTAAAGTGGCGATAAGCTTACCAAGAATAGAAGTTCCATTCGCCGTGATGAGCAGCCATGAGGGATAAGACCCACACGATGGCCCACCCTATGTTCATCAGGGTTGGTGGCAGTGATTTCCACAAGGATGACCTTGTAGGCGGCATCGTCGCTGCCAATCCACAACTAGCGCCCAGGAGTCCTATCCATCCCCAAACAGGTAGCGACGCGATCAAAGCTCGATAGAGACCCAACACACCGAAGCCAATTTCCGGATCCCAGCCGTGTGTCTTGAATACGGCGAGGAGGGCGAGGCAAACCAAGGCGGGAACAAGAAGTAGCCAGCTCAAGAAAAGGAGGGCGATGCGATTAAAGGATGCCTTCTCCTTCACGGCACCTGCTCGCCGTGGGGGTGGCAGAGCAAATACATGACGGCCATGCGCACGGGCACGCCGTTCGTCACCTGATCGAGGATGAGGTTGCGGGGGCCGTCGGCTACTTCGCTGGTGATCTCGACGCCGCGGTTGATGGGGCCGGGGTGGAGGACGACGCAGGTGTCCTTGGCGCGCTTCAGGCGTTGATCGTTGAGCTGGAAGAACTTGATGTATTCGCCTTGTCCCGGAATGTAGCGGCCCGTGCCCCGCTCGAACTGGATGCGGAGCATCATGATCGCGTCCTGCTCGGGAAGGATGGCATCCAGGTCGTGGCTGATCGCGATGTCCGGCCAGGTGGTCTTCATCTCCTGGGGCACAAGGGTGGGCGGACCGACGAGGGTCACCTTCGCGCCCATCTTGGTCAGCAGCCAGAGATTCGAGCGCACGACCCGGGAGTTCCGGATATCGCCGACGATGGCGACCTTCAGGCCCTCCAGCTTTCCGAAATGCTTGCGGAGCGTGTAGGCGTCCAGCAGCGCTTGAGTCGGGTGCTCGTGGGCGCCGTCCCCGGCGTTCACGATGCTCGCCTTCATGTGCCGCGAAAGCAGCGTGTGGGCGCCGGGCGCGCTGTGGCGCATGACGATGAGATCCGGGTGCATGGCCTCCAAGTTGAGGGCCGTGTCCACGAGCGTCTCGCCCTTGCTGAGGCTGCTGCTGTCGGCGTCGAAGTTGACGATCTCCGCCGAAAGCCGCTTTTGGGCGATTTCGAAGCTGTTGCGGGTGCGGGTGCTGTTCTCGAAGAAGAGGTTCACGACGAGCTTCTTGCGGAGCGCCGGGACGATCTTGATATCGGGCCGCTCGCAGACTTCCTCGAAGGCCTGCGCCTGGTCCAGCAGGGCGGTGATGGCGCGGCTGTCCAAGGGCTCGATGCCCAGGAGGTGCTTGTGGGGGAAGATGTACCGCTCGGTGGTCATGCCTTAGGCCTTCATCTCGAAGTAAACGCCATCGTCGCCGTCAATCTCCTTGAGGCGCACGGACACCCGCTGGCCTTCACCCACGGTGAGGGTGGTGCCCGCGAAATCAGCCTGGATGGGCAGTTCCCGCCCACCCCGGTCCACCAGCGCGCCCAGCAATACCTTGCGGGGGCGGCCATGGTCCAGGAGCGCGTCCAGGGCGGCGCGGATGGTGCGACCCGTGTAGAGCACATCGTCCATGAGGAGCACGGTCTTTTCTTTGAGGCTAAAGGGAATCTCCGTGGGCCGCACGATGGGCGCTCCGGCCTTTTCTGTGAGGTCGTCCCGGTAGAGGGTGATGTCCAGGGCGCCGACGGGCGCGATGCGCGCGGCCTCTTCGGCCAGGGCGAAGCCAAGCCTCTCCGCCAGGGGCAGGCCCCGGGTGCGGATGCCGAGGATGACGAGGGATTCGGCCTCGGGCACGCGGGCCGCGATGTCCCGCGCCATGCGGCGCAGGGCCTGGTCCATTTGGGTCGCGTCGAGCTGGCAGGAGCCGGCGCCGGCCATGAAGTCCTCCCCGATTCCGCCTGGAATCACACCAGTCTATCAAGGCACAGGCCTTTAGTGGATGCGGACTTCACGGCACAATGGGGGTTTCGCGGAGCCCGTAATGGCCGCCCCCCTGACCGAAGTCCGGTTTCTGAAATCCAAGATCGGCGAGACCGTCGCCCTCCGCGGTTGGGTGCGCAACGCGCGCACGAGCAAAACGCGCTTCGTTGAGCTGCGGGACGGGTCCGGCTTCGTGCAGTGCGTCATCGGAGCCAACGACGCGGATGCGGAGAGCTACGAGCTCGCGGGCAAGCTGACCCAGGAAGCTTCCGTCGCGCTCGAGGGCGTCGTCCAGGCCCACCCCAAGACCGGCGAGCCCGAGATCCTCGTGAAGCATCTGGAGCTGATCGGCGAAAGCACCGACTTCCCTATCACGCCCAAGGACCACGGCACCGAGTTCCTCATGGAGAACCGCCACCTCTGGCTGCGGTCGAAGCGCCAGTGGGCCATCCTCCGCATCCGCCACACGCTCGTGAAGGGCATCCGGGACTTTTTCGACGAGGACGGCTTCACCCTGCTGGACGCGCCGATCCTCACGCCGTCCGCCTGCGAGGGCACGAGCAATTTATTCGAAACCGATTACTTTCACGAAGGCGCGGCCTACCTGAGCCAGAGCGGCCAGCTCTACCAGGAGCCGGGCATCGCGGCCTT
>JAFDVN010000047.1 GCA_018269025.1 Acidobacteriota bacterium | reverse complement strand
TGCTCGCGGTGTGGGCGGTCTATGCGGCGGGTGTCCTCTACCTGCGCTACAGCTTCGACTGGAAGGCCTTGGGCGTGAAGGCCGACATCGGCGTTCTCTTCGCGTTCCTGTTCCTCCTCTCCTTCCTGATCCTGATGTCCTTCGCGTTGGTGCTGGAAATGATCCGGCAGGCGGAAAGCGGCAGGCCGTCCTTCGTGCGCGCGCTCGGGGAAGTGATCGCCCGCGACATGATCAGTGTGCTGCCGCTGGCATTGGTCTGGGCCATCATCTGGTTGGCGCTCACCCTGCTTGAAATCGCTCTGTCATCCAAAAACAAGGAAAGCGACAGCGATCGGGCGATGAACGCGCAGAATGCCGCCGAGACGCTGGCGAATTTCGACCATTTTTCCTTCAGCGAAGCCTTCATCGGCGCATTGGAAAAGGGCGTGCGCATGGTGGTGTTCCTGATCCTGCCGGCCATCGCCTGGGAGGATCTGGGCTTCTTCAAGGGCACGAAGAAGGGCCTCGCGGTGTTGCGGGCGCATTTGAAACTCTTCGTCAGCGGCTATGCCCTGACCTACGCGGCGGCGATGGTGGCGTTCATGCCCGCGGCCATCATGATGACGGTGGGCACGGGTCGCCACGGTCATCCGCCGCTCGTTCATTTCCCGGACTACGCGTGGGTCGCCCTCATCATCTACATGGGTTTCGCATGGAGCCTATCGCTGTACCTGGAGCAGATGTTCATGGCGCAGCTCTACCAGTGGCACATGGCGTGGCAAGAGGCGGCGGCCAAGGCGACCTCGGCGGGCGAAAAGGCCCCGTCGTTCGACATGATTCCCCAACCGGATCTGCTTTCCAGGACGCCAGGCTTGTTCGCCCAATCGCCTGTGAGTGATTGATCCCGCGCTTCGATTTTCTTCAGCGATCGCCCCAATGGAGCTTTTGCTGAAGCAGGCCGTAGTGGTTGTGGTCCTGCCGTTGGAGTAGGACGACGCTGGCCTTGGCGCGGCGCAGGATCACGGCATCGCCGGGCTGGAGGGGCTGACCCACTTGGCCATCCAGAGTGAGGTAGGCGTCTTCCGCTTCGCCCACAGTGATGGTGATCTCCCGGTCGCTGGGCACGACGCTGGCGCGGAGCGTGAGCGTGTGGGGGCAGATGGGCGTGATGACGAGGGCTTCCAGCGCGGGATGGAGGATGGGGCCGCCGGCGGAAAGCGAATAGGCGGTCGAGCCGGTGGGCGTGGCGACGATGAGGCCATCGGCCTTCAGCACCCCGGCGTCCTCCGCGCCGATGCGGAGGCGGAGATCCATGATCCGGGCCAGCGCGCCCTTGGCGAGGACGGCATCGTTCAGCACGGTTTGGGATAGCAGGGTGGCGCTGCCCCGGCGCAGTTCCGCCTCAAGGAGGAGACGGCGTTCCGGGATCAGCGATCCCGTAAGGTATGCCTCCACCGCGCCCTTCGCCCCGGAAGCCGGGTGGGCGGTGAGGAAACCCAGGGAGCCCAGGTTGATGCCCAGCAGGGGCGCGCCGGATAGCCCCACGAGCCGGGCCGCGGCCAGCAGGGTGCCGTCGCCGCCGAGAACGAGTCCCAAATCGGGCGTCGTGCCTTCCAGGGGGCCGATGGTCAGGCTGTTTTTCGCCAAGCCCGCCTCGTTCCAAGCAAGGGCCAGATCCTGATCGCCGTGGGCGGTCCAACCCCGTGCGAGGAAGGGCGGCAGCGCTTCCGCCAGGGTCCGCGCAAGCAAGGGGGACTTGGCTTTGGCGATGATGGCGAGGCAGGGCATGGGCAGAGTCTACCTGCACCGGTAAACTGGCCCTATGGCTTCCAAACGGCTCTTTTCCCGCCCCTGGTTCAAGTGGGGCCTGATCAGCCTCGGAGTCCTCGCGGTGGCGGGTTTCGCCACGCTGGGCATCTCCTGGGTCGTGCTGAGCCGGGACACCGACAGCTTCCTCACGCTCTTCGCCCTGCGCGTGCCCAAGACCATCACCAAGGTGCTGGACAAGGATGGCAATGTCATCGGCATCTTCGCCGAAGAGCACCGAGTCGTGATCCCCTACGGCGACATTCCCAAGGCCTTCACGAACGGACTCGTCGCCACGGAAGACGCGAACTTCTGGGGCCATTCGGGCGTGGATCCGCGAGGGTTCATTCGGGCGGGCTTCAACGCGATCACCACCTTTGGCCACCGCATGGAGGGCGCGTCCACCCTGGAGATGCAGCTCGTCCGCACGGTGACAGCCAAGCGGAAGGTGGAGCTCAAGCGGAAGATGAAGGAAGTCATTCTCGCCCGCGCCCTGGACAAGCACTACACGAAGCAGGAAATCCTGGAAAAGTACGCCAACGAGGTCTACTTCGGCGGCGGGCGCTACGGGCTCGAAGCCGCGGCCGAATACTACTTCGGCAAGAGCGCCCCGCAGCTCACGGTGGATGAGTGCGCGATGATCGTCGGCCTCGTCAAGAATCCCAACGGCTACAACCCTTATAACAGCGCCAAGTCCCGGGCCCTCGCGGTGGATCGCCGCAACCATGTGCTGCGCCGCATGGCCGCCGAAGGCTACCTCAAGGACGCGGACGCGGACGCACTTTCCAAGAAGCCGCTCAAGCTCGCGAAGGAGCAGGGCCGCGACAACGCCATCGCCGCCTACGCGGTGGAAGAGGTCCGCAAGTACCTCTACGACAAGTACGGCAGCGAGGCCGTCCTGAATGGCGGCCTGGAAGTGTGGACGACGCTGGACGCCTCCTGGCAGGCGGCGGCGGAGCAGGCGCTTCAGAAAGGCGTCCGCGCCGTGGACCGCCGCCGGGGCTTCCGCAAGGACGCGCTGGATTTCGTACAGGATCCCGAGAAGGCGAAGGTCGCGGGCTGGAACCAGTACTTCGAGCCCGGCGACACCGTGCGCGGCGTCGTCATAGGGTGGAGCGGGGACAAGCAGCCCACCGCCACCATTCGCATCGCCGAGGCCCGCATCGAAGTGCCCTACGCCACCTTCACCTGGGCGGGGAAGGATCCCAAGTCCCTCATGCCCCGGGGCAGCGTGCCGCTCTTCGATGTGGTGGAGGCCGAGGATGGCGTACCCACCAAACTGGCGTTGGACCAGGAGCCCAAGGTGCAGGGCGCCTTGCTCGCGACCGATCCCAAGACCGGGGAGATCCGCGCCCTCGTCGGCGGGTATGACTTCGCCAAATCCAAGTTCGACCGCGCCCTCCAGGCCAAGCGGCAGGTGGGTTCGACCATGAAGGCCTTCGTCTACGGCGCGGCCTTCGAGAAGGGCGGCATGACGCCCGCCACCATCGTGCAGGATGTGCCCACGCGCTTCCTGGATTCCGCCAGCTTCGCCGTCACCACCTTCGCCGATGGCCGCACGGACGCGATTCCCATCAAGCCCGGCGCGAAGCCCTACGAGCCCAAGGACTACGAGCACGACTACTGGGGCCCCATCACGATCTGGGAAGCGCTCCGCGACTCCCGCAACATCCCCGCCGTTCGCACACTGGAGCAGGTGGGCGTCGGCAATGTCATTGACTACGCCCACCGCGCCGGGCTCACCAGCGACATCCCACCCTATCCGAGCCTCGCCCTGGGCTCGCCGGATCTCACGCTCTCCGAGATGGCCCGCGCCTACGGAACCATCTGCAATGGCGGCCTCCAATCGCCGGAACCCTTCCTCATCAAGAAGGTCGTGGATCGCCAGGGTCGCACGCTGGAAGAACACCAGGGCCGGGCCACGGATCAGGTGCTCGATCCCGTGAACACCTACCAGCTCATCCAGTGCCTGCAAGGTGTTGCCCAGCGCGGCACGGGCGTGGCGAGCAACGCGCTCCAATGGCCCGTGGCTGGAAAGACGGGCACGACGGAAGAGCATGCGGACGCATGGTTCATGGGCTTTTCCACCCGCCTCGTCTGCGGCGTGTGGGTGGGGCTTGATGAACGCAAGACCATCTACCGCGGCGCGGATGGCGCGAAGGTCGCGCTACCGATCTGGGTGGATTTCATGAAGGCCGCGCTCCCCGACACAACGAAGGAAGAGTTCAAAGCGCCCGAAGGCGCGGAGTTCGCGGACATTGACCGCTACACCGGTCTCCTCGCCAGCCCCGCCACCAGCCCGGAGAACCTGCTGCACCTGGCCTTCAAGTCGGGCACCGTTCCCACCGCCCCAAGCGACGCTGAATCCATCAAGAAGATCCAGGACGCCCGCGCCTTGGCCCCCACCCAGCCCGTGGAGAACATCCTCTGGGGCCGCGCCCCCGGCGTTCCCCCCATGCCCGAACCCGCCCCCGATGCGGGCATGAGCGGGGATGATCCGAATAAGTAGGGGCTGCGGGCTACAGGCTAGGCGACTGGATTAGGCGCACCGGAACGAATCGTCAGCCTACGACTTGAATGCGATCAAGTCGTAGGCTGACGGAATACAGACGTGGGTCGAGTTCGACCGCGTAGTCCGCTGCCCGGAGCCCGATGCCTTCTCAGCCTTCTCGTTTCTTCGTGAACGGCGTGCCGGTGCGCTTGTCCTTGGGCTTGAAGGTGTTCTCGCCCTTGCGGGGGCCGTGGGCGCGGTCTTCGAAGCGCTTGGGGCCTTTGTCGAAACGGGATTCTTCGCCCTTTGGCTTCCAGGGCTTTTTGAACTCTCGGGGCTTCTCGTCGCGGTCCTGCGTCTTGGCGTAGGCGGGCTTCGAGAAGGGCGGCTTGGAGGCGTAGGAATCGCGCTTGGGGCCGGTGGGCTTCGGCGGATCGTTGGGCAGCTCGTAGCCGTGGGAGCGGCCATCCCGGGCGAGGCCCAGCAGGCCCGCCACCAGCTTCACCGCGTCGCCGGAGGCCATGAGGGTCTT
>JAFDVN010000046.1 GCA_018269025.1 Acidobacteriota bacterium | reverse complement strand
CCTTGGGCTTCATCGGTTTCACCAGGTTTATAGATGCGGGTTCACGAATCTGGTGTTTTCAAACGCCCAAAGGTTCCATTGGAGCCTTGTCATTCCTGGAGGTTGTGGGTTTTTCAGGGCCGACTTGTTATAGGCATCCGGACACACACGGTTCCACCCTTCGTGACACTTCGCGGGGTCACTAGCCTGGGCTCATGGACCTCCTCATGCCCATGCCGCTGCCTCGGATGCCGCGATGACGGTGAAGCGCACGCCCGGAGCCTCTGAGCCGGTCTGCAAGCCCGCCGCGCCGGGTGAGGCGTCCACGGGAGCGCGGCTGGAGGCGTTGCATGGGAGACCTCAACAGGTATAGAAAATGCCCCAATCTTTCCAAATCATCGGAGGCATGTATAGAAACTGGGGAGTTTGTGTCGAGTGGGGTATTCGAGCCTCGCCAGATCTTGTCAAATGGGGATATGTACCTAAACTTGTACATGTACGGAGCCCCTATGCACGCCATCACCTACACCAAGGCACGGGCCAACCTCGCGGGGACCATGGAGAAGGTCTGCGCCGACCACGACCCGGTCATCATCACGCGGACCTCCTCATCCTCGGTGGTGATGCTGTCCCTTGAGGATTTCGAGTCCTTAAAGGAGACCGCCTACCTCCTTCGCACGCCGATGAACACCCGTCGCCTCATGGATGCCGTTGAACAGCTTGAGGCGGGCAAGGGCACCGTGCGCGAGATCGCCGAATGAGGTTGGTCTTCTCCGATCAGGCGTGGGAAGACTATCTTCACTGGCAGCAGACGGACCCGACCAAGGTCGAAAAGATCAACACCCTGATCAAAGATGTGAAGCGAGATTCCTTCAAGGGCTTGGGGAAGCCTGAGCCGCTGAAGGGACCTCTCGCTGGATGGTGGTCCCGGCGCATTGATAGCGAGCACCGCATGGTCTACAAGGTCTCCGGCGGGGACCTCTGGATTGCGCAGTTGCGCTACCACTACTGAGATGGCGCGCTCACTGGGCGGATCACCCGGGAGATTGTCCTGACTCTGGGCGCGACCCGCCGGGCGCGCCGACCCATGGGAGCAGGATTTGAACTGGGTCCGCTTCGCGTCCCCCGGTCGCGCTCCCGACCGTCCACTGGACGGTCTCCGCAAGCCTCCACCTGACGCAGGCTCCTCGAGCCTGCTCCCGCTAGTCGCAACTCGCGGAGGCGGAGCCTCCTCGCAGGTTCAAATCCTGCTTCGTGTGAATAGGGTGCTCATTTTCCCCCCCACTCGCGACCAGGATTTGTCGGCGTCCCCCCTTGCCGCCAATCGGTTCGCGTTTGCTTCCGCTCCGACAGCGCACTGCGCTGTCTCCACGGCGCGCTCACCGGGCGGCTGCGGCTCGCAGGTTCAAATGCTTTGAGCGGATTACCAATGGGGGGCTCGGCGACTCGGGGCGCGACCTTCTGGGCGCGCCGACCCATAGAATCACGATTTGAACCGGGTGCGCTTCGCGTCCCCCGGTCTTGCTCCCGACAGTGCACTGCACTGTCTCCGCAAGCCCACTCGCAGGTTCAAATCCTGCCCCTTTCGCTACCAATCAAAAAGGGGTCCCGGAGGACCCCTTTTTGATTGGTAGCGGGGGCAGGATTTGAACCTGCGACCTTCGGGTTATGAGTGGGTCGGCGAAGAACATTTGAACTTGGACGAAGACTGGAATCCATGGGGGTTAGGGCCAATACCAGGATCCTGTGCCACCGTTTGTGCCACCCGGAATGGAATGCTGGCCGTGGATGGGATCGGCCTTCCCGGAAATCTTCAAGGCGGGGATTCAATCTATTGACAGGGCACCGGCTAGGGGTATTCTTCATTCCAGAATAGGTAATTCTGGATTCCGGAATGAAGAATGAACAGATCACCCTCGACTCCAAGGACCTCCTGGTCGTCCTGGAGATGGTCTACGCCAAGCACGAGGGACCATGGACCTACGATGCCATGGCCAGGCAGCTCGGCCTGAGTGCCTCCCAGGTCCACGGCTCCGTGGCACGCCTGATGGCCTCGGGGCTTTTGACATCCAAAGGCCTAAAAGGCGAGGTGAACAGGCGAGGGCTGGCCGACTTCATCATCCACGGGGCGCGCTATGTCTTTCCGGCGGTGTTCGGAAAGATCTCCCGCGGCATCAAGACGGGCGTGAGCAGCGAGCACTTCGGGGAAAGCATGCTGATTAAGGACGGCGAGGCCTGGGTGTGGCCTTCGTCCAATGGCAATGCCCGCGGCATGGCCCTCGCACCGATCCATCCCAGCGCGCTCAAGGCCATCCAGCACGATCCCGAGCTGCACAAGGCCTTGGTCCATTTCGATGCGCTGCGGGCGGGAAGCGCGCGGGAACGGAAAGTGGCTGAGGGGTTCTTCCAGAACAGTCTCGCGTGGCGTTCATGAATCCGAACCTGGAGAGCCTGGAGCGCACCGCAGAAGCCCTCGAATCGATCCTCACCGATCTGGTCTTCGTAGGTGGAACGATCGCAGGCCTCCTGATCGACGACCCTGGCGCGAATCCGGCCCGCGTCACCCGGGATGTGGATGTCGTCGCCCAGATCGCCGGCACTCCTGGCTATCGCTGGGCGATCCGGACCATGGACATCCTGGGATTCCAGCCGGATTCATCGGAAGGCGCTCCTGTCTGCCGGTGGGTGAAGGATGGGCTCCTCGTGGATCTCATGGGCACGGAGGAGACGCCCTTTGGTGAATCGAACCCCTGGTACACAGAAGGGTTTTCATCACGAATCCCCTGCGTCCTGCCATCCACGGGACTGACCATCTTCATCCTGTCCGGCCCCGTCTTCCTGCTCACAAAGTGGGTGGCCTATGGCCAGCGTGGTAAGGGCAACATGATTGGCAGCCATGACATCGAGGACATCCTCAATGTGCTTGATGGCCGGAAGGGGCTCCAGGCTGAAGGAGCGGCCAGCAGCGCGTCCGTCAAGGCAGGTCTCCGGCAGATGGCTGAGGCGCTGCTCCAGAGCGCGGAGTTCAGCGGCTACTGCCTCCCAAGCCTCGGTGATCGTGAAGAAATGGCGCGAGGAGTCCTCGAGGCCTTCCGGGAATTGGCGAAGTAGGCGGCTGTTTTTGATCTCTCCAGGCCGTGTTCAAAAGCCTTCAGGAAGTCGGATGATCCGCTTCCTATCGCCTCGTTGTCTCACCTCGATTGTGACGGTCATCTTCCGGTACCGGCCTATGCTTCCTTCCGGATGTGATCCACATGGGTAGAGGCACCATCCGGGGAGAAAAGATGAAGGCCATCGAAGTGGCGGGCATCTATCGCTACTTCGACCAGGTGGCCGACGCATTGGAGCTGTCCATCCCGGAGCGCTTAAAGCTCGTGGGCGGCATGTCTCCCACTACCTATCTGCGTCACCTAAACGGGCAGAGCTCCACCTTCCAACCCGAGGAGGCGAAGCGCCTTGATTTGTTCTTCACGATCTACCAGGAGGTTGGTCACATGGGAGATGCGAAGGACTGGCTCCTCCGAGTGCCCTCGATGATCGTCGAGGCCGGTAGACTCGGACTGTCAAACGGACCTACATAGGCCAAAAGGTCTGGCAAATTCCAGATACCAAGTCGTTGAATCCGGGCAACCCAGAATCAGTCATGAATCTTGAGCACTCGCCATGCGATTGGGATTGCGTATGTCCTCTCAGGAACCTGCACAGTTCATCGCGTCGGAGCGCACTTCATGGGGACTGAATCTGTGCCACCGTTTGTGCCACCCGGGGTGTCTGGGGAGGGGTTTTCGGTGCCTTCTGCTGTCCATGCATGTCCGAACGGGAAGGTTCAGAGTGCAAAGAACAAGGCCCAGAAGTGTTGATCTTCTGGGCCTTGGATTCCTGCGATTGGTAGCGGGGGCAGGATTTGAACCTGCGACCTTCGGGTTATGAGCCCGACGAGCTACCGGACTGCTCCACCCCGCGCCGGAAGGGTAAGTGTAGCAAGGGACGCGCCCACGGACAAGGCGAAAGCGCTAGGCTGGGGGGGCATCCCTGGAGTGGTCATGGGTTTCCGCCGCCTGCGTCTCGTGTCTGCCGCGCTGATGGGCGTGGCTTTCTGCGCGCTATCGGCGCGGACGCCGGATCATTGGTTCGACAAGCCGCTGTCGCCGCGCATTGTCAGCTACACGATCCAGGCGAAGCTGGATTGGCCGGAGAAGGCGCTGTCAGGGACGGAGCGGCTCACCTGGCGCAATCCGGGCACGGGGATGGTGAGCGAGGTGCCACTGCACCTCTACCTCAACGCCTTCAAGGGGCCGTCTTCGATCTTCATGAAGGAATCGGGCGGCCACCTTCGCAACGATGGGCAGGGTCCTTCGAATCAGCCGGGTTCCTGGGGCTATTGCCAGCTCCTGTCGGTGAAGCTGGAGGGGCGCACGCTGGAAGGCCATTCGGGTGAGGACGAGACGGTGTGGTGGGTGAAGCTGCCCCGGCCCGTGGCGCCGGGGGAGACGATCGCCCTCGACATCGCCTGGAACAGCCGCTTCCCCCGCGTCTTCGCCCGCAGCGGATGGGCGGGTGGATCGGACCCGGCTCACTCCTCGTTCCTCATGGGCGCCCAGTGGTTCCCGAAGATCGGCGTGCTCCAGGGGACGACTTGGCACTGCGATGCCTACCACGGCAACACGGAATTCTTCTCCGACTTCGGCGTCTACGATGTGGAGATCAACGCGCCCATCGGCATGCGCATCGCGAGCGTGGGGCAGGGGATTGACTACAAGGATCCCAAGTCCGGCGCGGTGAGCGATGTGTGGCCGGACCCCACCAACGACAAGCGGGAGATCTACAAGGCCCACGCGGAAGATGTCCACGATTTCTCCTTCGCCGCCAAATTCGCCCTCGCCTGGGCGCTGGATGTGGAGACCTACCGGGGCGTGGAGGTGCGCTACTACTACGAGCCGGAGGATGTGAACCTGCTGCCGCGCCTCAAGAAGGCTGTCGAGGCGGGCCTGCGCTGGTCCGGCGAGTGGTTCTATCCCTATCCCTACCCGGTGCTGACGGTGATTGATCCGCCGAAGGACGCCAGCGGCGCGGATGGCATGGAGTATCCGACGCTCATCACGGCGGGGATGCCGAGTTTTGATCCCTTCGACTTCCGATTCGCGCCGGAGGTGACGGCGGTGCATGAATTCGGGCACCAGTATTTCTACGGCATGCTCGCCAGCAACGAAGTGGACGAACCCTGGCTGGATGAAGGCTTCAACAGTTGGTTCACCGCCAAGGCCATGGATCAGACCTACCATGCGCTGCTGGGATCGCGCCGCCTCTATGTGCCCACGGACGCGGGTGAATGGGCCGAATACTGGATGGATCCTTCCAGCGATCCGCTGTCCCGCAAGGGCTACCAAGTCGAATCGAGCCTGGCCTATGTTGTGACGGCCTACGGCAAGCCGGTGATGGTGCTCAACCAGCTCGAAGCCTTGCTGGGCAAGCCGGTGATGGATCAGGTGATGAAGGCCTACACCAAGGAGATGGCCTTCAAGCATGTGAGCCGGAATGATTTCAAGCGCATCGCCGAGCGGGTCTCGGGCCGTGACCTCACCAAGTTCTGGCAGGACTTCGTGGAAGGCACCGGCATCCTCGATTACCGCATCGCCCAGGTCGGCGACGAGGATGTGACCGAGGGTGGTTGGATGGAGAAGGATGGAAAGATGGTCTTCGCCGCGCCCCAACCGGCGTCGCCGGGGCGCACCGGGTCCATCACCCTGGAGCGCAAAGGCGATATCCGCGAGCCCATCACCCTATGGGTGCGGCTGGAGAACAACGACGAGCGTCGCCTCGTCTGGGATGGTCAGGATCGCTGGATCACCTACCGCTTCGACAGCCCCGTGAAAGCCGCCGTGCTGGACCCTGATGGCAACTACCCGATGCTCAAGGACCGGCTCCACGCCAGCTACACCCAAGCGCCCACCCGGCGCGGCTTCCAGTACTGGTCCCAACTGGTGTGGGGTTCGCTGACGGGGCTGCTTCAGGCGGCGGGAATCGGCTGAAGCGCGCGTTATGCCTCTCAGCGGGTTAATCGATGACTGAAAGACTCAACAGCATTATTTCCGCCCTGCATCGCATTACCAGCCTTGAAGACGAAGTTCGCAACTTCATCAATACGGGGCGGCATCAAGTAGAGCTGCTTGCGGCCAAGAACACTTGGAACCAAATTTGTAGTTCCCTGGATGTAATCGGTGATACCTCCCTCTCAATCCAGGACTACATTGTCTCGCGCTTCCCTGACAGCGTTGGTCTGAAATACATCTATACATACGGCATCCTACAATCGCTCTTTCTGCAGCAGGACGCTGTGCGCCACCTCTCCGAAGCCTTCGACATCCCGCACACCCCAAGTGAAAGACTCGGGAAGATTAGGGAGATCAGGAATTCCGCAGTTGGTCACCCAACAAAGCAAAGCATCAAAAAACAAACGCACTACAACCATATTTCGCGAATCACATTGGCTAAGTCAGGCTTCACCTTGATGCGGGCATCTGCCGAAGATGACGCCAAGTTCATTGACGTTGACCTTGTTTCAATTGTCACCGAGCAACTAACAGACATTGAGACGGCGCTTACGTCTCTATCTACCAAGCTCAAAGAGGCGGATCGGATGCATCGCGAACAATTTGGTGGCAACCTGCTAAGTGACATCTTTCACGCATCCACTGGCTACTTGTTCGGGAAAGTGTCCCAAGGCATACATTCGCCTTCGAACGAAAATTGCTCATTTGGGCTCTCGATGCTCTGCTCCATCGAGGACATGTACACAAAATTTGAATCCGCACTTTCGGAGCGCCGCGAACTCACTGACTACACGCGCTACGATCTTAGCGAGTACAAACACGCCATATCTGTTCTCAAGGCCTACCTCTCCGGCAATCCAAAGGAGCTCACAGAGAGCGATGCTCGCGTCTATCATTTCTACTTGCGTGAGCAGCACAAGCACTTTGTGGGAATCGCAGAAGAGATTGATAGTGAGTACAGAGAGGCATAACAATTCGTTCAAGCCGAAACTGCTTCGCTCCGGCAATGGCGTGGCAGGTTAAGCTTGCCACGCCGTTACCTGCGCTACGCAGTTCCGCTTAACACAGGCGTCACGGCGCCGCGTCCCCCATCTGGACCGAGGCGATGTTTCCCTGCGCGTCCAGCGTGATGAGGATCGGGAACCAGCTCAGGCCCGCCGCTTCCCATTCGGATCGGGAGGCGGCGAACCAGGCGGCCTTACCGTGGAGGTCGCCATGGAGGTCCTTGACCAGTCCGTCCGCTTCGAGCTTCATCCCAGGATTGAGATCCGTTTCCCGGGCGCTTTGCTCGCCGGTGTCGGAAGGGATGATCCAGGCCGCGCCGGGGGGCACGGGAAGGCCCGGCGGGCAGATCCACACCTGCTTCGTTCCAAGCATGCCGAGGGTGATGTCCCGGTAGCGAAGGCCGGGCAGGCTCCAGACCCGGAAGAGCGGGCTGGGCCCGCCGAGCAATCCGAGCAGGTTCTGCGCGCCGCCAAAGAGGCCGGGGAATTCGGATCCCTTCTTCGCCTTCAACGCGGCGAAGCGAGCGTCATCCCTGTCGGCGATGGCGAAGCAAAGCGCGTGGCGGAGGGCCCAGCCCTGGATCACCGCGGGGCCATCCTCCAGGAGCCGATCTTCCACGGTCTCGCGCTCGGGCTTGGGGAGGGGAGTGTGACGGTCCTGATTCCGCATCCACTTCCAGAGCAGAAGGCGGTTGCCCGCGAGATCCAGCTTCACCCGGGACAGGCCCTTTCCTGAGGCGAGGAAGGCGATCATCCCTTCGGCCTCCTTGGAGTCGCGGCTCCCCTTGGCGAAAGGGTCCTTAGGGGGCGGCGCGTCCGCCTTCCATTCGGCGGCTTTCCGAAGCCAGGCGTAGGCCTTCGCGCCACGGGGAAGGTTGGGCGCGGCGGGGAGGGCCGCGTCCACATCCAGCGAGGCCAGCAGGGCCAACTCGGCGCTTTCGTAGGTGGGATGTTGGGCGGGCGGGGCGACTGCGGCGGGCGGGGCTTGGGGCGGCGGCATCAGCATCGGCGGCTCCGGGGCTTTCCGGTCAGAATGATCCTCCGGGTCCCGGATGGACACTGGAAAATCAGGGTGAGCCCATGGAAGGCACGATCATGACCCCCAAGGACCGGCTCGTGGTGGCTCTGGACCTGCCCACGGGCGCGGAAGCGCTCGCCATGGCGGACCGGGTCGCGCCCTTCGCGGGGATGCTGAAAGTGGGCTTGGAACTCTTCTGCGCCGAAGGTCCTAGCTTCGTGCAGGAGTTGCAGAAGCGCGCGCCGGTCTTCCTCGACCTCAAGTTCCACGACATCCCGACGACGGCGCGCAAGGCTCTGGAAGCGGTGCTTCCCCTGGACCCCGCCCTCGTCAACATCCACGCCCAAGGCGGCCCCGCCATGATCGAGGCCGCCTCCCAGGCGGTGCGGCGGCATCGGGAGCAGGGTGGACGCACGGAGCTGTTGGCGGTCACCGTGCTCACCTCGCTTGGTCGTGAGGAGTGGGCGCGGCTCGGCCACGCGGGGGATCCTTCCGAGAAGGCGCTCGATCTCGCGGAGCTGGCGGAAGAGCACGGCTGCGATGGGGTCGTGTGCAGCGCCTGGGAAGCGCGGCGCATCGGGGAAGTCTGTGGTGCCCACTTCCGTCGCCTCTGTCCCGGCATCCGCCCCAAGGGCAGCGCGGCCCAGGACCAGGCCCGGGTGATGGACCCCGCCACCGCCGTGAAGGAAGGCGCCACCTGGATCGTCGTGGGGCGCCCCATCACCGGCGCTCCGGATCCGGAGAAGGCCGCGGAGGCGATCCTCCGCGAGTTGGAGCAGGCGTGACCGAACTGGGCACGCCGCTCGTCTTCCGGGCCTCTTCCACCCAGCGGGTCATGGCCTTCCTCATCTTCGCGGGCTCGTGGCTGGCGGGCGTGCGGGCGATCACGGATGTGGTGCATCGCGTGCCGGGCCTCCACTTCGCGCTCCAGGCGGCACGGGCGGCGGACGAGCCGACGGCCCTGCTGTGGACGCTCTTCCTCTCGTCCTTTCTGGTTGCGGCCTTGGCGGGCGCGCTGCTGCTCATCAGCCTGCTCTTCCTGCTGCTCGTGGAAGGCACCCAGGTGACGCTGGACCCTATCGGCATCGCCGTTGAGAACTTCGCCCTTCCCGCGCCTCTCGCGCGCAAGCTGGGCGCGGGCCGCCTCGCGTGGAAGCGTGTCGCGGCCCTGGATCGCAAGGGCTTCTTCTTCGTCCTGAAGGGCAACGCGGGCGGGCCGCCCGAGCCGGGCGAGCCGCTGGACCGGGACCTGCGCTTCCTGCTCGTGGATCAACTGGAGCGGCTCGTGCTGATGATCTTCGAGAAGAGCCCGAACCTCCGGATGGATGAATAGGCGTGGCATCATGGTCTGAAATAGGTGGAGCCCCGATGAAAGCGAACGCCATGAAGACAATCCTGGGTGGGGCGGCGCTCGCGTTGCTGGCATCCTGCGGTGGAACGGGAACGGGGGTGTCCGGGAGCTCGGGAAGCCTTCCGGCCGGGACCCACCTTGCCTTCATCGCAAGCTTTACCAACAGCCAGATCCAGAGCTACGCGATCAACGCGAGCACCGGCGCGATCTCGGCGCTTGGATCGCCGCTTTCAACGGGTTCGAATCCCTGGGCGGTGGTGGTGACGCCCGATGGGAAATTCGTCTACGCCTCAAACGAGGGAGGCGCGTCCCTTTCGGCCTACGCGGTGAATGCAAATGGGACACTCACAGCTCTCGGCACTGTCTCGACCCTTCCCTCTCCTGCAGGCATGGCCATCGATCCCGCTGGGAAGTTCCTCTATGCGGCGTGCAGCGGCAGCTCGGCCATCTGCGGATTCAAGATTAACGCGGATGGATCTCTCACCGAGCTTGATGCGAACCCGGGAACGCCGACGGTAGATCCCTTCCCGGCGGGGAATGCACCCGCCTGCATCGCAGTGGACCCCTTGAGCGGCTTCGCGGTGGTGGGGAACGCGACCGATCGGACACTCGGGCTCTACACCTTCAACGCCACCACCGGCGCGCTGGCCTACCAAGGCGCCATCGGCATCGGAGGCGTAGGGACCAATCCCTCGGCGGTGGTGATGGATCCTACCGGGACACTGGTGTTCTCCACGGAATCCGGTGGCGGCGCGGTGGATGCCTTCTCCTTGAATCGAGGCACCGCTTCGCTTTCAAGCCTCGGTGCCTTCGCCAGCGGAAGCGGCCCCTTCGCCTTGGCTTTGGATGGCTCGGGAAGCTACCTCTACGCAGCGAACTTCTCCGCCAACACCTTGACGCCCTTCACGGTCGGGAGTGGCGGGCTGGGCTATCCGAGCGGCTCCCAGGTGGACACTCCCTCCGGGTTGAATCCCTCGGGCCTAGCCACGGATGGCTCGGATCGCATCCTTCTCGCGGCCTGCTACGGGAGCAACAGCGTCCAGGCCTACGGCATCAACACCGATGGATCGCTCGTGGCCCTTGGGTCCTTGCAGACCGTACTCACCGGCCCCCAGGGCATCGCGATCCACTAGGAGGAATCACATCTTGGGCCGCGCGAGGTAATTCTCCGCACCCTTCATCACGGCGGTGGGGCCGTGGGCGGGTTTCGCCTCGCGGCGCTTGTGGAGTTTCAGCCCCCAGAGACCTTCCAGCTCCGTGGCTTCGGGGTTGCCGGGCGCGAGGGCGAGGGCTTCTTCAAGGTCGGCCTTGGCTTCCGACATCCGCTCCAGTTTCTCGGCGAGCAGCGCCCGTTTCATGAAGCCCCAGAAGTTGCCGGGTTCTTTGGCGATGATCTCGTCGTATTCGGCCTTCGCTTCGTTGAAGCGGCCCGTCTCTTCCGCGGCTTCGCCGCAAAGGATGTTCGTCGTGGCGCAGAAGCCGAGGAGCTTCTTCTGTTCGGCGAACTCGGTGGGCGTGTAGCGGGCTGTGGCCTTTACTTTCTGGGCCTCGTCATAGAGGAAGCGCAGGGCCTTTTCCGTGTGGCCGTCCTGGCGGGCGAAGATTTCCGCGTCGCCGCTTTCGCGGTAGAAGTCGCGGGCGATGCGGCCTTCGGCCTTGTAGCGGTCGTACATGCGCGTGCCGGGGTAGAGAGCCAGCGGCGACAATTGCACATCGTGGGGCTTCGTGTCGCGCATGAGCTGGGCGGTGAGCTCGATGTCCTCCCAGGTTTCTCCGGGGATGCCGGTGATGAGGTACATGCCGATGTTCATGCCGATCTTCCGCACCAGTTCCAGGGCGCGCCGCACCTG
>JAFDVN010000045.1 GCA_018269025.1 Acidobacteriota bacterium | reverse complement strand
GAAGCCCGCAAGGCCGAAACTGGCCTCTACCTGGGCGGCACCAGCACCGCCATTGCCAGCTGCACCTGGACCAAGGGTGTGCCCTCCACCTCGGCCTTCCTGCCCGGCGTCCAGTTCAAGAACGCGACTCAGATGAACATGGCGGTGGCCGTCACGAACGGTGGCCTGAGTTACCTCATCACCGTCACCGACCCCAATACCGGCAGCGCTCAAGTGCTTACCCGTGATCAAAGCGGGGCCGTGGTGTTGAACTCGTCGTACAACAAGTAATCTAGCCTTCCCTGCCATGAAGAAGGGCGGCCCCCATGCCCGCCCTTCTTCATGGCAGGTCATTTATTCGTCGAAGATCCCCAAGGCTTTGTGTAGATCGCGTTAATCTTAGAGCGAGCAGCCTGGAATGCCTCCTCGCTGATGTCCTCCGTAGAGGTCTGGACATAGCCCGTGTAATGGAAGAGACGAGCCCCCCCCACTTTCAGCGGGCGGTAGATATCCAACTTGTTCCCGTGGGCAATACCGAGGGAAAGATCTTCGGCCCTCTGGGTTGCCGGCTTCAAGTAGTGCATGATCCAAAGCCCATCCGGGAGAACCTTCGAGCCTTGGATGATTTCTTCGGTGCTGATTTGCTTGAATTCGCTCTTCCCGGGCTCGCTGGCGAGCATGTCCAGCGCCTGAAGCCTCATGACGGCTGAATCTTTCGCGAGCAATTGGGTCAGATCCGGGAGCGTGTCATTCAATAGGCGGTTGGCAACGGCATCCCGAAGAGTGAGCAAGCTAAATGCATGCTCGGAGTCCTTACCACTCGAGATCCCGGGGCCGGCAAAGGCAAGGGGGATGCGTGCCTCCCATGGGTCCAACTGGAATCCATGTACACCGCCCGCCTGCATATAGGCATTGAGATGTTGGAATCGTTCGCCATGGTCTGTCATGAAGACCCTTAGGGCGGGGCCATAATCGGGGTCCCGGTCCAGTTGATTCCAGAGCGTTCCCCAGGCGCCGATCAGGCTGTGGATGCGAATTTGATAGGCGAGGTACGGGTTGTAGGCCGGGAGGTAGTGATGGATCCGGTCAGGAGTGGGGTCGGCCCAGGTTGGTGCCAGATCCTTCGGGCGGGCTTTCCACCATCCCGGAATCTCGGACAGTTCTTGGCGATCCAAAAAGATGGGCTGGTGGGCTAGGCACGAGTGGAAGATGACCCAATCCGCGCCCCGCCCATCGGCCAGCGTCCTGCGAATACCCAAGTCGAGCGGGGTCCATGGGTTGGTGGTCGGGAAGACTCGAAGCGTATTTAGCCATGCCGCGAATAGGGGAACATGAACCGAGACATTGGAATTGAGAAAGTTCTCCCAGCCCCGCGCGGGCATTTCTACGAGATCGAAGGCCCGTTCCTTGTCTACAAGCCCGATCGTCCCCCCATCATCAATGAAGAAGCGGGTCTTCAATCCCTTGGCCTTCGCAGCTTCAAGGATCAAATAGGGCTTGTGGCCTTCCAACTCCTCATCCGAGGGGATGACATTGCCCACGGAATAGTAATTCGGATCACCGCCCCACAAGATGCTCCACTCCAAGCGGGTGGCAGGAATTGCGGTGTAGCCATTGACGACCTTGAAGCCTTCAAGGTGATCGAACCCTTGCTGGAAGGCAGCATCCTCACGCATCCCATCAATGCTGAGCATCAAAACCTTCACAGGATGACCCGAAGGTGAAGCGTCAAGACCGGACTGCGCCAGATTCCGGGGAATGGCGAGATAGGCAACGCACAGTCCCCACCAAAGGCCCATGAGCGTCACCATTCGAAGCGCAGAAGGCCCCATGGGCCTGAGTCCGGCCCACCAGGAGGCGAGGGCAGCGGCGAAGACGACGAATAGCCCCAGCGCCAACGGAAGAGATGAAATCCCCGGGAGTACCCAAAGGGTGGAAGGCACAGCCCACCACAGCATCGCATGGAGCAGGGTCAGGAATCCGAAGGCCGCCCAAAAGCCGCTGCGGCCTGTCCAGCGATTCCAGCGCCCGGATCCCAACCAGCCCAAACGCACGGGGATCATCCCGAGGACAAACAGGATCAATCCCGAGCCGAGATAAATTGGCAGGATTTCGGTGAGGATGGCGCGGAGGGCGAAGGCCCGCATGACCGGGTTCTCGGCACCACGCGCCACGAAGATGTTCGCCTCCCCAAGTTTGAAATAGAGCAGGGAGAGGAGCAGCAGGAGAAGCAAGAAGGCGGGACCTGCCAGGGTCGGCCCGAGCCAGCGTCGAACGAGATTTGGGCGTGAGGCTTCCAAAGTCATCTGGGCCTTCCAAGAATGTCAGTGTCGCAAAAAAAGGGAGGCCAGATGGCCTCCCTTTTCTTCAAAGTCGCCAGCCTTACTCGATGCCAGAGACCTTGCTGTAGATGTGGGTGAAAGAACCCGCGGCCGTCTTGAAGGAGCCGTTGACATACACCGCCGTGCCGAAGAAGCCAGGGGTGGTGCCGGTGGGGATCTGAATGGCGAACTGAGGCTGACCCATGTTGCCAGCCGACGCACCCGTGATGGCCGCTGCGAAGGTCGAGGCAGTTAGATTGCCCGCAGGCTTCTGGAAGGTGGTGTTGAAAGGGGTGGTCGTCGTGTTCCAAGGGTTCTTGTCCTTGGCGGCGGTGGCGGTCAGGTAGTTCTGCATGGAGGTGATCGCCGTGGAGGCGGCGTACCCCTTTTCGCGGAACTTGTCCCACTGGCCGATGAGGTCACCGACGCGGCCGGCGGCGTTCTCGGTGGCAGCCTTGTCACGGGCACGGGCGCGCTGGCTGAGCAGCGCGGGGATGGCGATGGCGCTGATGATGCCGATGATGGCGAGCACCAGCAGCAGCTCGATGAGGGTGAAGCCGGACTGCTTCTTCATGTGAGTCTCCTAGGAGGAAAAGGTCCGGGGTTGTCCATTCAATCCCCGTGCCAGAGAGAGGGAGTAGGCCCCTAGTCTAGAAAGTCCCGGCGGGAAGGCAAGGGGTTTGGTGAAATGCTGGGATTTGGGGCACGGCGGGGGCCATCAAGTGTCGCATTGCGTCCATTCCATGCCCGAGGGGGGCAGTTCTATTCGATGCCGACGACCTTGGTGTAGACATGGGACATGGAGCCTGCGGGAGTCTTGAAGGATCCATTCAGGTACACCGCACCCCCGAGCATGCCGGGATCAGTGCCACTCGGGAATTTGATGTAGAACTTCCCCTGGCCCATGGTGGTGCTCGAGGTGCCCGTGGCGATGGTGGTCGCAAAGGCCGAAGTGGTGGCGTACCCCAGCACTGCCACATGGATGCTGGCGGAGAAGGGCGTGGAAGTGGTGTTCCAAGGATTCTTGTCTTTGGCCATGGTGGCGATCAGATAATTCTGCATGGAGACTTGCGCGGCGGCGTTCGAATAGCCCTTCTCGCGAAACTTGTCCCATTGCCCGGCCAGGTCACCAATACGGCCTGCCACATTTTCTTCGGCGGCCTTGTCGCGGGCCCGGGCGCGCTGGCTGAGCAACGCGGGAATAGCGATGGCGCTGATGATGCCGATGATGGCGAGCACGAGCAAAAGCTCGATGAGGGTAAAGCCCGACTGTCGTTTCATGGAGTGATCCTGAGGAGGTGAGGGATTTGGACTGACCCGGACCAATACGGCTAGGCCGATTTACACCAATCCCTTCGACCCCCCAGGGCCGATTCTTGAGAATCATTCCGACTCAACAAAAGGTGTCAATGCCTTCACGGATGGCGTCACTCCAGCGAGGTAACCTTGGTGTACACATGGCTGTAAGAGCCAGCGGCTGTTTTGAAGGACCCGTTGATATAGACAGCACCGCCGAAGAACCCTGGCGTGGTACCCGTGGGGATTTGGATGGCGAACTGGCCTTGTCCCATGTTGGAGGCAGTCGCAATTGTGATCTGACCCGTGAATCCCGATGCTGTGGTCTGACCTGCCACCGTCTGAAAGGCTGAGTTGAACGGAGTAGTGGTTGTGTTCCAAGGGTTCTTATCCTTGGCAGCGGTGTTGTTCAGGTAGGTCTTCATGGAAGAGAGGGCTGTTGCGTTGGAATACCCCTTTTCCCGAAATTTGTCCCATTGACCCACCAGATCGCCGACCCGCCCGGCGACATTCTCCATGGATGCCTTGTCCCGCGCGCGGGCGCGCTGACTGAGCAGGGCCGGAATGGCGATGGCGCTGATGATGCCGATGATGGCGAGCACCAGCAGCAATTCGATAAGGGTGAACCCGGAGGTGGTGCGCATGCGCATGATGGCTCCTGAAGGATAGGCGTTGGCCCTTCCCATCAAGGAGCGTGCCGGTTCACCGGGGGGTCCTTCTCAGCGGTGGCAGATGCCGGAAAGAGCTGAGCCCACGCGGCAGGCCAAGGTTCCATCGGAACAGCGGCTTGCGATCCCGCCGCGTGGAGCGATTGGAGGTTCCCATCCACCAAGTCCCGTGGGTCTAAGGCATAGCGAGGAGTAGCGTATTCCAGGTAACGATTGTCGTCCGTGTTGAGGATCAAGACGCCTGGGCGCCCGAGGAAATTCAGGTCCGGGGTAGCCGATACCGACTGGAGATTCCGGTCCACATCCTCGGGAGAGAGAACGCGGTCCTTCAGAATGGCGTCAAGGAGGGTCTTGGCTTCCGCGGGAGGTCTTCCCGTGAGAGGACCGAGGACGCTAGGCGTCATCCTGGATAGCGCGGCGGACCGGATGATCTGGGGCTGGTCGGTTGCGACTAGAACCCCTTGGTTCCCAGCGATCCAGAGGCTCACTTGAGGGAACACGCTGCGGAGGGTGAATAGGACCGACCCGATTTCGGACAAAGTCAGATGGTGGATCTGGACCCACTGCTGAAACACACCGTTGGGAGCTAGGCGAGACTTGGCTAGCTGGTAGAACTCCCTGGAGTAAAGAGAAGTGGTTCCCGCGAACCAAATGCTGCTCAGTTCCATCGTAATTAGGTCGTATTTCTTATTCGGATGCAGGAGCAGAAAGTTCCGTCCATCTTCCAACTGGAGGTGGACTTCAGGGCGGCTGAGTACTTGGTTATTGATGGATTGGAATGAAGCCTGGGCTGCCTGAACGATGCCTGGGGAGATCTCGGCGATATCAATGGACTTGAATCCCCCTGCAGCGACCACGGCTGAACTTCGCCCAGTTCCAAAACCCACTACGCAAGCCGAATCAAAGCGGGAGAGGTGAAGCATGGGAATTAGCGCGAATCCTGTTTGAGCAGGGATCTCCCAGGCATCATTGCCTTGGAATTTCCCATTGGTTAGGAGAGTGAGATAGGGCTTCGCTTGGTCTCTGACGCCTTCGGGATTCTTAACCACGGTGGTGATGCCTCCCGCGGAGTCTTCGCGGAAAGAGACGAGTTTGGTCTGGGGATAAACCTGATTCGGACGGTTGTAGACCTGTTCGCCGGAAGTGAGGGCGAGCTGATTCCATGGGCTCTGAAAGAGCCAAATTAGGAGCAAGACCCCACAGGCGATCGAAAGCAAGCGCTTGAGCCAAATCATCTGGGTCAGCAGGACCGCGATAAGAACGGCGAGGGCGAGAAGCGCTGAGCCCATGGCCATCAACCCGTATTCAGAGCCAAGCGCTGGGATCAACCAGAAGGCACCCGCTAAGGCACCGAGTACGCAGCCGATGGCATTCGCGCCCACCATCCATCCCGTGAACGCGCCGCGATCATCCTTGGGATAGTTTTCGGTCCTAAAAAGCCAAGGATAGATCATGCCTAGGACAATGGCTGGGGGAAGCACGAGGCGGGACGACAAGATCCACCGAAGTAGCTCACCATCTCCAAAGGTTGATAGACCAACTCCCCACACCGTGAAGAGGTGGGGGGTGTCAGGCCAAGCGCTGAAGGTCCAAAGAAGCGCAATTGATCCGGTCACCATCAGCAAAGCTAGGGTCCAGCTCGGGATCCTCCGACCCTCGCGCACGAGTGTCGCGCTAAGCGCGCTTCCGATCAGGAGCCCGGCGAGCACTAGGGAAAGCATCGTCGAGAACGCGTAGACGCTATTTCCCGCGACGGCAGAGAGGAGATGAGTCCATAGCACCTCAAGGGCAAAGAAGATGATCCCGGAAACGAAGCTCAGGATGAGAAGCGTGATTGTCCCTCGGGTGAGTGGGGCGCGGGGAGGTTTGGAGGCGGGAATGGCTGTATTCCCACCCTGTGTTCTGAATTTACCTCTCAGCTGTACATCCAGGCGGAACGCGGCAAAGGCCACCGCGGCATCCAAGGCAAAGGAAACAAGCAAGGTTCCAGACAATCCTTCCTTCGGAAAAAGCAGGTAGGGCGCACAGGTTGCTGCGAGGAACGCGCCCAGAAGGTTCAGGGCGTAAAACCGAGACATCGCGCGCTTAGGCTGCGGGATGCGCAGCGCGTCAATGGAATCCACGATGGCCGGGAATGTCGCGCCCATCATCATGGTGGGTGGAAGTATCCATACGGAAGCCACGACAAATCGTAGAACCTGGAGAAGCCAAAGGTTGTCGGCGCCCAGGGACAATAATGGAAGGCAGAGGCTGGCGATGGCCCCTGATCCGAAGGTGAGCATTAGGGACCATGCGGCGATTCCCCCCTCAAGGAAGGCGTACACGCGCAAGGGATGCTTGGATCTCCGAACGAGTCGGCCGTAGGCCCATCCGCCAAGCGTCAGCCCGAGGAAATAGGCGGCGAGCACCATAGCGGACGCTTGTGTGGAGGCGCCGACAAGGGTGGTCAGGAGCTTCTCGAAGGCCTGCTCGACAAGGAGCGCGGTGGCTCCACTCAGGATGAAGAGCACTGCGAGCCACTTCAGCGAGATGCGAAGTTTGGGGGGCATGGGTTCTGGGAGTGCGGGCAATGGGAGCGTGAACACCCTGCTAGAGCCCTTCACCTTGGTGACGACGAACCAGACCACCCCCGCCCAGGCGAGCCCGGCGAGTAGATCAACGCCGTAGTGGAACCGGAGCACAACTGTCGCGAGAGTCACGCCAGAAGCGCCGGTCACACAAAGCACTCGGCCAGCCTTCGGCATTCGACTCCAGGCGAGCACGGTGAGCAACCAAGTCAGGCCGGTATGCAGGCTTGGGAAGCAGTCCCAGTTGTACCGGAGGGTGCTGAAAGTCAGACGCTGAAGGGTCGGTTGGGTGAGGATGGGATGAGAAAACTTCTCACCAACTAGGAAGAGAGGGCCCTCCACGGGAACGAGCAGATAGAGGAGATAGCCACCCAATAGGCAGAACACCAAGCCTCTGCGGAGCTTCAGGAACAACTCGTCGTCCTGCATCTGGAAATAGGCCCAACCGAGCAGTGCTACGGGGCCAAGGTAATACACCCAGACATAGAAGAACCACATCACTTGGGAAAACCACGGGGTGCTGAGCGGCTGAAGCCAAAGGGCCAAGGTCTTCCCGAAAAACAGATGCTCATCAATGGAAAGCATCAAACTGTCTTTCGGCGAAATGCCAAGCCACTCCGTGATTTGATTGGCATGAAGATGCTTCAAGCTTTCATAGACGAGGAGGATGGCGACGACTTGCCACCAATCCTTCAACGCCTTCGCAACGCGCTGTTCTTGTTTGCGCAGCATTGAGATGCCAATCAGCGCGGGAAGAACGAGAACCGTTAGGTAAGTCAATCTTCCGTTCCCGAAAGCATCGAAGAACGGAGATCCCGAAAAGACCGCCAGCAAGCCGAGACAGGCAAAGGCGAGAAGGATGAGGATGCTGTCCAGTGAGATGCGCATTCACTGAGGGTAGCTAATTTCTATCCCAGGCTCTCCAGCAGTTTCTTCGCGCCGGGGTGGTTGGGGTCGTAGGTGAGGGCTTTGCGGGCGGCGGCTTTGGCTTCGTCGGCGCGGTTGAGGTCTTTGAGGATCTGGCCTTTGCGCCACCAGGCGCCGGCGTATCCGGCGGTTCCGCCTTCGAGGGGTTGGCTGGTCACTTGGTCGAGGTAGGCGAGGCCTTCGTCGCGGTGGAGGCCGGAGCGGGCGGCGATCTTGCCGAGTTCGAGGCGCAGGATGCTCGGGGCTTCGACGGCGGCGAGCCCGTCCACGCACACCTTCCAGGCTTCGTCGGCGTGGCCGGAATCGAGCAGGCATTCGGCGACGGCCTCGACGCCGCGGGCCTTCGTCTTCACGGTCGGCAGCAAGCGCTCGGCCTCCCATTGGAGTTTTTGGTTCCAGGCGGTGTCGCCCAGGGCCTTCCGCGTGGGCTTGTCATCGAGGGATTGGAGGTACATGGCGACGATCTGCGCGTCGCCAGGAGCGTTGTCGAGGGCGCGGCCGAAATAGGGAAGGGCGTTGTCCCACTTGCCATCCATCGCGAGGATCATGCCTTGCAGCGCGTCGCCTTTGGCGGGCGCGACTTTTCGTAGGCTATCGGCGCAGGCCAGCGCGCGGCGGGTGGAGCCTCCGAGGATGCCTGGGAGCTGCTGGTAGGCGAGGCCGAGGGAGATCCATCCGGTGACGAGGGACCCATCGGCTTTGGTCGCGGCTTCGAGATCATCCATGGCGTCGCCGATTTTGCCCAGCGATCCGAAATTCCGTTGCTGCACGGCCGTGCCCGCGCGGGCGAGGCCGCGGGCGAGCAGCGCGTCGGGATCGCCGGGCTTGAGATCCAGCGCCTTCTGCGCCATCGCGAAGCCTTCCCCGAAACGCTGGAAGCTGGTGAGGGCCTGGCTCTCGGCCGCGAGGGCGGCGGGGTCGTTCGGGTTCTGGGCGAGCGCGGACTTGGCCGCGGCGTGGACCTTCAGGTAGTGGCCTTGATCCAGATCCGCGCGGTAGGGAGCCTGCGCTTGCGCCACGGCGGTCAGGCAGATCAGCGGTAGGGCCCGGGGGAACATGGCTAGAGTGTAGCCGCCCGGGAAGGGGGGCGAATTGAGGCTTGGGCCGCCTTCCGCTATCGTGGTGGATCATTTCCGACCCGGAGGAAGCCCCATGCTGATGCAGGGAAAGCGCGGTCTCATCGTGGGTGTCGCCAACAAGCGGTCCATCGCCTGGGCCATCGCCCAGGCCTGCCACGAGCAGGGCGCGGAGCTGGCCTTCAGTTATCAGAACGAGCGCCTCGGCGAGAATGTGAAGGATCTCACCGCCGAGATTCCCGGTTCCGTGCTCTTCCAGATGGATGTGTCGAACGACGCTGAGGTGAAGGCGGGCTTCGAACTGCTTCAGGCGAAGTGGGGGAAGTTGGATTTCCTCGTCCACGCCGTCGCCTACGCGCCGCGCCAGGCGCTCGAAGGCGACTTCGTCAGCACCAGCCGCGAGGACTTTCGCGTGGCGCTGGATGTCTCGGCCTACAGCTTGCCGGTCCTCGCCCACGCCGCCGCGCCGCTCATGCCGGAGGGCGGCTCCATCGTCACGCTGAGCTACTTGGGCGCTGAGCGCGTGATGCCCAACTACAATGTGATGGGCGTGGCGAAAGCGGCGCTGGAAAGCAGCGTGCGCTACCTGGCCAGCGACCTGGGTCCGAAGGGCGTCCGCGTGAACGCTCTCAGCGCCGGTCCGATCAAAACCCTCGCCAGCAGCGGCATCGGCGGGTTCAGCAGCATCCTGGAACACCACCGCAACCACAGCCCTCTTCGCAAGCTCGTGGAGCTGGAGGAAGTGGCCGACGGCGCCCTGTTCCTGCTCTCCGGCATGGGCCGCGGCGTGACCGGCCAGACCCTCTATGTGGATGGCGGGTACAACATCATGGCCATCTGAGGCCGCCGGATCCGTATTGGGCCAGTTTTCAGTTTGATTTGTTCAGGAACGATCTAAGCTGCACCCGGGAGGTTAGATGCCCGGGACGCGTTCCAACGATGAAGGCCGCCGTCTGGAGTTGGACGGGCGGGCGGTGTGGATCTGCGCGCTGTCGCTGCTGGTGGGCATCGCGGCGGGGTTCGCGGCGCGCTTTCTGACGGGACTGGTGGCCTTCTTCACGAATCTGGCGTACTTCCATCGCGTTTCGTGGACCCAAGTGAATCCGTGGGATCACGCGGAAGGCTGGATGGCGGTGCTGGTCCCCGTGCTCGGCGGGCTCATCGTCGGGCTCATGGCGAAGCACGGCTCGAAGGGGATCCGTGGCCATGGCATCCCAGAGGCGATGGAGCAGGTGCTCTTCAACCGCAGCAAGATCCAGCCGCGCCTCATGTTTCTGAAACCGCTTTCGGCCGCGGTCGCCATCGGCACGGGCGGACCTTTTGGGTTGGAAGGACCGATCATCGCCACGGGCGGGGCCATGGGCTCCGTGCTCGGCCAGTGGATGCCTTCCACGCCGGACGAGCGCAAGACCTTGCTGGGGGCGGGCGCGGCGGCGGGTATGGCCGCGACCTTTGGAAG
>JAFDVN010000044.1 GCA_018269025.1 Acidobacteriota bacterium | reverse complement strand
GGTCGCTGCGGGTTTCTGCTGCTGGACGACGGTGCCCGCGAGCAGTCCAGCGGCGACGAGGGCGAAGGCTGCCGGGCGAAGGCGGGGCGTAGGCGTGAATTGGGGCTGGAGCAGGCGGCGGATGCGGGCCATGAGGGCACCTCCGGTGGCGGCGACGCCCAGCTCAGAAGGCTTGGCTTCGCGGTTCTGTTCGCGGTTCGTTTCAAGGAGGGCGAGGGCGCGGGCGTAGAGCGCTCGGTCCCCGCACATGGCCACCGCCGCATCGTCGCAGCACAGCTCCCGTTCGGCGCGCAGCCGGGAGGAGAGCCACCACACGGCGGGGTGGAAGAAGAGCAGCGTCTCCAGGGCGGATTGGAGAAGGTTCACGAGGAAGTCGAGCCTTCGGATGTGCGCCATTTCATGGGCGAGCACCGCTTCGATCTGGGCGGGGCTGAGGCCCGAGAAGGCCGCAGCCGGGATCAGGATCACCGGGCGCATCCACCCCACCACCATGGGCGCTTCCACCCGGAAGGAACGCAGCAACCGCACGGCGCGGCGAAGGCCCATCTCCCGGGACAACCGCGCGAGGACGAGGTGCCATTCCGCCGGGGCGGGTTCCACGCCGGTTGAGGCGAGCCGCTGGAGGTAAAAGAGTCCCCCCACGAAGCGCGCCGAGAGGAGCGTCACGCCGATACCCCACACGAGGAGGACGATGGGCAGGCTCGCGTCGAGGTTCGCCTTCCACTCATGCGAGGCCACCCCGGACACCTCGGAAGGGAGCGCGATCACGCTCCCCGCGGTCGCGACGACCGGCGCGGCCTCGCCCCGAAGCAGGAGGAAGGTGAGCAACGGCGCCAGGGCCATAAGGATCAGGAAGCCGAGGCCGACCCCGTAGCGCGCCTGGGGGCTCCGCCGCTGCATCAGGGCGAGCACGCCCCCCGCGATCAGGCCGAGGAGCAGGCCTTCCCACAGGAAATGAAGCAGCGCCCACCCGAGGGTGTGGAGGAATGGGTTCATGGTTTCCCTCCCTGCTCATCTAGCAGCTTGCGAATCGCATCGAGCTCGGTCTTGGACGCCTTCTTGGATTGCAGCGCGCTCATGACGAGCTTCAGCGCGGATCCTTGAAAAGCTTTGTCCAGCAGGTCCGTCACCAGATGCTTCTGGGCCTGGGCCTCCCCCAGTCGGGCGGCGTAGATGTGGCCCCGGCCTTCTTCTTCGCGGGTGACGAGCCCCTTCTCCGTCATGATCTGGAGCATCTTGAGCACGGTCGTGTAGCCCGTATCCCGGTCCCGGCTCAGCACCTCGTGGGCCTGCCGCACCGTGCAGGGTCCGTGAGTCCACAGCACCCGCAGGATGGCCAGTTCGCCATCGGTGGGACGGGGCAGGGGGGTGGGTGCCATGGAGCCTCCGAAAGGATTCGTAGATTGAATGTACGAACCCCAGCAAAGGTGTCAACGAGGAATTTCGTAGATGGTTTAGTGATTCGCCGATTTTCCGCCAGACTGGAGGGATGCCCCACGCCATGGACCGCTTCTTTTCGAGCCCGGAGGGGCGGTTGTTCGCGTGCTTTCCGGGGGCGGAGGAGCGGCCGGGGCAGCGGCACATGGCGGAGGCGGTGGCGGAGGCCATCGCGGAGGGCGTTTCGGGAACCAAAGCCTGGAAGGACGCGGGCGGGGACAGGGAGGCCAAGCCCCCGGGCGTCATCCAGGCCATCGAGGCGGGCACGGGCACGGGCAAAAGTCTCGGCTACCTCATCCCCGCGCTGGCTTCCGGGCGAACGCCGGTGATCGTCGCCACGCGCACGAAGAACCTTCAACGCCAGTTGCTCGAAGAGGACCTGCCCCGGGCCATCGGCATCCTGGGCCGACCGGTGAAGGCCGTGCTCGCCAAGGGCCGCTCCAACTACCTCTGCCTCGCGGCCTGGGATCAGGCTCAAGGGCATCCGCCTTCGGAGGTGTCGAAGGGCGACTATGGCCTGTGGATGGCCTTGCCTCAGTGGGCGGAGCGCACGACCACCGGCGATCGCGAAGAACTCGGCCCTTTCGGCGAAGGTGAGTCGCCGCTGTGGGACAAGCTCAACGCCCGGGCGGAGCGCTGCACGGGCCGTCAGTGCCCCCACTACGAACAGTGTCACCTCGTGAAGTTGCGGCAGGAGGTGGCGGAAGCGGACCTCGTCATCGTCAATCACGCGCTGCTGCTGGCGGATCGAAAATTGAGGGAATCCGCCTTTGGTCAGGTGCTCCCGGACGCGCCCGTACTGATCCTGGACGAGGCCCACGACCTCGAAGAACAACTTACGGAAGGCTTCGCCGAAAGCTGGTCCACCCGCGCCATGCGGATGCTCTTCTCGGACCTGGATGGCGCGCTCGGTGCGGCGGAGGGTGGTGAGCTGGACGCGCGGCTTCCCTTGTGGGAAGAAGCCTGGGAGCGCCTGTTGACCTTGCTTCCGCCGGACAACGGCACCTATCCGCTCCACCCGGACAAATTGCCCCTCGCGGACCTGGCGGATGCGGTCGGCGCATGGGTCGAGACGGGCATGGGCGTGCTCGGCGCGCTGAAGAGCCTCGCGTCCAAAGCCGAGGAGAAGGACCTTTCCTGGGCGAAACTCGCCGAACGCTGCGGCCAGGCCTTTGCCCGCATGGAGCAGATTTTCGCCCAGCCTGAGGGCTGGGTCAGCACGATCACCCGGGAAAGCGCGGGGGTGATCCAGTTCAAATCCAACCCCATTGATGTGCGGGACTTTTTCCACCAGCACCTGCGGATGGGCTTTGAAAGCCTCGTGCTTACGAGCGCGACCCTGCGGGATGGCAAGGGCTTCAACGGCCTCGGGTTGCGGCTCGGGCTTTCGCACGAAGAGGTGGATCGCGGCCTCGCGGTGGACAGCCCCTTCGACTTCGAGCGCCAGGGGCTGCTCTTCGTGCCCCCCAGCCTGCCGGAACGCCGCGCCTCCGCAGGTGGAATCGGCGATCCTGCGTGGGTGGAGGCCTCCCTCGACGCGATCCAGCGCCTCATCACCGCGTCCCGGGGCCGGGCCCTCGTCCTCTTCACGAGTCGCAAGATGCTCCAGGCCTTCCGGCCCCGTCTCGAATCGGCCTTGCCCCAGATCACCTTCTTCGTTCAGGGCGAGGGCCTCACCCGCAATCAATTGCTGAACCGCTTCCGCACGACCCCGGACGCGGCGCTGCTCGGCCTCGCCAGCTTCTGGCAGGGGGTGGACCTGCCGGGCGACGCGCTGCGTCTCGTCGTCGTGACGGCCCTGCCCTTCGCGCCGCCGGATGATCCCGTGCTCGCCGCGCGCATCCGGGAAGCCGACGCCAAGCAGGAGGGGCTGGGCTTTCGGGGCATCCAATTGCCGCAGATGACGCTCAAACTTAAACAGGGCCTTGGCCGCCTCATCCGTACTCGGCAGGACCAAGGCGTTGTCGCCCTCCTGGATCCGCGCATCCTGCTTCCCAAAGAAGACTCTTTCGGAAAACGCTACGCCGCCCAGGTCCGCGCCAGCCTGCCGCCCTTTCCGCTGAGCCGGGATTGGGAGCGGGTGGAGGGCTTCCTGGGGAGCCTCTAGCGGCACCCATCTTGCTCAAGGCTTAGAATGGACTTGATGCGCCGACACGCCCGGAACCTCGCCCTCGTGGCAGCGGCCCTGCCGCTGGTGGCGGGGCATCCGCGCC
>JAFDVN010000043.1 GCA_018269025.1 Acidobacteriota bacterium | reverse complement strand
TCCATGGTGGATGCCCAAGGCCGCATCTGGGCGGGGAGCCTCGCCGGGGCGGTGGTCTTTGATCCGGCCCTGGAGCTGCCCAAGAGCCCCGTGCCCAAGCTCACCCTGGATCAAGTGTTCGTGAACGGCAAGCCCCAGGCCCTGTCGGACGGAGCAAGCCTGTCCTGGCGGGATCGCTCCCTTCGCTTCGCGTACCGCCTGCCCCTCCTCTTCAAAGCCGATGGGATTCGCTACCAGACCCAACTGCTCGGGTTGGAGGACCATCCCACCCCGTGGACCGCGGAACCCTTCCGGGAATTCCCGGGACTCGCGCCGGGCTCCTACACCCTCCGCATCCTCGCGAAGGCCCCCGATGGCCGCCTCGCGCCGCCCCTGGATGTGGCCTTCACCCTGCCCCCGCCCCCCTGGGCTTCGCCTTTGGCCTACGCGCTCTACGCGTTGGCGGCGCTGGGCCTGGTGATCCTCTTTGTGCGCCTTCGCCTCGCGGTCCTCCGCCGTCGCACCGAAGAGCTGGAGGCACTGGTCGCCGCGCGGACCTTAGAAGTGGAGGACCAGAAGGCGCACATCGAAGAACAGAACCGCCGCATCGCCGGCCTCGTGGAGCGCGCGGGCCTCGCCCAGCAGGACCTCATGGCGTGGGCGAAGGAGATCGGCAAGGAGGTCGCCCAGGCCCTGAGCGCCGAAGAGGTCGGCCTCTTCATGGTGCAGGAAGAGGGGCTTCGGGCCCTGGGTGAGAGTGGCGTCCATGCGCCGACCCTGGAGGTGCTCCAAGCCGTCCCCGCCTACGGTCAGGAGCGCCGGCTCCAGGCCCAGCCCGTGGCGGATGAGCGACGCCATGGCCAGGTGGTGCCGGTCCGGGGAAGTGGTGGGGAACTACTCGGCGGAGTCGTCGTGAAGGGCGCGCCCCCCATGGGGCCCCTGGAGCAGCAGATGGTGACGGCCTTCGCGGCCCAGATGGGCGCGGTGTTGGAGCTCCACCGAACCCGCAAGAACCTCCAGGCGGCGCGGGCGCGGCAGGCGGAAGCAAAGGCGAGTCTGCAGGCGAAGGGCATCGAGGTCATGCACCTCTGCCCGAGCTGCCGCCGCTGCTACCCCGATGCGGTCACCCACTGCCCCGAGGATGGCGCCGCGCTGGAAATGCCGCGCCTGCTCCCGCTGCTCATCGAGGGGCGCTACCGGTTGGAGCGATTGCTCGGCGAAGGCGGGATGGGCCTCGTCTTTGGGGCCACGGATGAGCGTCTCGGCCGAGAAGTGGCGATCAAGCTGCTCAAGCCCGAACTCTATGCGGCCTCCGCCGTTCAAGCGCGGTTCCAGCAGGAGGCGAGGAGTTTGGCCGCCTTGGCGCACCCCGGCATCATTGCGATCTACGACTCCGGCGAGTTGGAGGATGGCCACGCCTTCCTCGTCATGGAGCGCCTCCACGGCGCGCCCCTCGGCGCCCTCATTGAGCAGGAAGGCGCGGGATCTCCCGCCCAGGTGGCCTCTCTGCTTCGCCAGGCGGGCGCGGCGCTCGCGGCGGCTCATCGCGCGGGGATCCTTCACCGGGACATCAAACCCGACAACTTCTTCCTGGTTCCGGATGGGGGCGGATTCCGGGTCAAGCTGCTGGATTTCGGTCTCGCGAAACCCATGGAAGGCGCGAGCAGCGTGACGCGCACGGGCATGGTGGTGGGCACGCCTCAGTTCATGAGCCCGGAGCAGGTGAAGGGCCGGGTCCTCGATGCCCGCAGCGACCTCTACTCCTTCGCCGCGACGATCTACGAGGCGCTCAGCGGCCGCCGCCTGATCCGCACCGAATTCGCCATGGAGGTGTTCGCTGCCATCACTCGGGGCCAGCACACGCGGATCGGGGAGGCGGTGCCGGTGACCGAAGCCCTCGAATCGGCCCTTGAATCCGCGCTGGCTCTGGACCCCGCCCAACGCCCTGGAGACCTCGAGGGTTGGGTGGCCGAGGTGGGCGCGGAGCTGGACCGGATGAAGCCCCGCAGCGAAGGATGGCCTCCGATTCCGACCGAAGGGTTCGCCCACGGGCCGAAAGTGGAGGGCTCCGAGCCGACCGCCCAGCGGCCCCGGCCCTAGAGCCTGTCAAACTGGGGGGATGACCGATTTCCTGCCCCCCCACGACGGCCCGGATCTGGAGCGCTTCGAGCACCCCCTGGCGAGCCGCTACGCCAGCAAGGCCATGGTGCGCCTGCTCTCACCCCTCTACCGCCAGCGGGTGTGGCGACGGCTTTGGATCGCCCTCGCCGAAAGCGAGCGGGACATGGGCCTGCCGGTCACGGAGGCCCAGATCGCCGAATTGCGGACCACTCAGGACGCGGTGGATCTGGACGCCATTGCGAAGCACGAAGCCGCGCTGCGCCACGATGTGATGGCGGCCATCCACGCCTGGGGGGACCAGGCGCCGAACGCCCGGCCCATCCTCCACCTGGGCGCGACGAGCTGTTTCGTGACGGATAACGGCGACCTCCTCATCTGCCAGGAGGCGCTCCAGCTCCTGCGCCGCCGCTTGCAGGATGTGATCGCGGCGCTTTCGGCCTTCGCGTCCGAATGGAAGGACCAGCCCACCCTCGGCTTTACCCACTTCCAGCCTGCCCAGCCGACGACCGTGGGCAAGCGGGCGACGCTGTGGATCCAGGACCTGCTGCTGGACCTCGACGACCTCGACCACATCATCGCCACGACCCCCGTGCGGGGCCTCAAGGGCACGACGGGGACCCAAGCGAGCTTCCTCGAACTCTTCGATGGCGACGGCGCGAAGGTCGCGGAACTGGAAGCGGCCTTCTGCGCCAAGGTCGGCTTCGAGGCCATCCCCGTCAGCGGCCAGACCGCCACGCGGAAACTCGAAGACCGCATCGGCCAGGTGCTCTGCGGCATCGCCGCGAGCGCCAGCAAGTTCGCCTGCGACCTGCGCCTGCTGCAACACCTCAAAGAAGTCGAAGAGCCCTTCGAGACGAAGCAGATCGGTTCCAGCGCCATGCCCTACAAGCGCAACCCGATGCGCAGCGAACGCATCAACTCCCTCGCGCGCTTCGTGCTGGGGTTGATGCCGTCCAGCTACCAGACCAGCGCCACCCAGTGGATGGAGCGCACGCTGGATGACAGCGCCCACCGCCGCCTCACCATCAGCCAGGGTCTGCTCGCGGTGGACGCCATCCTCGTCCTCTTCCGCAATGTGGCGACGGGCCTCGTCGTGAACGCGAAGATGATCGAGTCCCGCCTCATGGGCGAACTGCCCTTCATGGCCGCCGAAGTGCTGCTCATGGAAGCGGTGAAGCGGGGCGGGGACCGCCAGGATCTCCACGAAAAGTTCCGGGTGGCCGCGCTCGAAGCCGGACGCCGCATCAAGCAGGAAGGCAAGGGCAACGAGCTGCTCGCCCTCCTCGCCGCCGATCCGAGCTGGGCCATGAACGAAGCCGAGCTGACGGCGCTGCTCGATATGAAGCGCTTCACGGGCCGCGCCTCAGATCAAGTGACGGAGTTCCTCGCCGGGCCTGTGAAGGCCGCGCTGAAGCACCATCATGCGGCCGATGAAGCCGCCGTTCGCGTTTAAGGATCTTCCATGCTGAAGCTTGCCGTCATCGGCGCCCAGGGCCTCCTGGGGCGCGAACTCAGCAGCGCGTTGGAGCCCCACGCTTCCGTGCTGCCCCTGGCCACAGGGGCCCTCACGAAGGATGAAGAAGAGGGCGATCTCGTCCTCTTCGCGCCCTCGCGCGAACTGCTCGAAGGTCTGGACGCCGTGATTCTTACCGACACGCCGCCCGAAGGCCTGTTGGAGGATTTCCAAGGTCGCATCCTTGATGCGCGCCCCAGCGGCGCGGAGGGCGAAGCGCTGCCCTTCGGCCCTTGGCCCAAGGATGAAAAACGCATGAAGCTGCGCCCCGCCGTGGAGGAGGTGCTGGCCCTCGTGCCGAAACTCGTTTCAGGCGTGGCCTCCGTGCGCGGCACCCACCTCCGCGCCGTGGCGCACCTTGGCGATGCGGGGGTCATGGGCCTCCACGAGCAGACAAAGGCGATCCTGCTCGGCGAGGAGCCGGACACCGAAGCGCTGGGCTACCGCGCGGCCTTCGAAATGGTGCCCCAGGTGCCCCGCGGCGCGCTGATGGAAGTGCGCGTGCCCGTCTTCCACGGCGACCTGCTCGTGCTGCATCTGACGGGCGACGGCCTGAAGCCCCTGGACGCGCCCTCGGGCGTGGCTTGGGCGAAGACGCCACCCTCCAGCCGTGAAGTGGCGGTGAGTTCCGACCTGCTCGCGAACCTCCAGGTGGATGCGGATGGCAAGGGCGCGACGCTGACACTCGGCTTCGATCCCATCCTCTGGGGCGTGCTGCGCCCCGTGCTGCGCGCCTTCGCGCTCATGGATTGATGCCCAAGAAATTCGAAGCACCCCAGGATCGCGGGGACTTCTTCAAGTCCCTCGGCACGCTCTTCGGCGGTTTCGTCGCGGACAAGATCGAGGAGGCCGTCACGAAGGTGAGCCCGAAGCAGCTCCGCCCGCCGGGCGCGTTGGATGAGTTCGCTTTCCTCACCGCCTGCACCCGCTGTGACAAGTGCATCGAAGCGTGTCCGCAGGATTCGCTCGTGAAAGCCGGGCCCTCGGCGGGTCTGGGCATGAACGCGCCGGTGCTGGAGCCGCGGCGCATGGCCTGCTTCCTCTGCACGGATCTTCCTTGCGTGACGGCCTGCCCCGAAGGGGCGTTGATCTGGCCCAAACGAAAACTAGACGACGGCACCGAGCTGGAAGGCCCGCCCGCCGTGAAGATCGGCACCGCGAAGGTGAAGGAGAAGCTCTGCCTCACTTTTTCGAACGAGGATCGGGAGGCCACGCCCTGCACGGTCTGCGTGGACCGCTGCCCCTATCCCGGTGAAGCCATCCGCATGGTGAAGGCGGAAGGTGAGCTGGACCATCCCGAAGTGATCGCCGACCGCTGCACCGGCTGCGGCCTCTGCACCTTCGGCTGCCCCGCGCCGGAAGCGGCGATCGTCGTGGAGCCCCGGCGATAGAAAAAGCGACCACGCGGAGAACAACAGAGAAGCGGAGGGCAGCGGAGAAGAACGGTTTTCTCCGCTGCCCTCCACCCCTCCGCTTCGCTCCGCGTAATTCCGTTTCAATGCATGACGCATCTTCTAGACGGGACTCGTCCGCGGCGCTAGGCTTCGGGCATCCTCACTGGGATCGCCATGCCCCCTTCGGAACAGCGGCGCAGTCATCGCTTCGCGCCCCCCCGCGCGCTGCGCGCCCGCTTCCTCGTGCAGGGCCAAGCCGTGGACGCCGAAGTGGCCTCCCTCGGCCCCGGCGGTTTCGGCGCCTGGGCCGAAGACCGCTTCGCCTTCCTCTTCGATCCCGGCAGCCCCCTGCAGGAACTGGCCTTCGACGACCCCCTCCTGCCCTCGCCGCCACTGGACGCATCCATCGCCTTCAGCACCCTCAAAGGCCAAAGCGCCCGCGACGGCTTCATCCTCTTCGGCGCCGAATACCACGCCAGCGACCCCGCCTTCCTCCAAGCCATGGCCGAGCTGATGGAGAAGCTGGGGCTGCGATGATAAGGAGGGATGACCTTCCATCAACCGAGCCACCCTTGGAGGAGCGAGCGTGAGATTTTGGTCCAGTCTCTTGGGTAAAAAGACAGATTTTAAATTTTCTGACGACCCTCCATCGGCCATCTTGAGAGATGCTTTGGAGGAAGCTGGCAGAAGCCCACTTAATGACCTGACTTGGCGCATGGTTCTTGCGACACCAAAGCGGTGTTGGATTTTTGATATCACGCTCTTTCAGGCAGATGCAGGATTCACTGCGTATGAACGAGGCGGTAGACAGCTTGCTCGACGCAATGCCAGTTCTATTGTTTTGGATGTAGTGATGGGGGGTGAAAGCAGTGATGGGAATTTGGCAAGCGCCCTCTTAGCTTTCTTTGATACAGACTTCACCGTTGCTGCAAACAAAGGTAAGACGAGGGAAACTGCCTGGAATGTGCTCGCCTTGGATGTTCAATGCCGTGACGGTGAATTCAAATTCACGAGAAGCGCGCACCGACTCACATTCCCAACAGGACGCGTGAGTCTTGATTTCATGGATATGTTTCGACTTCTTGAATAAGAAGGTGGATGTCGCAATTGCGTGAAGAAGGCGCAATTGTTACTGCTACGCGATGCTGATCCCCTCCACGCTCGCCACTTCGAACGCGTTGAAGCTGCTGCGCACGAGGGGGCCGGCGTAGACGGTGGGGAAGCCCAGGGCCTTCGCGTCCTGGGCCAGGGCGGCGAATTCGTCGGGGTGGACATAGCGCTTCACGGGGAGCTGGTGGCGGGTGGGGCGCAGGTATTGGCCGAGGGTGAGGATGTCCACTTCCACTTCGCGCAGGGCGGCGAAGACTTCCAGCAGCTCGTCGCGGGTTTCGCCCAGGCCGAGCATGAGGCCGCTCTTGGTCTTGAAGGCGTCGCCAAAGAGGGAGCGGCCGAGGTGCCGCGCTTCCTTGAGCACGGCGAGGGTGCGGGGGAAGCGGCCTGCGGGGCGCACGACTGAGTAGAGGCTCGGCACGGTCTCGGTGTTGTGGTTGAAGACGGTGGGGCCGGAGGCGACGACTTGAGCGACGGCGTCGAGGTTGCCCATGAAGTCGGGGGTGAGCACCTCCACTTGGGTCTGGGGGCAGCGCTTGCGGATGGCCGAGACGGTGGCCGCGAAATGGGCCGCGCCGCCATCCGGCAGATCATCGCGGTTCACGCTGGTGAGCACGGCGTAGCGCAGGTTCAGCGCGGCCACGCGCTCCGCCGTCGCCTCAGGTTCGTGGGGATCCAGCGCGTTCGGCTTGCCGCTCGTGATGGCGCAGAAGCCGCAGGCCCGGGTGCAGGTGTCGCCCATGAGGAGGAAGGTGGCCGTGCCGTGGCTGAAGCAGTGGGCGCGGTTGGGGCAGCGGGCCTCTTCGCAGACCGTGTGCAGGTGGCTGTCCCGCAGATCCACCTTCATCGTGTGCAGGTCGCGCAAGTTCACCTTCTCGCGTGTGATCCACTCCGGCAGGCGGGGATGGCCTTCCAGCACTTCACGACCGACGGCCTTGGGGAAACGGGGCATGGCGACCTCAGCCTTCCAGTGTCCCACGGGGAAAAGCATTTCACCGCGAAGACGCGAAGGGCGCGAAGAAAAGCAGGTCCAAAGGCCGAGTTCGCTTCGCGCCTTCGCGGTGAACTCGCTTTAGAGGTAGCCCAGCACGGCGCCTTCGGCGTGAAGGTCGGCCAGCAGATCCAGGGCCTCCTGGAGATCCCGTTCGACCGCTTCCGCGGCGTCGCGGATCGTTGCGTCCGCCATCACCCGCGTGAGGAAAGCACTTTCCGGTCCATCCAGTTCCCGCTGGTGGTAGCGGCCATCGGGCAGGCGATGGCAGAAGAGGAGGGCGGTGCCTTCGGCGGGTTCCGGTTCTGCTTCGGTGGCCTCGTGGACGCGCCACGGGTAGGCGAGGTTGCGGGCGCTGCCGCTGAATCGGACCCGGGACGCCGACGCGGGCGAGGATGCCTGGGCTTCCGTCTCGTCCTCCGGTGCGCGCAGCACTTCCAGTTCCAGGTATTCGAAGTGGGCGAGGCTCAGGAGGCAGGGCCAGCGATCCTGGCCCCACTGCGCGGCCGCGAGCCATTCCACGAAATGGGGGTGGATGTGGCGGTAGTAGGGGCTCTGGATGGTGCGGGAATCCAGGAAGGCGGCGACGCAGTCCCCCCAGTCCTCCCCGAGCAGCGCCTTCGTGATGGGAAAGCAATCGGGCAGGGGATCGGAAAGCGCGAAGCGCACGAGGGCGCGGTAGGTGAGGAGGCGGCGCTGCCAGCGTTGCATCGCGCGGGCGTCGCCCGGGTCGAGGCCCCGGCTCGCGGCGAAGGCGATGGGGTCCAAGCGGAACGCGGAAATATCCGAATCCAGCACGAGGTCGCTGAAGGCGGCCTGGAGGGCTTCGGTGCCGCTCATGCTTTCGTCTCCGCAAAGGGCGCCAGGGCCGCGTCGTAGGCGGCCTGGAGCTTCTCCCGCTCCGCCAGGAGCTCCGCCAGGGGAGGGATGGCGTTGTCACGCTCCAGCAGCACGGGCACCGCGCGGCCCGTGGCCTCGAAGACCTTGGGCAGCACCCACTGGAACAGGTCAATCACCGGGTCAATGACTGGCGCGCCATGGCTATCAATGATGAGTTGATCTTCTTCGTCCCAACTGTGCCCGGCGATGTGCATCTGGGCGACGCGGTGGAGGGGCAGGCCGTCGAGGAAGGCTTTCGGATCGAAGCCGTGGTTCTGGCTGTTCACATAGATGTTGTTGATGTCCAGGAGCCAGCCGCAGTCGCCCCGCTCCAGGACTTCGTTGAGGAAGGCGTGCTCGCTCATCTCGCCTTCGCCCAGTTCCGCGTACCAGCTGATGTTCTCCAGCAGGAAGGGCACGGGCAGCTTGTCCTGAAGGCGCTTCACCCGGTCCACGGTGTGGGAGAGCGCCGCCTTCGTGAAGGGCATCGGCAACAGCTCGTGGGTGTTCGCGCCGCCCACGCTCGTCCAGCACAGGTGCTCGCTGTGCCAGGGGGTGCGGGTGCGCTTCAGGAAGGCGACGAGGTCGGACAGGGTCTCATCGGCCCAAGGGTCGAAGCCGCCCATGGACATGGAGAGGCCATGGCTGAGGACCGGATCCCGTTCCAGGATGGTCCAAGCCTGGCGCGCTTTCGTGCCACCTTGGCCGATGACATTTTCCGGGGCGATTTCCCAGAAGGGCACGGAAGCCGAGGCCAGAGCGGCGACCTCTTCCAGGTGAGGGCGGCGCAGACCCACGCCAACACCTGCGAAGGGGCTGGGCTTGGGATGTGAAACGACCATCAGGCCCTCAAGACAAAGCATGGGGGGCG
>JAFDVN010000042.1 GCA_018269025.1 Acidobacteriota bacterium | reverse complement strand
CGTCTTGTCACACTCCCGTCACGCCCTTGGATTTCCATGGCCTTGCAAGCTCTCCACAACCCCTGTGGAAAAGCCTGCGGAATTCAGGCCCAATCGGGGCTGGCGCCCCTGAAATCCTTGATTTTCCTGGAAGTGCACCGTTCAACGAGCACATGCCAACATCCCTGTTTAGATTACTTGCAAACACACATCGCGGAACGACGCGGCTTTGATCGGGACGGAAGGTTTCCACATTTTCCGCTTTCTTTCGCCTTGACGCCAAAATTCGCTTACAGGACAAGGGCAAAAAGCCGAAACCCCAAGCGGGACGCGGTCCCGAGCCTCTTTTGGCGTCCGGAACCGCGCCAGACCGGGGCCTCGGTCACACGAGTGTGACAACCTGCAAGGACCTGGTAAAAAACAGGCACCAGAACTCTTAGACGAGCTGTTCGGCTTCCTTGAGCTGCACGCTCACGAGCTTGGAGCAGCCGGGCTCTTCCTGGGTCACGCCATAGAGCGTGTCCGCGGCCATCATCGTCGGCTTCTGGTGGGTGATGACGATGAACTGAGTGTCGGCCTTCATCTTCTGGAGCAGCCGGGCGATGCGGTCCACATTGGCCTCATCCAACGGCGCGTCAATCTCGTCCAGCACACAGAACGGCGACGGCTTGAAGTGGAAGATGGCGATGAGGAGGCTGATGGCCACCAGCGCCTTTTCACCGCCGGAAAGCAGGCTCAGGGATTTGGGCGTCTTGCCGGGCGGCTGGGCGGTGATCTCGATGCCGCATTCGAGGATGTCCTTGGCGTCCTGGAGGCTGAGGCTCGCGGTGCCGCCGTTGAAGACCTCGCGGAAGACTTCCGTGAACTTGGCGTTGATGAAATCAAAGGCCTCGCGGAAGCGCTGTTCGCTCGTCTCGTTGATTTCCGAGATGGTTTTCTCCAGGTTCTCGATGGCCTGGACCACATCGCCCCGCTGCTCGCCCATGAAGGCCAGGCGCTCTTCGGCTTCGGCCAATTCCTGGATGGCGAGGGGATTCACGCCGCCGAGATCCAGGCGCTTGCCCTGGAGTTCTGACAGACGCGTCTGGTGGACCAGCTCGCCTTCTTCGGCCCAGGAGGCGCGCTCTTCTTCGGTGATGGACGCGAGGAACCCGGGCACATCCAAACCAAGGGCCAGTTCGACCTCTTTCGCCATGGCCTCCATGGAACCCTGCACCTGCGCGGCGCGGACGAGGCATTCCTGGTGCTGGGCGCGGGCGTTCTCGAGCGCTTCCTGGAATTCGCGGCCGTTGCGCTCCTGCACGCGCAGGTGCTCGGTGGCGTCCTCGATCTGAGGCTGGGCCTCCTGCATCTGGGCCTGGAGCGCGGCTCGTTCCTCCAGGTGTTTCTGGGTCTCGGCTTCCAGTTCTTCCAGGCGGGTGGAGGCGAGGGTCATCTTCTCGCCCTGCTCCTTGGCTTCCAGCTCGAGACGCTGACGCTCGGCATCCAGGTCGAAGCGTCCGCGCTGATGCATCTGAAGCTGGCGCTGGAGCGCATCCTGGGCGGCCCAGGCCGAGTCCCGCACCCGGGCGGTTTCAAGGCGAGCCTCGCGACGCCCATCCAACTCCGATTGCTTGCCGCGGGCGCGGGTCTCGCCTTCGGCGAGGGCCTGGTCCAGCTCCACATCGGCGGCTTCCTCGGGATGTTCTTCCAATTCCCGCAGCAACGCTTGGAGGCGCTTGATCTCAGTCTCGATCTGTTCCCACAGCGTGTCCGCCCGCTCCTGCGCCGCTCGGATTTCACTGAGCTGGGCTTCGCTGGAGGAGAGCTGGGCCTTCGTCTGATCCCGACGCAGGCGCGAGAGGCGCAAGTCCTCTTCGATTTCCCGCAGGCGGTCGTGGCCTTCCCGCGCACCGAGGGTTTCGGTGCGGTGCCGCTCTTCAAGCTCTTCAACCAAGGTGATGAGACCTTCGCGGCGGGACTTGGCCTCTTCCAGCTCCGAGCGAAGCTTCAGGGGCGAGGCTTCCGGCGCGGCGGTGCCGACCTGCACGGGTCCGTAGGGCAACTTCACGAAACTGGGGCTGACGAAGCCGAGATCCGCGTGCTTGCTCGCGAGGGAGGCCAGTTCCTCATCCGAACAGCGGAAGGTGCGGTCAATGAGCGCCCGGAGTGGCGTCGTGGCCCCGGTCCAGCGGATGCCCAAGCGCAGTGGCTCGCAATGCATCGGCGCGGCGGGGGAATGGACATCCGTGTCCGGCGCGAGCAGAAGCTGGCCGGGAGCTTCCTTGGAGGCGAGCAGATCCGCCGTGGTGCAGGCGGCGGTCTGTAGCCACGCGCCGAGGAGGCGCTCCAGCGCGGGGCGCGAGGCCTCTTCCACGCGGAGCAGATCCGAGAGCAGCGCGGGCTTCTGACCCCGGTCCCCGAGCCAGGCCAACCCTTTTCGGATCTCCAGGCTGCCCGCGACCTGGGAGAGCAGGTCGGAGAGCTGGCGCGTCTGGCGCTCGGCGGCTTCCAATTCGGATTGGGTGCGGTGCAGTTCCTGGGTGAGGGCGCGGCTGGCCTCTTCCATCTCGTGGACGCGGCGACGCTGGGCCGTGGCGGCCTCGTCGCCTTGCTCCACTTGGGTTTCCTGGCCTTCGAGCATCCCCTTCAACTTGGCGGATTCGGATTGAAGCCCTTCAAGGCGCGGCGCGCGGACCGATTCCTCGTGGTTCAGCGCGTCGAGCCGCCCTTCAAGCTGGGCGATCTGGGACTGGAACGAGAGGCGCTGCTTCTGCCGCACCTGCGCGGCCTGGATCGCTTCGGCCTTTCGGCGACGCAACTCGTTCAGCGCGCCTTCTTCATGGCGCAGCGCGCCGAGGGCGAGGGCGACGGCCTCTTCGGATTCGGCGAGCAGGGCCTCCTTGGCTTCCAGCGCCGATGCCGCGAGCGCCAGTTCGGCTTCGAGGTTCGCCAAGGCCTGACTGCCTTCCTCAAGGCGGCGGGCGAGCTCTTCCATGCGTTCCTGGGCGCGGGACGCTTGATCCTTGGAATCCCGGCGGCGCTCTTCCTGGAAGCCGCGCTCCTGCTCGTTCAAGGTGAGGCGCTGCTCCAGGCCAAGCACTTGCCGCGAGCGGCGACCTTGGGCCTGCTCCAGCTCATCGAGATGCAGGCGCAGGTGCTCCACTTCGGAGGCCTTCTCAGACGCCTGGGCGGTGAGTTCGCCGACGCGACGCTCCATCTGGTCCAACTGATCCATGAGCGATTGCTTGGCATGGTCCAGCTCTTCCGCCTTGCCCGCCAGCAGCACCCGCTGGGTCGCCTTGATGTCCGCGTCCAGTTCCGCGGCGCGCTTGGCCTTGGCTGCCTGGCGGCGGAGCGAATCCATCTGCTTGTTCAGCTCGTGGAGGATGTCTTCGAGTCGTTGCAGGTTCGCCTTCGTCTCGTCGAGGCGCTTCTCGGCCTCCTGGCGGCGCAGCTTGTAGCGGGTGATGCCCGCAGCTTCTTCGAGCAGCGAACGCCGGTCCTTGGGCTTGCTGCTGAGGATGAGATCAATCTGGCCCTGCTGGATGAAGGTGTAGCCCCGCGTGCCGAGGCCGGTGTCGAGGAGCAGGTCCTGCACATCTTTCAGACGGGTCTCGCGGCCGTTCACGCGGTATTCGCTGCCGGTGTCGCGGTAGAGACGGCGGGTGAGGACCACTTCCTTCGCCGCGCCCGGCAAGGCCGCGTCGGGCATCTCCAGGGTGAGCTTCACCTCCGCCATGCCCATGGGCTTGCGCTGGCCCGTGCCCGCGAAGATCACATCCGCCATCTCGGTGCCGCGCAGCAGACTCGCGCGCTGCTCGCCCAGCACCCAGGCGAGGCTGTCGGAGATGTTCGACTTGCCGCATCCGTTCGGGCCAACAACGGCCGTCATGCCGACCGGGAAGGTCAGCTTCTGGGGGTCGGCGAAGGATTTGAAGCCGTGGAGTTCGAGAGAGACGAGACGCAAGGGTTCGGGGGCTCCGGTGCAGACCCGCGGGAACGAAGAGTCTCCTCACTTCATACCATGCGGGAGGCCCGGATGCCCGCCTTGGGTATCGGCGGCCCTGCCGCTAGAATCTAAGGTTTCCCCCGTACCGGAGTCCCATGCCGCCCCTCCCAGAATCCATGCGCTTCCTTGGACGGGGCTGGTGGTGGCTGCACATCCTCGGCGGTCTGGCGATCTTTTGCTACGGCTGGTACTTCGGCCAGAACCGGGCGGAGCGGAAATTCGCCCGGATGATCGAGGAACGGGAATCCAAGGCGCACGAGGACCAGCCATGAACCTCGGACGCCGGGGCCGTTCCCTTCTCTGGATGGAAAGCCATCGCCTCTGGGCCGGGCCCCAGCGCCGTCCCCTCCAGGGCGCGCCCACTGAAGACCAACTCGCCCAGGCCCTGACGGCCCTCCCCGAAGGCGGAACCGCCTGGGTCGTGGATGACCTTTGGGCCCCGGCTCTCCTGGCCCGGGACATCGCCGAGCTGCCCTCCGGCGGCGAGGCCCGGGAAGGCTTTTTCCGGTGGCGCTTCCAGCAGGCCTTCGGTTCCGAAATCCCCTGGGCCGTCCAGGCCGTGCGGCTGGAGGATGGCCCTTACCTGCTCAGCGGCTTGGCCCAATCCACCCGGGACGCCTGGACCGCCCTGGCCACCCGACTGAACCGGCCCATCGTTTCTCTCCAGCCCCGGTGGCTGTGGCTCTTCAACCGTCTGGCGCCCAGCCTGGACATGCCCGGCATCCTCCTCTCCCTGACTCCCACGGGGGATGGCCGCTACACGGGCACCCTCGCGGCCTGGGGGCGCGGACTCTGCATGCTGCGCCAATGGGAGGACCCTCTCAGCCCCGCCGGGTGGAACGAAGAGCGCATCGCCCCCAGCGCGGCTTTCCTCCAACGGGAGTCCCGCAGTCCCCAACTGATCCACATCTGGGGGGCGACCGGCGACTGGCCCTATGTGGGGATTCCCGTGCAGAAGCTGGATGAAGGCCTGCTGGCGGAAACGGAGGAGGTGGCCTGATGGCGGTCTCCCCCATCAAGCTGAACCTCGTCCCGGAACCGTCGCTCTGGCGGGAACGGCATCTTCCCCTTGGCTGGGCCGCGCTGGCGCTGGGCGCGGCGGTCTTCCTCGGCATCTCCGGCTACACCGCCTGGAGCTACCTTCGGGCCAGCCAAGCCGGTCAGGCGGCGGTTTCGGCGGATGCCCAGACCCAACGCGCGGCCGGGCAGGAACGCCAGCTTCTCTCCCAGCTTCAGCAGATTGATGTGGACCAGGAGTTGCCTCGCTGGCGACTCGCGGAGCGCATCCTCTCCGAGCGTGCCGCACCCTGGTCCCGCCTTGCCGCGGAGCTTGAGCAGAGCCTGGTGGATGGCGCGCGCATCAAGAACATGGAACGCGCCCGCAGCGCCGACCAGACCCTCCTCCTGAAAGTGAAGGCCGAGGCCAGAAGCCGGGATGCCGAAGCGGGCTTCATCGAAAACCTGCGCAAGGATCCCGTCTTCACCCAAGTGACCTTGGAACGGGAAGCCCAACAGCCGGGCGGAGGATGGGAATTCGATCTCAGCCTGCCGGTGACGCCCCTGCCCCCGCCCTTCGCCGCGGCGGACTCGGGCAAGCACGGCAAGGAAGCGCAAGCGGCCCCAAGCAAACCCGCGCCGATTCCGGCGACTCGGGCGGCGGTCCCAGCTCCTGAGCCGAGGGTCACCCAGCCCAAGAGTGAGCCCCATGCGCGCTCCCTGCCCGCCTCCCGTGGTCAGGTCTCCCAACGCCCGGCTCCCTCGGGGCTTCGCCGAATCGAGCCTTCCTCGCGTCGCCCAGCACCGGGAGAAGCCCCATGAGTCCCCTGCTGAGCCACACCCTGAAAGCCAGCCGTGGTCGCCTCATCGCGGGCGCGTCGTTGCTCGTGATGGCTTTGCTGGTGGGCGTGTTTCTCCTTCCCGATGCCTCCACCACGCTGGATCAAAAACTGCGGGCCAAGAGCGCCGCCGAGTCCGCCCGGGACAAGCAGGCCCAGCGGCTCACGGATCTTCAGCACCTGTCCGACCGCATCCAGCGCGGCCAGCAGACCCTCTCCGACCTGGAAGCGCGTTTGCCCAAGGGGAGCACCGGCGAATTGCAGTGGCAGCTCAGCGGCGTGCTCCACGACTTGAGCACCAAGGCCGGGGTCCAGTTGCAGACCGTGAAATACGGCCAGCCTTCCAAGGAAGAATCCAAAGGCACAGGCCTGGAGACGATCCAGGTGGAATTCACCGTGTCGGGCCTCTATCCAAGCATCAAGACCTTCATGCGCGATTTGGAGGGCTCCGGCCTGCCCTTCGCGGTGGAGGACGCTCGCCTTGAAGAAAGCCCCGAGGGCGCGCGTCTCACGGGCATGTTGCGGGCCTTCCGCAAGGCGGCTCAGGCTGAGTCTGGAGACGGCGCATGAGCGAGCCTCTGGATCTCAAGGCGCTCCTGCAGGAGCTGAAGTCCAACCGGCGGACTCAGGTCGCATTGGGCGCCTTCGCGCTCGTGCTGGGGTGGATGGTGTGGACGCTCACCAGCGATGACACCCCCAAGGCCCGACCCGCCCAGGCTTCGGTGGGCGGCTCCATGGACCCGCGCCAAGTGCAATCCCTCCGCAAGCTTCCTGACCTCGCCGCGCTGGACAAGGCGGGGGAATTGCCCCCTGCCCCCAAGCTCGTGCGCGACCTCTTCGTCTTCGACGCGCCCAAGCCGCCGCCCCCGCCGGTGAAGCCGCCTCCACCCCCTCCGCCGCCCACGCCCGAACAGCTCGAGCAGATGCGCGTCACCCAGGACAAGCAGTCCGAATTGGCGATGGTGAACGGCTCCCTGCGCTACCTGGGCTACATGGATGGCTCGCCCGCGGGGACCATCGGCGCGTTCATGAAGGGTGAGGAGCCCGTCACCCTTCCCATCGGGAGCCTCTACAACGGCGACTGGAAGCTCGTCTCCGTCACCGACACGAGCGCCCGGTTCCAGAACACCAAATACGCCGACCTCACCGCCACGCTGAACGCCAGCGACAGCAGCGCCTCCGCCCCTGTAGGCAACAATTACTGAATTGAAGCCAGCCCTGCCTGACCACGAGTGATCCCATGACCCGACGCCACCTCGCCTTCACCCGCCCCGCGGCCGCGATCCTGCTGCTCGCCGGGGGGCTCGGCTGCTCGCTCCACAAGGCCAACGCCCTCTACGAGAGCGGCGACTACGAAGGCGCCCACGAGGCCTACCGTCAAATCGTCGAGTCCGACCCCGGCAATGTGAAGGCGAAGATCGGCCTTCGCCGCACCGCGGAGCTGGCCTCCCAGGCCCATGTGGCCAAGGCGAAGAGCCTGGAGGCCCATGGCGGCAGCGATGAGGAGATCAAGGCCGAGCTCGGCAAGGCCCTCGTCTTCAACCTGGACAACCAGATCGCCCAGGACTGGCTCGTCCGCATCAAGAACAAAGAAGACCGCGCCAAGGCCGCGGCCCAGGAGGACCTGGAAGCCGCGCAAGCCGAGGCCGCCCAGGCTACCGCGCTCCAGATCAACCCCCGATCCATCGAGGGCGTGGATCTCACCTTCGCCCGCCGCACGAGCCTCCGGGAGATCTTCAGCACCCTCGCCAAGGCCTCGGGCGTGAACATCCTGCTCCACACGAGCTTCCAGGACGCGTCCGTGTCCGTGGACTTGAAGGGCCTCAGCTTTCAAAAGGCCCTGGACACGCTGATGCTCCAGAACGACTTGTTCTACCGCGTGGTGGACACCAACACGATCATGGTGTTCAAGAACACGGCCCAGAATCGCGAGCAGTACGAGAACCAAATCATCAAGACCTTCTACCTCTCCAACGCCGACCCCCAGGACATCCGCCAGTCCCTCACGGCCCTCATGCCCCAGCTCCGCGTCTTCACGGACAAGCGCATGAACGCGGTGATCGTGAAGGCCCGCCCCACGGAGCTGGCCATCGCCAATCGCGTCATCGAGCAGCTCGACAAATCGCTGCCTGAAGTCATGGTCTATGTGCAGCTCATGGAAGTGACGGAGAACAACCTCGCGAAGGTGGGCCTCCTGCCGGTCATCGGCCCCAGCGACGACAGCGGCATCTACCGCATGGGCGCGACCACCATCAATCTCAATGGTTCAGGACTCAACACCAACACCGGCGGAATCAGCATCCCCCGCTCCAACATCCAGTTCCTCTTCCCGAGCCTCGCCCTCGATTTCCTCAAGAGCAACGGCGATGCACGGCTCGTGGCCAACCCCAATGTGCGGGTGCTGAGCGGCGAGACCGGCAAGATCAACATCGGCGAGAAGGTCAGCACCACCCAAAGCTCCATCGGCATTCCCGGTGCGGGTGGCGGCACCACGGGTGGAACCCCTGGTCCCATCGGCGGGCTCGGCGGCCTCAGCGGCGCCATCGGCCAGACCTCCTACAACTACGAAGATGTGGGCGTGAAGATCGAAGTGACGCCCCGCGTTCACTTCAACGAAGAGGTGACCCTCAAGATCAAAGCTTCCGTCACGACCCTCAAGGCTGGTTCGACGCCGGGCCGCCCCGACCTGGGCAACCGCGACATCGAAACCGTCACGCGCCTCAAGGATGGCGAGACCGCCATCTTCGGCGGCCTGCTGAAGGATGAAGAGCAGAAGCAGCTCCAGGGCGTGTGGGGCCTCACGGACATCCCGCTCATCGGCTCGCTCTTCGGCAATACGAACACAAACAAGGCCAAGACCGATGTGATCATGACCCTGCGCTGCGTGCTGGTGCGTAAACCCAGCATCACGCCCCAGGATCTGGAAGCCTTCAACCCCGACGACGCCGCGGTGAAATCCGGTCCCTTCGCGCCCAAGCAGCCCAAGGTCGCCAAGGACGCGCAAGGCTCCCTGGGCACGACGACCGCAGCCCCTGCCACATCTCCAACCACCCCCCAGTCCACGCCGCCCGCGCAGACCCCTGCCGCGCCCCAACAGCCCGCCGCGCCACCCAGCGCCCAGCGCGCGCCGGATGCCTCGGACCTCGTCTTCTTCATCTCGCCTTCCACCGCGAACCTGCTGAAGAACGACAAGGTTGAAGCGACGATTTCGGTCAGCGGAGGCCAGGGCCTCAGCACGGGCTACCTGGATCTCCAGATTCCCACCGGCATGAAGCTCGTCAGCGTTGTCCCGGGTGATTTCCTTGGCGGCAGCGCCATCAAGCAGACGCCAGGGCCCAACGGGACCGTGCGCCTCTCCTTCACCCGCTCCGGCGCGGGCCAGGACAGCGGCACCCTCGCCGCCGTCACCCTCCAAGCGGTGGAGGGCGGCAACCAGCCCCTGCTCATCCAGGGCGGGCAGTTCCTGGCCGGAACCAATCCCATCAGCGCCCGTTGGGTGAACGCGCTCTTCACGGTGCAGTGATGGGCTTCGGGCCTCGGGCCTTGGGCCTCGGGAAAGGGCGAAGCCCAGGATTCACGTTGCTCGAATTGGTCGTCACGGCGACGGTGCTGCTGATCCTCGCCTCCGCCGTGATCCCGCTGGCCAAGAACAGCCTGCGGCGGGAGAAGGAGCTGGAGCTGCGCAGGGATCTGCGGGAGATGCGGATGGCCATTGACGCCTACAAGGCGGCGGTGGACCAACAGAAGATCAAGCCGCCCCCCCAGGAAAACAACGGCTACCCCGAAACCCTCGAAGCCCTCGTCGAAGGGCAAACCCTCACCGGCAGTCCTTCGCGCAAGATGCGCTTCCTTCGCCGCATTCCCATGGACCCCTTCACAGGGAAGGCTGAATGGGGCCTCCGCAGCGTCAACGACGACCCGGACAGCACCTCCTGGGGCGGCGGGAATGTCTACGATGTGTACAGCCTCGCGCCGGGCAAAGGGGCGAACGGCGTCCCCTACAAGGACTGGTGAGCCTGGGACTTGGCGCTTGCCTGCCCGCCCATCCCACGATAAGATTTCCGTTCTGGCTTCCCGAGGGAACCAGAACGCTCTTTCACTGCGGATATGGCGGAATTGGTAGACGCGCTAGGTTCAGGTCCTAGTGCTCGCAAGGGCATGGGGGTTCGAGTCCCTCTATCCGCACCACCATTCGACACACGCGCGAAGCGCGATGTGGAGAATAGGGCCGAACGCGATCGCAGATCGCGTTGCGGTTTCCGGGCAACGCCCGGAAATGGCGCCTTCGGCGCCACCACGATGAAGCTGGAACGCCTCGGCGCACAGCTTCAAGTTTTGACAAGGGCGTCCGGCCCCACCCGGACTACGACCTTCAACCGGCACGGGGCTGGGCGACAGGTGACGGGCGCAGCCCCGATGGAGTGGACCATGTCCCTCAACGCCGAAAGCAAGAAGATCATCATTGACGACTTCAAGACCCACGACTCCGACACCGGGTCGCCCGAGGTCCAGGTCGCCATCCTCACCAAGCGCATCAACGACCTCACCGAGCACTTCAAGACCCACAGCAAGGACTATCACAGCCGCCGCGGCCTGATGATGATGGTCGGCCAGCGCCGCCGCCTGCTGGACTACCTGAAGCGCAAGAGCGCCGCCCGCTACGCCACGCTCATCGAGCGCCTCGGCCTGCGCCGCTAACTTCTCCGATTTCGCGAAACGCCCGCCAACGGCGGGCGTTTTTCGTTTAGGTTCAAAGCATGGCCCTTCCGCCCCTGCCCATCCCCGCGAAGCCGGACCCCTACGCGGTCCAGAGCCGCGAAGCCTTCTACGACTGCCCCTGGATCCGCATCCGCAAGGATGCCTTTCAGCACCGCGCGGGTGCGGAAGGAACCTACACCGTCGTCGGCTTCCACCGCACCGCCTGCGGCGTATTGGCACTGGATAGCGAAGATCGCGTCGTGCTCGTGGGCCAGTGGCGCTACCCGTTGGAACGCTATTCCTGGGAAATTCCCGAGGGCGGCGGCGATCCGGAGGAAAGCCCCTTCGATGCCATGCGCCGCGAACTGGCGGAAGAAGCCGGGCTTCAGGCTCGAGTCTGGGAACCCCTGCTCTACTTCAACCCCAGCAACTCCACGACCGATGAGGAAGCCTTCCTCTTCCTCGCCACCGATCTGTCTCCCGCAAAAGGCGAAGCGGATGCCGATGAGGAACTGATGCTCCACCGCGAGCCCTTCGTAGACTGCCTGCGCCGGGTGATGAGCGGCGAGATCGCGGACTCGCTCACCATGGCCGCGCTGCTGACACTTCAAGCCCGGCGAAGCGGCGTCGCCGAGCCCATAGGCGCGGCGCTCTCTGAACGCTTCTTCCAGAAGCCCGCCGAGCATCCCAGCCCGAGCAGGGCGCGATGGAGTTCACTATGAAAATCACCGCGCGGAGGACAGCGGAGAGGCGGAGGGCAGCAGAGAATTAAAATTCACTTCTCCGCTACCCTCCGCACCTCCGCTTCTCTCCGCGTAACCGCATTTTGAGCCCTCATGATCCTCACCCTCCACCCCGACGACCCCCAGCCGCGCCACCTGGAGCGCATCGCGGAGCTTCTGCGCAAGGATGGCGTCATCGCCTATCCGACGGACACGCTCTTCGGCCTCGGCTGCCTCGCCAGCCGAAAGAAGGCCGTGGACCGCATCTTCCAGATCAAGGGCCGGGACGCGAAGAAGCCCATGAGCCTGCTCTGCGCGGATCTCGCCATGCTCACGCGCCTGACGCGCCACCTGGAGCAACCCACCTTTCGCATTCTGCGCCACTGCCTGCCCGGGCCCTACACCTTCCTCCTGCCCGCCAGCCGCGAAGTGCCGCGCTGGTTCGAATCCAAGGGCAAAGCCCACCCCATCGTCGGCCTTCGAATCCCCGACCATCCCTTCTGCCAGCGCCTCGCGGCGCTCGTCGGCGAGCCCATCGTAACGACGAGCTGCAACCGCAGCGGCGAACCGCCCCTCCAGACCGCCTGGGAGATCGAAGAAGAACTCGGCCACGCCCTCGACCTCGTCGTGGATTGCGGCGTCCCCACCGGCCAAGGCAGCACCATCGTAGACCTCAGCGGCGAAGAGCCCGTCCTCGTGCGCGAAGGCGCGGGGGCGTGGCCGGTATAGAACCGCAACCGCGAATGACGCCAATGAACGCGAATGGGAGGGCCAATGCTGTTCGAGAACCAGACTTTCACAACCATTGATTCACCGCCCAACAACGGGGGCAACAATGTGTATCGGTACTGCACCTTTGAATCCATGTATGACACCCCGCTCTCGCAGTCACAGTCGATATTCGATAGCTGCGAGTTCATCGGGGTCGAGCAAGAATCCACAATGATGTTTGAAAGCGCCACCCTGATCGGATGCGCCTTCAGAAAATGCACCTTCAAAGGTATAGCCTTCTTTGTGAACACTTTCGTCGAGTGCTCCTTCGAGGATTGCCTTTTCGCCGAGGACTACAACGGCGAAAAGTGCACCTTCAACGACAACAAGTGGTACGGATGCACTCGGACAAATTGTGAGGGATTTGACGCCGATTGGTGATCCGCGAACATTCGCGTCATTCGTGGTTTCGACTTTCCAGCACTCGGGCAGGTTCACACTTAGACTCGACACTTCAGAGACATAGGCCCGGATGCCTCGACAGATTGCTTGCAAGGGTGCAGCGCAAACCTCAATTCGGCGCCTGGGATTGACAATTTGAACTCCTTACCTTAAAGTAAGGATCAAGCCACGAGGCACCACATGACCACCGCAACTCTCACCACCAAAGGCCAGATCACGATTCCTGCGGTCGTAAGGGCCGCCCTTGGTCTTGAGGCTGGGGACCGGGTGGAGTTCGTGCAACTGGAGACTGGTCATTTCGAGTTGGTGGCGGCGACGCAATCGGTGTCCGCCCTCAAGGGGTTGGTAGGTAAACCGGCGAAAAAGGTGACCCTCGCGGACATGAACGCGGCCATCGCGCGGAAGGGCGCGGCTGCACGATGACTGGGGCGATGATCGGATTGGATACGAATGTCCTCGTCCGCTATGTCATGCAGGATGACGCCAAGCAGTCTCCCCAGGCGACACGCCTGGTCGAATCCCTGAGCGCCGATGCGCCGGGATACATTTGCCATGTGACCCTGATCGAGTTGGTCTGGGTATTGAGCGGTTGCTACGGTGCGACCCGGGATGAAATCGCCACCGTGCTCGAAACCTTGCTCCGCGCCAAGGAACTCGTCATCGCGGATGCCGATATCGTCTGGAAGGCGCTGCGGCTATTCAAACAGAGCAAAGCTGACTTTGCGGATTGCCTGATCGAATGCAGCGCCACCGCGGCCGGATGCGCGCACACCGCGACCTTTGACCGGGACGCCGCCAAACATGCCGGCATGCGGCTGATCGTCTGATTCGAAGGATCTGCGTCCCGACGCCTGAAGCCCGACGCCCGACGCCCATCTTCAGCACTCCGGCAGGTTCACGCTCAGGCTGGGCACTTCCAGCACATTCACGGCTAGGCCGCCGCGGGCAGTTTCTTTGTATTTGTCTTTCATGTCGCGGCCGGTGTCGCGCATGGTCTTGATGACCTTGTCGAGGCTGACGAAGTGCTTGCCGTCACCGGCGAGGGCCATGCGGGCGGCGTTGATGGCCTTGATGCTTGCCATGGCGTTGCGCTCGATGCAGGGCACCTGCACAAGGCCGCCCACGGGGTCGCAGGTGAGGCCGAGGTTGTGCTCCATGGCGATCTCGGCGGCGTTCTCCACCTGCTCCGGCGTGCCACCGAGCACCTCGCACAGCGCGCCCGCGGCCATGGAACAGGCGCTGCCGACTTCGCCTTGGCAGCCGACTTCCGCGCCGCTGATGGAGGCGTTCTCCTTGTAGAGGACGCCGATGGCGCCCGCCGTTAGCAGGAAGCGGACGATTCCCTCCTCCGTCGCGCCGGGGCAGAAGCGCCAGTAATAGTGGGCCACCGCCGGAAGGATGCCTGCCGCGCCGTTGGTGGGCGCGGTCACAACGCGGCCTCCGGCGGCGTTCTCCTCGTTCACGGCGAGGGCGTAGAGGTTCACCCAATCCAGCACCGTGAGCGGATCGCAGAGGGCCGCCTCCGGCCGGTCCTTCAGCCGGGCATGCAGCGCGTGGGCGCGGCGCGGCACCTGGAGTCCGCCGGGCAGGATGCCCTCCGTCACGCAGCCCCGCTGGACGCAGGCTTTCATCGCCTCCCAGATCTTCAGGATGCCCGCCCGGGTCTCCGCTTCGGGTCGCCAGGCGCTTTCGTTCTCCAACATCACGCGGCTCATGGGCCAGCCCTTCTCCGCGCAGATCGCCAGCAGTTCCGCGCCGCTGTGGAAGGCGAAGGGCAGCGCGCGGTCGTCCGATTTGATCGGGCTCTCGCCCTGCGTGGCACCTCCAGCTATCGCAGGCTCCCCCGGAGCCTGCTCCCGATCGCTAACGCTCCCGGAGCTGGAGCCTCCATCCACGACGAACCCGCCGCCCACGGAGTAGGACACCCGTGAGCGCAACTCCGCGCCGTCCGCGTCCCAGGCGGTGAAGCGCATGCCGTTGGGATGGAAGGGCAGCGAGCGGCGCTTGTGCAGCACCAGGTCCTCGCCGTCCACGAAGGGAATGGGATGGATCCCCATAAGGGCGAGCTTCTTCTCGTCGCGCACCTTCGCGAGCAGACCCTCAATGGCCTCCACCGCCACCCCCTCCGGCGTCTCACCCAGCAGACCGAGGATCACCGCCTTGTCGCTGCCGTGCCCCTTGCCCGTCACGCCCAAGCTACCGAACATCTCCGCCTTCACATGGGCGGTGCGCTCAAGCAGCCCCTCCGCCTGGAGCCCCGCCACGAAGCTCCGCGCGGCCTTCATCGGGCCCACGGTGTGCGAAGAGCTCGGCCCGATGCCGATCTTGAAGAGGTCGAAGACGGAGATGGACATGGTCACTCGGGCTGGAGGCTGGGGGCTGGAGGCTGGAGCGCGACGAGGCGGACTCCATCGCCTAGTTTCTGTTCCTTCGGTCCGCAAAGCCAGTGAATGAAGTCATAAGGATGGTGTGGGTCGAAACCAGCTCCAGCCTCCAGCCCCCAGCCTCCAGCCTGCACCTCAATCCACACGGAAATGACACCCTCGTGATGCTGGATTCTGCAGCGCCGCTTTGATGATGAGCTTCGCGCAGATCATGCCGGCGCGGAGTTCGAGGAGGGGGCGGCTGAGGCGGGCTTGGCGGTAGAAGGTTTCGATGCGGTGGCCGAGGTAGCCGAAATCGTTGTGGGCGCGTTCCAGGCGGTCCTGGGACCTCACGATGCCCGCGTAGTTCCAGAGGGTGGAGCGCACCTGGTTCCAATCCTGCTCGATGAGGAGCGGGTCCGTGTCCTCTGGGTCGGCGGGGCCCTGCCAGGGATTGAAGTCGGTGGGCACGGGCGCGGACGCACCGCCCTGGATATCCGCGATGGCGGCCTTCGCGGCGCGGGTACCCCAGAGCAGACCTTCGAGCAGGCTGGTGGAGGCGAGGCGATTCGCGCCGTGGAGACCCGTGCAGGCGACTTCCCCGGCTGCGAAGAGGCCATCGAGACTCGTGCGGCCATCCAGGTCCACGAGCACGCCGCCGCAGAAGTAGTGGGCGGCGGGCACGACGGGAATGGGCTGTTTGAGCGGCTCGATGCCCTCTGCCCGGCAGGCGGCGAGGATGTTGGGGAAGTGGGCTTCCAGATCCAGCTTGGCCGCGACGGGCTTGAGGTCGAGGTAGGCGCAGGATTCGCCGCGCTCGGCCATCTCCTGGAAGATCGCCCGGCTCACTACATCACGGGGGGCGAGCTCCATCTGCTCCGGCGCGTAGCGGGCCATAAAGCGCTCGCCCTTCGCGTTGAGGAGAATGCCGCCCTCGCCCCGCAGAGCTTCAGTCAAAAGCTGGCGGGGCTTGCCGGGGATGAAGAGCGCGGTCGGATGGAACTGGACGAATTCGCAATTCACGATGCGCGCGTGGGCGCGATAGGCCGCCGCGAGGCCGTCCCCCGTGGCGCTGGGCGGGTTCGTCGTGTGCAGGTAGAGGTAGCCGAGGCCGCCCGTCGCGAGCACGGTCCGCGTGGCGAAAATCGTCTCCATGCGCCCGGTCGTCTCGTTGAAGAGGTAGGCGCCTTGCACGCGCGGGGACTCATAGATGCGGCGCGGATCCACCGCGTGGTGGGGGCTCGTGAGCAGATCCACCAGGCAGAGGTTCTCGCGGACCGTGATCTTCGGATGCGTCTTCACCGCTTCGCTCAGACGGGCCTGGATGGCCGCGCCGGTGGCGTCCTTGGCGTGGTAGATGCGGCGCGCGCTGTGGGCCGCCTCCGCTGTAGGCGCGGGGTCGCCATCCCCGTCGGTATCGAAGGGCACGCCCAGGCGCTCCCACAGGAAGCTTCGACACAGGCCCGGCCCCTCCTCCGCCAGCATCTTCACCGCTTCAGGACGGCAGAGGCCCGCGCCCGCCTTGAGAATGTCCTCGGCCAGCAGCGCGGGGCTATCGCCTTCTTCCTCACCCGGCAGGCCGATGATGCCGCCTTGCGCCCAACCGGTGTTGCTGAGGCCGAGCTCGTCCTTGGCGACAAGCACCACGGACAGGCCCTGGTCCGCCGCCGTGATCGCGGCCGCGCAACCGGCGATGCCGCCGCCGAGGACGAGAAGGTCCGTGTTCATCGTTCGCCTTTGGCGAACGCGGCGTCCGGCTTCAGGCGTCGGGCTTCGGGTCGCACCAGAAGGGATAGCCATCCATGCCTCGACCCGACGCCTGACGCCTGATGCCCGAAGCCTGATTGCCGCGATTCAACCTTCCCGCTCATGACTCCAGTGTCCACAGAGGGCGGGGCATCCGCCAGAGGTCCGCCCATTCGTGCTTGCCTTCCATCAAGGCCAGCCGTTCCACCGTGACCCGCGCGGCCTCGGCAAAATCCACGGGGCCCCAGGGTGTGGTGAGACGACCATCGAGGGGTGCGAGTCGGCCGAGGGCATCGCTCCACACGGCCTTCATGCCCTTCGCGTTCTGCATCTGGAGGTGGTGATAGCCCGCCGTGAGGAGGATAAGGCCCTGAAGCCCATTCTTGAGCGGCTCGGACGCCTCGATCCAGAGTGGCTCCAAGGCGTCATGGCATTCGTGGTAGAGGCCGTGGTTGAAGAGGCTCACGCCGCAACTGAGGCCGTAGCGTTCATCCAGCGGCAGCGGTGTCAGCGCCATGAGCCGCCACCCGCATCGCAGGCTGATGAGCGGGCCGAAGGCGCCCCAGTCGGAGTGGGGCCTCCATCCCGTCGAGCCCGGCTCAGCCGTGTCAGGCAAAGCCGCGAGGGTCCGTGCCCAGGCCTCCGCTGGATCAGTCACCCCAAGCGGTGCGAGCATCCGCGCGGCGTGGGCGAAGAGCTCGGATTCAGGCACACCCTCGGGATGTTGTTCACGAACTTTCGGCGCGCCGAGCACCGTGGGCCAGACGAGATGGAAGCGATCGAGAGGATCTTCCAGGGCGGCCTCGATGCGCTTGCGCAGGAAACGCTGGATGGGCAACGGCAGGACCGGCTGTCTTTGCCAGAAGGGCGTTTCTAGATGGTGCCCGCTCATCGTTCCACCACCACCGTCAGCTCCTTGCCGCCCAATTCGTTTTCACGGAGGCCCACCACGCGGCAGCCCTCCAGCTTCGCCTTGAGGACCTTCTTCGGATCGCCCTGCTGGTGTTCAAGAATCCATCTCGCGATCAAGCCGCGATAGAGCTTGGACCAATGACTGATGGCTTTGCCTTTGCCGTCCAGAATCTCCAGGGTGTGGCGAGGCCGTGCCCAGCCTTGGATCAAGCTCGCGTGATCGGTTGGCAAGAGCGCCCATAGATCTCCTTCCGGCATCGCGGCGAGCAAGGTCGGCAACGCCTTCTTCCAGTGAGGCTTGAGCCCAGGAAGGCCACTCAACTTGAGTTTGTAAGGAGGAACGAGTTCGTCGCCCCGCACGAGACCGCGCAGATTGGAAAGGACGAAGACCTGCTTCCACGATTCCGTGGAGAGCGTGGCCGCGTCCAGCGCGCCGAAGGCCACGCCCTGGTAGCGCGCGAGCGCGGGCATGAGCGGCGTCGAACCCTTCAATGCCAGCGCCTCGGCCTTGGCCTTCTCCAGATTCGTGTCCTTCACATCAAAGGCCCGCGTTTGCGCTTCCGGCGTGCCATGCACCACCAGATCCGCGAGCCTTTCCCGCACCCAGCGCTGGGCCGGGCTTTCGGGAAGACGGCCCGCATGGCCGCCGGTCGCCTTCTCTTCGGACGGCGCGAGGAGGATGAGGGGCATCATGGGCGGTCCCCGATCCATTCTTCCAGACTCACCAGCGCGATCCCTCGCATCACCTTCCGCAGTCGGGTGCCGAATCCTTTCAATCTCGCGCAGTGGGCGAAGCGGTGGCCGCGAGTGGCTACGGGCAACGGCGGTTGGCCTTCGTCCAACTCCCAAGGATGGAGATCGAGCGGCGTGCCCGCATCGGCCTTGGCGAGCGCCATGAGCCTGGACCGGAGCAGCGGGCGCGGCAAGGTGCGGAGACCCCATCCCCACAGCGGAACGCGCCATGCCAGCAGGCGCATCGTCGCCGGCGGCAATTCCCACAGATCCGCGGATAGACGGCAGGGCCGCGTGGGCCAGCGCGGATCGCCCAGCACCTTTAACGGCGCGCGGCTGGAATCGAAGGTGAAGCCGAGCTCGGGCAGTTCGCGCCAGTAGTCCTCCGCCGCGCCGCGCAAACTCCATTCAGGCGCGCGGAAACCGGATGCGGCCGCGCCGCCAAGGTCCTCGATGCGAGCCTTGCCATCCTGGGTGCGGCGCACGAAGGTCGCGCGATCAAATTCAAACGCTCGGGCGTGATCGAGCCCATGCAGGCCGATGCGATGACCTTGATCCACGATGCGGCGGAGCAGCTCCGGATGGCGCGCCGCCTGATCCGCGAGGCAAAACCAAGTTGCCTTCGCGCCAAGGTCGTCGCACAACCCAAGCGCGAGGTCCGTCGCGATCGCGAGCCGGTCCTCGAACTTCTCATGGGCGTCCGGCGCGTCATAGGGCGGACAGCAAAGCTGGTACCAGTCCTCCCAATCGAGGGACAGCGGCAAGCGGCACACTGAGCTGGTCGCGGAGGTCACGGAATCACGCCGAGGACGCGGAGGGAAAGCGTTTGTCGCGTGTCATGACATATCGGCGAAGGCCTGATTTCGTCAGTGGGAGAGATTTGAAGTTGATCAGGAGGCCTACCGGTAGGCCAGAAAACCGTAAGTAGCTAAGCACCTGGGCCTCGTGCTCTGGCGCGAACGCATCAACCACTTTCAATTCCACCAAGACCTTTCCATCCACCACTAAGTCCATGCGGAATGCTTGAGGCACTTCGAGACCACGATAAGTTAGGCCAAGGGGAACTTGCCGCTCCACGGTGTGGCCGTTCAAAGCCAAATCGTGAGCGAGGCACGCCTCATAAGCAGACTCGAGTAGTCCCGGCCCGAGATCCCTTTGGACCGCGATGGCCGATCGAATGATCACGCTCGTGAGTTCGCCGTGTGGGCCATCTTGGTGAAGGAGTTCAGGCACCATTTCCCCTCAGCGCTTTCCGCGGAACTTCCGCGTTCTCCGCGACCAGCAGCCTCACGTGAAATTGCGCTCGGACAGCGTGAGGAACTCCAGCGCGTAGTCATCCAACTCCGCCTGCCACTGCTTCAGCTTGCCCTGGTAGTAGTTGTAGGCCATGAGGGCGGGGATGGCGGCGACGAGGCCGAGGGCCGTGGCGATGAGCGCATCGGCGATGCCCGGCGCGACGGTGGCGAGGCTCGCGTTGCCGACGGCGCCGATGCTCTGGAAGGCGTCAATGATGCCCCACACGGTGCCAAAGAGACCGACGAAGGGGCTCACGGCGGCGACGGTGGCGAGGAGGCCTAGGCTTCCTTCGAGGCGCCCCATCTCCACCACGGAGGCCCGCTGCAGCGCGCGCTCCAGCGACTCCATGCGCCGCATCTGCATCCGGCCTTCCTGGCCCACCTTGAGCTGGTAGGTGAGCTCGTTGTAGCCCGCGAGGAAGAGACCCACCAAGGGGCTCACCTTGTAGTGTTCGGCCTGTTGCTTGAGGTCCTGCCAGTTGCTGGATTTCTTGAAGAAGGCCCGGAAGGTCGTGGAAACGCGGCGGCTGCGGAGGTACAGCGCCCACTTGCGAACGATGACGACCCAGGAGCCGATGGAGAAGACCAGGAGGATGAGGATGACAGCCTTCGCCACGGGCGAGGCGTGCATCACCACCTGTTTCAGATCAATGCCGCCATCCAACAGCGCGACCGGGACCATGGGGCCTCCATCCATCGAAGCCCCATCATAGCTAGGATTTGCCCTGGCCCGGGCTACACTGGAGCGTTCAAAGGAGTCGCCCCGTGAAGGTGCTCGTGATCGGCTCGGGCTATGTGGGTCTCGTGGCCGCGGCCTGCTTCGCCGAAGGTGGGAATTGGATCCTCGGCGTGGATGTGGACGCCGCCAAGGTGGCGCGACTCCAGAAGGGCGAATGCCCAATCTTCGAGCCAGGCCTTGAAGATCTGTTCAGGAAACACCTGGAGGCGGGAAACCTCACCTTCAGCACCAACCTGAGGGACGGCATCGCCCACGCGGACGCCGCTTTCATTTGCGTGGGGACACCCCAAAGCGAGGATGGAAGCGCGGATCTGAAATATGTCCTCGCGGTGGCGTCCCAGATCGGTGAGGCGATGGCGCTGCGCCCCAAGGATTCGAAGCCGCTCATCGTCGTGGACAAGAGCACCGTTCCAGTGGGCACGGCGGCGCGGGTGCAGGCCGCGATCCAGGCTTCCCTCCAAAAAGCGGGGACCGACCGCGCCTTCGAGGTCGTCTCCAACCCGGAATTCCTGCGGGAAGGCAGCGCCATCGAGGACTTCCTCAAGCCCGATCGCGTCGTCGTGGGTTGCCAGACCCACCACGCCGAAGCCGTGATGAAGGCGCTCTACGCGCCCTTCCTGGAGGCGTCGAAAGGCAAGTGGTTCCGGATGGACCCGGCTTCTGCCGAAATGACCAAGTACGCGGCCAACGCCATGCTGGCGCTCCGCATCAGCTTCATCAACGAAATGGCCCGGCTGGCGGAAGGCGTCGGCGCGGACATTGACCATGTGAAAGTGGCCATCGGCGCGGATCACCGGATCGGACCGGCCTTCCTCAACCCGGGTCCCGGCTTCGGCGGCTCCTGCTTCCCCAAGGACCTCCAGGCCCTGCTCCGCACGGGCCGCGAGCACGGGGAGCCCCTGCTCACCCTCGCCGCCACGGTGGAGGCCAACCGCCAGCAGAAGATGGTCCTGCTCCAAAAAGTGAAAGCCCACTACGGCGTCGTCGCGGGCGATCCCGGACCGCTCAAGGGCAAGCGCCTGGCCCTGTGGGGCCTGGCCTTCAAGGCGAACACGGACGACATCCGGGAAAGCATGGCGCTGGAATTGATTGACGGCCTCATCGCCCTGGGCGCGGAAGTCGTCGTCCATGACTTCGAGGCCATGCCGCCGGTGAAAGCCAAAATCGGGGACCGTGTGACCTACGCCACCAGCCCCATGGAGGCCGCGGCGGGCGCGGACGCGCTCCTCATCGCCACCGAATGGCCCCAGTACAAGGCCGCGGACCTGGAGGCCCTCGCCAAGGCCCTGAAAGCCAAGGTCATGTTCGATGGCCGAAACCTCTTCCGGCCGGAATCCATGGCCAAGGCCGGGTGGACCTACCACAGCATCGGGCGACAGACCGTTTTCGGCGCCTAAACCCTCGCGTCTTTCCGCTCCTCCTCTAGAATGGATGCGGGGCTTGGCGTCATAGCCTGACCACACCTTCACATTTGGGAGCACACCATGGGCAATCTCGGATTCGGCGAACTGCTCCTCATCGGCGCCGTCCTGCTGCTGTTCTTCGGCCCCTCCCGCCTGCCCGAACTGGGCAAGAGCCTGGGCAAGGGCATCCAGGAATTCAAGAAGGCGAGCAAGGAGCTGACGGATTCCGTGAAGGACGAAGTCACTTCCGAAAAGAAGTAGCGGCGGAGCGACTTTCGGCCCATGAGCGAGACCGAAGCCCCGCCGAGCCACATGAGCTTCTGGGAGCACCTGCAGGAGCTGCGGGTGCGACTCTTCCGCATCATCCTCGCGGTGGTGGCGGCCTTCAGCTTCACCTACGGCTATCCCTTCGGCATTCCGGAATTCCTCTTCCACCACGCGCCCATCGCGCCCATGCGTTTCAAGCTGTGGGCCATCGCCCAGCAGCCCTTTCTAGAAGCGATGGCGCGTCAGACGCACCAGCCCATCGCGAGCCTGCAGCCCTGGGCCTTCACGAGCCTGACGGAACCCTTCTTCAGCCTCATGCGCCTGAGCTTCTGGGCCGCGGTCTTTCTCGCCGCGCCCGTGGTGTTCTACCAGCTCTGGGCCTTCATCCGCCCCGGTCTCATGCCCCGCGAACGGCGGATGGTGATCCCCTTCGTCTTCATCACGAGCGCCTGCTTCCTGCTGGGCGTCGTCTTCGCCTACTTCCAGGCCTTCAAGTTCCTGGGGGACATCCTCTTCCAGGAAGCCGCCCAGGCCGGCTTGCGCGCGAACCTGCACATCGAGGACTACCTGGATCTGTTTTTGGGCACGACTGTGATGACGGGCGTCATGTTCGAGCTGCCCGTGCTGTTCTACTTCCTGTCCCGGTTCCGCCTCGTGACCGCGAAGTGGATGCTGAAGTACTGGCGCCACGCCACGGTCATCATCGTCTTCGTCTCCGCCTTCATGACCCCCGGTGATGTGGTGGTGACGACGATCTTTTTCAGCGCCGTGCTGCTCGCCCTCTACTTCATCAGCGTCCTCGTGGCCTGGATCGCCGAGCCGAGGAAGCCGAAGGATGTGGAGATCATTCCCTAGGCGCTACTTCCCAAGGCCCCATTTGCCCGGCCCGCCCAGGCCGCAGGCGCCGACGGTGAGAATGCGGAGCAGGTGATCCAGGTGACCGAGCACCGCGCCGCCTTGGATCCAGCCATCCACCACCGGCACGGCGAGGATCACGACGAGGATCAAGCAGACGATGGGTTGGAAGAGCCCAAGCAGGATCAACACCCCGCCGATGGCTTCCGCCAACGCCCCGCCGAGCTGGGCCGCGTGGTGGAAGTTCGCGCCGCCGTACCGCAGCTCTGGGATCGCGTGCAGCAACAACCCCGCGCCCACCGCGATGCGGAGGAGGAGCAATGCCCAATCAATGCGGTTCTTGGAAGCGGCCATGGGATCTCCCTGCGCACAAACAGCATAAAGCGAATCACGGAGACACGGAGGCTCAGAGACTGCCAATACCTCTGAGTCTCTGTGTCTCCGTGGTGAAGCTTTTGTGATTGATCCCGCTAGAATGAAGGGTTCGGAGGAACCCATGGACCAGATCAAGAGCATCGGCGTCATCGGCGCGGGGCAGATGGGCAATGGCATTGCCCATGTCTTCGCTGCGGCCGGTTTCAGCGTCCTCATGCAGGACATCTCCGCCGACTTCGCCGCCAAGGGCGTGGCCACCATGGACAAGAACCTCCAGCGGGGCGTGGACAAGGGCAAGATGAGCGCCGACGAGAAGGCCGCCATCCTGGGCCGGGTGAAGACGACCACGAACCTGGAAGACCTTGCCGCCTGCGACTTCGTCGTGGAGGCCGCCACCGAGCGCTGGGAAGTGAAGAAGCAGCTCTTCGAGACGCTGGATCGCGTCTGCAAGCCCGGCGTGATCCTCGCGAGCAACACCAGCTCCATCTCCATCACCAAGCTGGCCGCCGTCACGAAGCGCCCCGAAGCCTTTATCGGCATGCACTTCATGAACCCCGTGCCGGTCATGCAGCTCATCGAGGTCATCCGAGGCCTCGCCACTTCTGATGCCACCTACGACACGGTGATGGCCCTGTCCCAGAAGCTGGGCAAGACACCCATCGCCTGCAACGACTTCCCCGGCTTCGTCTCCAACCGCGTGCTGTTGCCTATGATCAACGAGGCCATCTACGCGCTGTACGAAGGCGTCGCCGAGGTCGAAGCCATTGACGGCATCATGAAGCTCGGCATGAACCACCCCATGGGCCCGCTCACCCTCGCGGACTTCATCGGGCTGGACACCTGCCTCTTCATCCTCAATGTGCTGCACGAGGGCCTGGGCGATCCCAAGTACCGCCCCTGCCCCCTCCTCAAGAAGCTCGTGGACGCGGGTTGGATGGGCAAGAAGAACGGCCGTGGCTTCTACGACTACCGCGGCGAAAAGCCCGTGCCCGCCGTGAAGATCGGCGGCTGATCGCGCCCGCGCCTCAAACGGCCTGCTCTCCCGGGCGGGCCGATTTCGTATCCAGCCATCGCCGCTTTAGCCACCGTTCACAAGACCCTGAGAGCGTGCGCTCCACCGCCACGCCCAGCAGCCAACAGAGCACGAACACCGGCAGGTACCACAGCCATCCCGTGCGCAGATCGGCGCCCGATGCTCGGAAGACGCGGACGATCCCAAACACGACAAACATGTGCGTGAGGTAGATCTCGTAGCTCAGGCGGCCCCAGGAGCGGAGCCACCCGAGGCCAGGGATCGCGCGCATCGGTCGTTTGTCCGCCGCGAGACAAAGCGCCAGCGCGGATAGGCATAGCAGGATCAAATAGCTGTCCCGGAGCAGATGCCAGACCGCCGATCCTGCGAAGAAGACGACCGCGAGCCCTATGGCTCCGGTCCAGGCCAGAAGCCGGGTCTGGCCCACCGTGGGATTCCGCCACGCGTCCGCGAGCAGTGCGCCGAGCACGCCCAGTGCGATGGCGGACATCCCTGGAAGGTAGGCCTTCTCCTGCCAGATCTCGTTGCCTTTGAGCGCCGCATGCGTCCACGGCAGGGAAAGCGTGAGCAGCAGCAGAAGCGGCACGATCACGGCCTTCCGTCGCGTGATCAGACACACGAGCGGAAAGGCGAGATAAAACACTTCCTCGATGGACAGGGACCACAGCACATCCCATCCGCCGGGCAGGTAGCCCTTCATGCCTTCGTACCAGTTCAGGTGCAGCCCGAAGGTAGCCGCGATCGCGCCCCCGAGGGATTGGCCTTCGCCGTGGATGCGGTAGTCCTGGAGTCCAAGCAGGTGAAACAGGCTCAGGACCGCGACCAACGCCACGAGCAGCGGCACGATGCGCGCGAAGCGCCGCGCGTAGAAGGGCTTGGGTTGGATCGCGCCCAAGGGCCCCCACCGCTTCAGCGCGTTTCCCGTGATAAGAAATCCGGAGATGACGAAGAAGACGAACACCGCCTCGTAGCCATTCCAGTTGAGGCCACCCAAAAGCCACCCTGGGACCAACCCTCCGAGGGCCGTCTTCTTCAAAGGGATGCGAAGCCCCGTGTGGTGCAGCACCACGAGCAGAATCGAAAGGCCGCGCAGCAGGTCAATGCCGTGATTGCGATGGGGCGTGGGGGCGTCCGTCATCATCAAGGGATACCAGATCCCGCCCACCTTCCAGTAACAGCGGTATCTTGGAACCCAAATGGACGATCCGAACCTGCCCCAGCCTTCTCGCGAGGAAGCCACCATCACCCATGTGCGCGCCTCCCTGCTGAGGGGCCTGCACAAGGACATGATGCGTCGGGGCGGCACGGCCTGGGATGACCTCGTGGACGGCCTGTCCCCCATGGGTCGGGACACATTCAGGAGCATGCCGGGCTTCTTCTCCTGGGTCGAATCCGCTCGGGTCAATGAGCTCGTCACGGCTCACACCGCGCTCGTGGGTGAGGCGGGCGCGGTGGCACGCATCCGCGCGACCACAGATGAGCAGCTCACCGTCATCCACGCCTGGATCCTGAAGCTGCTCACCCCGAAGACTCTCATCCACCAGGGTCCGACGCTCTTCAAATTCAACTACCGAGGGGGCGTGGTGCGGCTGGGAGAAGTGGAGGATGGCCATGCCACCCTCACCATCTGGGCGGAGGGGATGTTCCCGGAGTGGTACACCCACTCCGTGCCCCAGTGGCTTGGAAGGGCCTTAGAGCTCACAGGCGGTGATGCCTGTGCCGTGTCGCATCGTCCCTCCCAGGATGGGTCCCGCCACGATTACGAACTGATCTGGACGGCCTAGAGCGACCGCCTGGAATTATGCGAGCGTAATTTTGTTCCAGTCGTCTTGAATGGCTATACTTCCATCAATTTCATTTGAATCGGAGGGTTGGAATGGGTTTTCTGAAGCGTCTCCTATTCGTCTCCTCTGCCTCACTCCTCTTTTTGGGCTGTGGTGGGGGTGGAGGGGGGACTCCGACTGCTGCGTCTTCTGGCCCCAGCACACCGCCCCCACCGGCTTCAACGGATAACCTCTACCTACGATTGATTCAAGGGAAACTCCCCATTTCCTCACCTGCGTCCACACCGACCTACCAGGCCTATTTCCTAATTCCGATCGCGTTCGAGGAACAGGCACCGATTCTCTTCACGCTTAGTAGTCCACAACTGATTGATTACCGCTTCCTCCGCCTTGGGCCGGACAATGTCATCGTGGCGGCCCAGCTTCGCTCTGGGCCCACGACACTGAATTGGGAATCTTGGGTGATCGTAAAAGACCAAGACCTCACCAGCAGACCGACCACCGTACCGCTTTCGGCCTATTCCAACCTCACGCCAGACCTTCTAGCCTTGCTCCAGCCCACTGACTGCGTTCAGGTCAACGATCCCTTCGTTCGTTCTTATGCCCAGAATGTCGCCGGGACCACATCTGATCTTTGGAGCCTCACCAAGATCGTGGCAAATAAATGTGGCCACATTCCATACGACTTCAAAAGGACACCCGTCTCATTTGATGCTTATTACTCCATGAAATGGGACAACTCCTGCACGGGCCATGCCCACGCTGGAGCCGCCCTACTCCGGGCCGAAGGCGTGCCCACCCGGGTACTGCTGAATATGCCGACCTGGACCAGCACGGCCTATGACCAGCACTGGATCATTCAGTATTGGGTACCAGGCTACCGGTGGGTTCGCATGGAAACCACCATGGGCCTAAACATGAAGACTCCCCAGGATGAGATTGTGAGTATGGTCTGCGCACCGGAGGACGAGTTCCCGGTTTTCTTTACGAATGGCATCGAGGGGTACTGGCACACTTCGGATCCCCACCTCCCAATGACAGACCCAAACTGGGCGGGGGCTCACACGGGCTCTGATATCCAAACCTTTGCGATCGGCCAGACCCTTTCCACCCAGGCGGTTGCGGTCGCCGCAGATGTGTTTCGGGCAGAAGTTGACCACCGAGGAAGATGTCCAGGTGCGACGGCCTCCCAAACCATCCAATCCGCTCAAAGCCTCCAGACTCAGGCCCTCGCCCAACTGCGCTCCCAGGATGTCCAGGGCTGCATCAAGTCACTCCAGGACGCATTGGCCCTCTACAACTCAATTCCGCAAAAGCCTGAATCTCGGGTGTTCTTCGAGGATTTCGAGCAGGGGGAGAACGGTTGGACCCATGGAGGCACGCACGACTCTTGGGAGATGGGGTCCCCCGTGAGGGGTGACAAGCCAGGTATGGCTCATTCAGGCCTGCACTGCATGGGGAATGGGTTCAACGGTGGATACCCCAACCTCGCGGATTCTTGGCTGCTATCCCCCGTGATGGATTTGTCGAGTCTCAATTCAGCCACCCTCTCCTTCTGGCTCTACGACTGGGTCGGCAGCCCGAGCCCCTACTCCCTTCAAGATCCCCTCTGGGTCGAACTCAGCACAGACGATGGACAAACATTCCAACCCATTTGCAGTCAGATGGGAGGTGTGAATGGTGATTCAGCAATCCCAGCCGTAGGAGGCTGGGCCCATCTCCACCTGGACCTCACTCCCTTCGTGGGCAACCCTCATGTGCGCGTCCGTTTCCGCTTCCAATCAGCTTCGGGTGTCTCAAACCCAGGATGCTATTTGGATGACATCGAAGTGGTCGGTCGGCCAATCTGACCCACTGTCACGGTCCATGCCCTCACAACGACCGCCGCGGCGGCAGGGCTGCGTTGGCGATGAGCAGGCCCGTCACCAGGGCGAAGGCGAGGAAGGCGGTGTGGACCGCGGCGTCCATGCCGGAGTAGATGTCGTTCTTCGCGAGGAAGGAGAAGCTGCGCATGCCCACGCTGCCTGGCGCGAGGAGGAAGAGCGTGGGCAGCAGCGCCACGAGCGAAGGTCGCCGACGGAGCCG
>JAFDVN010000041.1 GCA_018269025.1 Acidobacteriota bacterium | reverse complement strand
GTTATTTCGCTTTCTCGATGAGCGAGCGCAATGCCGCGATCTGGCTGATCGTCAGCGCGGCTTCGCCGCGTCCCGCGCGAAGGGTGAGGGCAACGCCACCCGGCTGCCGAGCCAGTTCGAGGCTGAGGCCCGCATGGCTCGTGAGGGTGTAGCTCGTGTCGGCATCGCCTGCGGCGAGCTTCGCGGCTTCGACCTGGAAGCGGTCCAGGGCGGAGAGCAGGGTTGGGATCTCTTCCTGTTCGACGACGACGCGGCCTTCGCCATCGCTTTTGGCGGGGCCCGTGATGTGGAAGCCGAGGCCGTGGGCGGTGTCGGTCCCATTGGAGACTTCGATGCGCTCCAACTCCACCGTGCCCTTGCCGTAAAGCGCGCCGACCGCCTTCCGCGTAAGCGACAGCACGACGCCACGGGTCGCGAGGAGTTTGGCAACGGGGCCTGGCTCAGGCTTGACTGGCGCGGATTGTTGGACGGCGGGCGGAATCAACATGGCGGCTCCCAGGATAGATGGAGCGAGGGGTCAAAAAGTTCATGAACAGGGATGAAGGGGATGAAGAGGATGAATTGCTTGCATCCCCTTCATCCCCTTCATCCCTGTTAATTCTCTATTCCTTCGCGCCGCCTGCGGCCGCCCATTTCTCCAGCATGTCGGTGGTGACGGACTTGGGGCGCTCCAGGGGGTAGCCCAAGGCGCGGTCCCATACGAGATTGGCGAGCACGCCGATGGCGCGGCCCACGCCGAAGAGGACGGTGTAGAAGTCGTATTCGCGGAGCCCGTAATGCCACTGGATCATGCCGCTGGCGGCATCCACATTGGGCCAGGGGTTCTTCGTCTTGCCCTGCTCCGTGAGCACGCCCGGCGCGACCTTGTAGATGGTCCGCACGAGCTTGAAGAGCGCGTCGTCCGGAAGGTGCTTTTCCGCGAACTGGAGTTGGGCCTCAAAGCGCGGGTCCGTGCGGCGCAGCACCGCGTGGCCGTAGCCCGGGATGACCTGGCCCGCGTTAAGGGTGTCCCACAGGGCGGCCTTCACATTGTCCTCGGTGGGTTCCGCGCCGCCGAGCTTCTCCTTGAACTTCTGGATCCAGTCGAGGACTTCCTGGTTGGCGAGGCCGTGGAGCGGGCCCGCCAGCGCGCAAAGGCCCGCGCCGAGGGAGTAGTAGGCGTCGCTCAGCGTGGAGCCCACGAGGTGCGTGGTGTGGGCCGAGGCGTTGCCCACCTCGTGATCGCTATGGAGGATGAAGTACATGCGCGCCACATCGTCATAGGGCTTGGCGAAGCCCATCATGTGCGCGAAGTTCGCGCCGAAGTCGAGCTTGGTGTCCGGCGCGATGATCTGCCCATTCCGGTACTTCCAGCGGTAGATGAAGGCCGCGATCTCCGGCAGGCGCGCGACGAGGTCGGAGGCGTCCTCGTACATCGTCTCCCAGGCCCGGTCCTTCTTGAAGCCGTGGTGGTAGAAGTGGGTGAACTTGCTCTCGCGCTGCATGGAGAGGATGGCCGAGGACAACATCACCATGGGGTGCGTGTCCTTGGGCAGGGCGCGGATCACATCGAACACATAGGGCGGGACCTTGGCGCGGTACTTGAAGTCCGCCTCGATCTCCTCCACTTCGTCCGCGTCCGGCGCCTCGCCCGTGAGGATGAAATGCCAGAAGGATTCCACCGTGGGATATTCCGCGCCGGAGCCTTTGGGCAGGCAGGCAAAAGTCTCCGGGATGTTCTTGCCGCGGATGCGGATGCCTTCCTGGGGATCCAGGTAGGAGATGTCCGTCACGAGGCATTTCACATCCCGCGCGCCGCCAAGGGCTTGGCCGATGGTCACCTGGTCAATGACGACGGAGCCGAACTCCTTGTTGAGCCGCGCGGTGCGGGGCCGCTCGGCCTCGATGCGCTCCTGGAGCCTCTGCTTCAACTTCGTCATGATCGTCCCCCGCTGGAGCCCCGCGCCACGCGCGGCCGACCCCATGTCCAACTCTACCAGCAAGGGCCGCTACTCTAAGGGGATGAACGCCTCCTTCCCCCTGCTTCTCCTGGCTGCGAGCGACCGGCCCCTCGACCGGGGCCTGCTCGTCGTGATCCTCGCCCTCCTTTTCGCGGCCATCCTGGCCCACCGCTTCTGGCGCAAGACCATCCGTCTGGAAGACGAACTGGCCCGGACCAAGATGGATCTCACCTTCCACCTGGGCCGCTACCGCCGGGCTTGGCGGACGATGAAGGGCCCCGCAGCCCTCGCCGAGCGTGTCACGGGGCTCGTGACAGAGGCCACGCCGGGCTGGGAGTCCATCGGCCTGCCTGCCAAGGGCGCGGTCATTCATGGAGGCGAGGCCGGGGCTCAAGCCATTTGGTCCGCCCTGCCCGCCCCCGCCTCGGATGGAACCGTGGGAGGGGCCGTCGTCTTCACCGTGGGCGGCCGCGTCCTGAAGGCCACGCCCCTGGGCGAGGAGTCCCTCGGCCTCCTGCTCGTGGAGCCGGAGTAGGTCCCCGCTAGACTGGAGCTTCGGCCCGGAGGCTCCATGGAATCCAACCAGTACCGGCAAGCGCGGGAGGAAAAGCTGGCGAAGCTCCGCGCCCTGGGCGTGGAAGCCTACCCCGCGAAAGCCGCGCGAACCCACGGGCTGGAACAGGTGCTCACGACCCATGCCAACGCCACCGCCGAAGACCTGGAGGCGAGCGCGCCGAAGGTGTCGGTCATGGGCCGCATCGTCTCCTACCGGGATCAGGGCAAGACGGCCTTCCTCCACCTCTTCGAAAACGGCGCCAAGCTCCAGGCCTACCTCCGCAAGGACGCGCTCACGGAAACCCAGTGGGAGATCGTGCGGCTCCTCGATCTCGGCGACTTCCTCAGCGTGACGGGCACGGTGATGCGCACCCGCACCGGCGAACTGACGGTGAAGGGCGAGACGATCCAATTCCTCACCAAGGCCCTGCTGCCGCTGCCGGAGAAGTGGCACGGCCTCCAGGACAAGGAGCTGCGCTACCGCCAGCGCTACCTCGACACCATCTCCAACCCCGAGGTGCTGAAGACCTTCCGGGTGCGCTCGAAGATCCTTTCCGCCACCCGTCGCTTCATGGAGGGACGGGGCTACCTCGAAGTCGAGACGCCCATGATGCAGCCCATCCCCGGCGGCGCGACGGCGCGACCCTTCGTGACCCACCACAACGCCCTCGACATCCCGCTCTACCTCCGCATCGCGCCCGAGCTGTACCTGAAGCGCCTCATCGTCGGCGGCTTCGACAAGGTCTTCGAGATCAACCGCAACTTCCGCAACGAAGGCCTCTCGGTCCGCCACAATCCCGAATTCACGATGATGGAGTTCTATTCCGCGGGCGAGGACCTGCGGGACATGATGGCCATCACGGAAGAGCTCTGCGCCAAGCTGGCCCTGGACATCATGGGGTCCACCGAGCTGCCCTGGGGCGAGGCGATGATCAGTTGGAAGGCCCCCTTCCGCCGCCTCACGCTGAAAGACGCCATCGCCGAGTACGGCAAGGTGGACCGCAAGGCGCTGGAATCGGAGGAAGGCATCCGCACCCTCGCCAAGCAGGCCCACCTCGAGGACGCGGACAAGAAGACGGCCGGCGTCCTGCTCGGCGACCTCTTCGAGCACCATGCGGAGAAGCAGCTTCTCCAGCCCACCTTCATCACCGACTACCCCATCGAGCTGAGCCCGCTGACGAAGACGCTTCCCGGTGATGACCGCTTCGTGGACCGCTTCGAACTCTTCGTGGGCGGCATGGAGCTGGCGAACGCCTATTCCGAGCTGAACGACCCCATCGAGCAGCTCGGTCGTTTCCAGGCCCAGATGGACGAGCGCGAAGGCGGCAACGACGAAGCCATGATGCTGGACCAGGACTTCGTCACCTCCCTGGAGCATGGCTTCCCGCCCACCGGCGGCGAAGGCATCGGCATAGACCGCCTCGTGATGCTGCTCACCAACAGTGCGAGCATCCGCGATGTCATCCTATTCCCGCTCATGCGGCCGATGAAGGGCGGCGAAGCGCGCGAAACGGACGAAGCCGCTTCGGAAGCGTGATCATTCAGCCGAAGCCGTAAGAGGTAGGGACCGCGTGCCATCGAGGGAGGACCAGATTCCCGTCAGGCTAAGGCCATGGTCCTTCAGGGTGAGATGGCCGGTGGAGTCGCCATCGGCATTGGTCTCGTCCAGGTCCAGGGCACCGCTCTTGGAACTTCCAGAAAGTTCGAGCGCCGATCCCCGCTTCACATAGGCGTAGCTTCCGGTAAGGCTCCCGTCCGCCTCGCGATGGAGCTGAATCACCACGGGCGCGGTTCCGATGCGACCTGTGAACACGCGGCTCGTCCAAGCGGTGGGTAAAGCTGGAGCCGGAAGGGTGGAATCCAGCAGCGCCTTGCCATAGGCGCTCAGGTAGGGCGCGAGCTCCTGGCGCGGCAGGGCGAGCGTGAGGTCCACATCACAGGCGAGGACGACATGGGGCAGGTCCAGCGAAGCCGGGAAGGCGAGCGTCGTGGCGTCCAGGCAAAGACCCGTGATGCCATCGAAGGTTTGTTCTTTGAGGGATTCCTCTTGGACCGCGAGGCAGGCTTGAGTCTCCTCATCGGACTTTCCCCTTTTCTCGGACTGGATTTCCTGACGAAGTTTTGCTTTTCGGAGGGAGGCGAGTCGCGTGCCGAGCGCCTTCATGCCTTCGGGCGTGAAGAGGTCCGCGGCTGAGACGGGCTGACCGTGGGTGGCATCCAGCAGCAGGTCGTCGGTGGTCTCGGTGGAGTAGGCGCCCGTGGTCTCGCTCACGACTTGGAGGGAGAGCAGGCGTCCCTGGCTGGAGGCCGACCAGGAAAGGCTGGAAGTGGAACCAGGGCCGTCGTGGTTGGAGTCGTAGCGGACCCGGGCGAAGGGATCCTTTTCGCCAGGCTTCAGGAGTCCATCCAGATAGACGAGCTGCACGAAGGCGTTGAGGCGAGACGCCGCGCTTGGATTCGCCTCGGAGACGATCAAGGGCAACGCCAAATCATCCTTGCGCGATCCGGGCATGGGGACGGTGTGGAGATCTTGCGCTTGCGCGGGAAGCGCCACGGCGATCGCGAGGAGGAGGCCAGGAAGCGAGACGGGGCGCATACCCCAAGTCTTCCACGGATCTGGAAGGGCATGAGACGCTGATCCGTTAGAGGTTCACCATGTCCGTCCCCATGCTCGATCTCGCGCCCCAGAACGCATCCGTGAAGGCCGCTGTGCTCGATGGCCTCGCGGGGCTCATGGACCGGTCTTCCTTCATCCTTGGCGAGCATGTGAAGGGACTCGAAGCCGAGCTGGCGGCCTACGCGGGGGCTTCCTTCGCGGTGGGCATGAGCAGCGGGACCGACGCCCAACTGGTTGCCCTCATGGCCCTGGGCATTGGCCCTGGCGACGAGGTGATCGTGCCGACCTTCACCTTCTTCGCGACCGCGGGGGTGGTGTCCCGGGTGGGCGCGAAGCCGGTCTTCGTGGACCTGGACCCGGCCACCTTCAACACGACCGGCGCGCTGGTGGAGGCCGCGATCACGCCGCGCACCAAGGCCATCATGCCCGTCCACCTCTTCGGGCAGCTCGCCGAGATGCCCACCATCTGCGCGGTCGCGGCGAAGCACGGCCTTCCGGTCATCGAGGACGCCTGTCAAAGCATGGGCGCGAAGGGCTGGGGCAAGCACGCCGGTCAGTTCGGCGAGATGACCGCCTACAGCTTCTACCCGACGAAGAACCTCGGGGCCTTTGGCGATGCGGGGGCCACGGTCGTCCGCGATTCGGCGGACCTTCACGCCCGGGTGCGGCGCCTGCGGGTGCACGGCATGGAGCCGGTCTATGTCCACCACGAGGTGGGCATGAACGGTCGCCTGGATGAGTTCCAGGCCCTCGTCCTCCGCGCCAAGCTGCCCCTGCTCGAAGGTTGGCACGAGGGACGCCGCAAGCACGCGAGCTGGTATCACGCCCGCCTCGCCAAGCTGGACGGTGGCCCCTTCGTTCTGCCGAAGGAAGTCGTCCCCGAAGGCCGCCACATCTACAACCAGTTCACCCTTCGAGTGAAAGACGGCAAGCGGGACGCGCTCCAGGCCCATCTCAAGGCGAAGGGCATCGGCTCGGCCATCTACTACCCCATCTGCCTCCACGAGCAGCCCTGCTTCCAGGATCTTGGCTTCAGGAAGGGCCAGTTCCCGAATAGCGAACGCGCCGCCGCCGAAGTGCTCAGCATCCCCGTCTTCCCCGAGATGACCGAGGCCATGCTCGAAGAAGTGGCTTCCGGAATCGAAAGTTTCTACGGCGCCTAGCGCCGGACGCTTTCGAGAATCGCCGAGTCCACCACGGCCACGAGGGCGATGCGGGTGTCGCTCGCCATCTCCTGGAATTGGAGGCCGACGGCCACCTGGTCGCCTTCGGCGTGGGCCATGGTCCAGGCGACCCGGGCGGTGATGGGGTTGGCGGTGAGGCCGGGGTGGAAGAGGACCAACTCGGTAATGGGCATGTCCAGGCAGAGGGCGCCGGCTTCCTGGAAGGGCACCATGGTCAGGCAGCCGCCATGGCTCAGGTTGGCCAGGGGGATGCGGTCGAAGACCTGGCCCGCGGCCCGAAACCGGGCCTGGGGGTTTCCCGGCAGGAGCACGCGGCGGCTGTCTCGCTTCTCGGGCTGGCTCATGGCTCGCTCCGGTTTCATCATTGGCGATCGGGTGGGGACAGGATAGACTGTTTCTTCCGGCCTAACCCACCTGGGGACAAGGCACATGCCCTGGCGGCCCCTGATTTCAGCGCCGCCTAACCAGACCGGGGAACGCGATTCCCGCTGGCCGGATCCAACTCATAAGGAAGACCCATGGAAATCCTCCTGGTCGAAAATGTCCTCAACCTGGGCAGCCGCGGCGATGTGGTGAGCGTGAAGGACGGCTACGCCCGCAATTTCCTCCTCCCCAAGAAGATGGCCCTGCCCGTCACCGCAGGCAACAAGCGCCAGATCGAGCTGGAGAAGGAGCGCGTGCAGAAGCTCCGCGCCAAGGAGCACGCGGAGGCCTTGGAGATCAAGGCCAAGCTGGACGAGACAGTCCTCAAGTCCATCAAGAAGGTGGGCGACAACGGGCACCTCTTCGGCTCCGTCACCAACGCCGAAGTGGCCGACCTGCTCCGCCAGAAGGGCTTCACCGTGGACAAACAGGCCATCAGCCTGCCCCACATCAAGGATCTGGGCGCCTACACCGCCCATGTGAAGCTCTACAGCGGCGTCGCCGCCGATGTGAAGCTCGAGGTGGTCGCCGAATCCGCCGAATAGGCCGGTCCGGTCCCGTGAAAGCGCCCCGGAAGGGGCGCTTTCCATTTGGGTGCGAATAATCCTGGCCATTCCTCGCCTTCCGAGGCATCCTGGACGATGGTCCGTCTTCTTTAAGGACGGCTTCCTGGAGTATTGACATGGCCAAGACCACCAAGCCCGCCACCATCGGCCTCATGGAGCTGTCCGCGCGAATCGCTGACCGCCACGACCTGTCCAAGGCGCGCGCCAAGGCCATCCTCGACGATCTCCGCGATCACATGGTCGAGACCCTCATGGCGGAGGAGCGGGTGAACCTCTTCGGCCTGGGCACCTTCGAAGTCCGCGCCACCAAGGCCAAGATGGGCCGCAACCCCAAGACCGGCGAAAGCATCGCCATCCCCGCCGGCCGCAAGGTCGTCTTCAAGGTCGCGAAGGGCCTGAAGGACCAGATGTAGG